>PBEM01000007.1 GCA_002718415.1 Chloroflexota bacterium
ATAGGTCAGAAATTAAGTAAAATACAAACTTCTATTGTAATAATGTTATTCTATATAGCAATATACGGCTTAGCATACAATCTTGATAACATACAAATATTATATTTTGTATTGATAGGATTACCTTTATCAGCAAATATTATTTATGATATATGGTTCAAACAACAAGTGGAGTTAAATTCAACATTAGCTAAATCATCTTTATTCCAAATTGTAAATATGCTATTATTATTACTGGGTATTTATATATGATTATTCAATCATTAGAATTAACAGCACAAACTTTAAAATTAAATAAAACATTGCTTAATTCTAAAAATGAATACTCTGAAAAAGAAAATTTTATAATCAAAATAATAACACAAAATCATATTGGATATGGTGAGGTTTCTCCTCTAAATGGATTTTCTCAGGAAACAAGTCAACAAATTAATTGGAATTTTCAATCCTTCATTCAATCTGTAAAATTACATTCGCAATATTCATTGAAAGAATTATTAAATCTAGTAGAAATACATTGTCATGATACGCCATCATTACATTTTGGTTTAGATACTGCTCTTTATGATTTAAAGTGTAAAAAAGAAAGAAAATCTATTTCACAATTTTTAAATCATAATTCAAAAACACATGTAAATTTTAGTTCACTTTATAATCAAAAATTGATTAGAAATAATAATTGTAATACAATTAAATATAAAATAGGAATTAATAGCATTACTGATGATGTGCTCACTTTATCTTCATTAACAAAAAAAAATAAAAATATAAAATTTAGGCTTGATGCAAATCGTTGTTATACAGTTTCTGATTTTGAAAAACTTTTGATAAAATTTAAACAGTTTAATATTGAATATTATGAAGATCCTATTGCTGATTTAACTTTATCATTATTACAAAGACTAAAAAAGCATGATATTAATATAGCAATTGATGAAAGCTTATACAATGGCGATGATTATAAATTATGGATTAAAAATAATTTGATTGATTATGTAATATTAAAACCTAGTATATATGGTGGCTATAAACAAAATTTAAAGTTATTATCATTATGCAATAAGTATCACACTCAATGCATTATATCATCAGCACTTGAAGGACCAATTGGCAATATGGCAACTATACATTTTGCAGCAATATTAAATTCAAACAATAGGCATGGTATTAATATCCATAATTTTTATAACCAATTTTTATTTAAACCAATTTATGATATAAATAAAAATAATGTTGATATAAATAATGTAATAGGCTTAGGTATTAAATGATTGATATTATAAATAAACGAGTTCTTGATAACCCTGATAAAATTTTGATTAAATATAAAAATCAAAATATCTCATATTTATCAATGAATGCAATGATTGATAATGCATCTACATTCATTAATAATCATAAAACAGACAAATATATTGGTATTCAAATACATAATAAACTCAAATTATTAATAACTATTTTAGCGGCTAACAAACTAAATCTAATTCCTATTATTTATCCGCTATATCCAAATATTGCTGATTATATTAAAACAACTAAAATTCCAATTAACTTAACAGATAATGATATTGAGTTAAATAATAAAAGCTCTCATTTTAATGCTAAAACCAATTATCAAAAAAAGACCAAAACTCAGTTTGTTGTTTTTACATCTGGAACATCTGGACAACCAAAGGCATGTGAAATATCGTATGAAAATATTGAAGACAGTTTAAAAATGTGGAACAACATAATCAAATTTAATCTAAATGATATTTATTTAAATCATATGCCATTAACACATATCAGTGGCCTAAGTATCTTTTATCGTGCATTATATTATAATTTTATAATGGAATTAGATAATTTTAATAACATGAATTTTCTTCAAAAGATACAGAATAATTCCTTTAATATTGTTTCAATGGTACCAACTATGATTGAAAAAATAAAAAGTATTAATCCCAGTTTAAAATCATTAAAAAATTTAAAGGCAATTATTATTGGAGGTTCAAAAATTAATAAAGAAATTCAAGATATAATATTTAAATCAAATATACCTGCATACATATCATATGGAATGACTGAAACAAGTTCGGGGATTGCTGGATATTGGGGAAACAAATCACAGGAAACTCTTTATAAGCCACATAATAATGTGAATATCTATGTTGATAAATCAAAAATAGTTGTTCAATCAAAAGCTGTAATGAAAAAATATTTTAATGGTAAAAAAACAAATCAAATTTTTACAACTTCTGATGTTGGAGAAATAAATAATAATCAACTTTATTTGCATAATAGAATTGATGATATTATTCAATCTGGAGGAGAATCAGTATCTATTGAATATGTAAAAAATTATATTGAATCATATTCTGAAGTAAAAAAATGTATAATAAAAATTGTTCCAAATAATGAATGGGGAAATATTATGCATGCATATATTAAGTTTAATACAATAATAGAAGATAATATGTTACTTAAAAAACTAAAATTAGATTTACCAAAACATATGATACCTAAAAAAATAATAACATTATGATACTAATAGTAGATAATTATGACTCATTCACTTATAATCTAGTGCAGTATGTAGGTATAATAAATAATAAAATCAAAATAATTAAAAATGATGAAATAGCTAAACTGCAAATAGATATGGATCGTTATTCGCATATTATTCTATCTCCTGGACCAGGAAATCCAGATGATGCTGGTATTTGTAAAGATATTATAAATCAATATCAATCTAAAATACCCATTTTAGGTATATGCTTAGGCATGCAGGTAATTGCTGATAATTATAATCTCAAAATATCAAATGCTAAAACAATTATGCATGGCAAAACATCATTAATAACACATGATGATAAATCTGTTTTATTTAATGATATACCTTTAAAATTTAATGCTACTCGATATCATTCTCTATCAATTAATAAAATTAATCAAAATAAAAATATCCAAATTACTTCATATAGTGATGATGGAGAAATAATGAGTATTGAACATCAAAAATATCATCTATATGGCGTTCAATTTCATCCTGAATCTATTTTAACTGAATATGGGCAAACATTAATGAATAATTTTCTAAAAATAGTTGTATAATACAAATATGTTAAAAGGAACAATAAATCTAAAGGGCGATAAATCAATTTCTCATAGAGTATTGATATTTGCAGCAATGGCCAAAGGGCAGTCTTCAATTATAAATTTATCAGCATGCGATGATGTCAAGCGCACAATGGATATTTTAGAAAAATGTAATATTAAAATCATAAAATCTAATCATCAAATAAATATTAATAGTACTAAAGTCAAATCAAATGCAAAAACGTTTGATTGTGGTAATTCAGGAACTACAGCTCGATTAATGCTTGGGTTTCTACCAGCTAATGGAATAACCGGAACCTTATATGGAGATGAATCTCTATCACAAAGACCTATGAGTAGAGTTAGCAAGCCATTACAAGAATTAGGCATTAATATATCTAATAATAAAACTCTACCTATTAGTTTTAAAAAATCTCATCCAAAAAATATTAATTATACACTAAAGGTGCCTAGTGCTCAAGTTAAAACATCTCTAATACTTGCAGCTTTAATGTCTGATAAAAAATCAATAATAGTAGATCCATTTAAAACGCGTGATCATACTGAAAGAATATTAAAATATTTAGGGCATCATGATAAACAATTTTACAAATTCAAATTTAAAGGTTTTCAATATAATGTTCCAGGAGATATATCCAATGCATCTTTTATTATCACAGCTGCAGCACTCATTCCTAATTCAGATATAAAAATAAAAAACATACTATATAACAAAACAAGAATTGGATATATTAATATACTTAAAAAAATGGGTGTAAAAATAAAAACATCAAATCATCGTAGCGAATTTTATGAAGAGGTTTGTGATATTGAAGTCAAATATTCTACAAATATTAAAAATATCAACTTAAATAATGAAGATGTTGTATCAATGATAGATGAGATACCTATTTTTGCACTACTAGCTACTCAAGCAAAAGGAACATTGATTATTAAGGGTGCCAATGAACTAAGAATTAAAGAAAGTGATAGAATTAAAGCTATTGTATATAATTTAAAACAATTTAATGCTGATATAAATGAATTAGATGACGGTATTAGAATTAAGGGTCCAAAAAGATTGTATAGTGCAAGTATAAAAACATTCTCTGACCATAGAATAGCTATGACGATGGCAATTGCTGCAATAATAGCAGAAAAAAAATTTGTAATAAATAAAGATATAGAATTATTATCTTGCACATCTTTTCCAGAATTTTATCATTTAATAAAGCTATTATATGTATAAATTTTACGTAATAGGAAATCCAATATCTCACAGTAGAAGCCCATTACTATTTGCTAATATATTTAAGATTTTAAATATTAATGCCGTATATAAGCCACTGTTAATCAAAAACTCGCATAACTATAAAACATTTATTCAAGATATACATAATACAAATATTTTAGGATTCAATATTACCATGCCGTATAAAATATTAGCGAATGAATATATTCAAACTGTTGAGCAAAAAGCTCAAATCATACAATCAATTAACTGCGTTCATATTAAAAACAATCAGTTAATAGGCTATAATAACGATTATATTGGATTTGAAAAAATGATGAATTATAATAAAATAAAAATAGATAATACACACAACATTATCATTGGATCAGGAGGGACTGCACGAAGTATCATACTATCATTAATAAATAATAATGCACACACTATTTCAATATTATCACGCAATGAAAAAACAGCAAAGAAAATTATTTCAAACTATAGTCAATATAAACAAAATACAGTTTTACAATTATTCCAAAAAAAATGTAATTATAATAATGTGAATTTAATAAACTGTACACCTATTGGTTTAATTGGAAAAAATAACATTGAAATTTTAAAGAGTATTCCTAAAATACATTATAACAATATTATTGATGTAAACTATAATACCAAAAACAATTATTTTAATTTTACATCAAATAAAAAAATTGATGGATTAGATATGTTATTATTTCAAGCTTTAGAATCATTAGATATATGGTTTGAATCAAATATTTCAAATAAATTAAACTATAGCGAATTAAAGAAAATTATATGTTAAATAAAATTAACTTCTTAACAGCAGGAGAATCACACGGACAGGGGCTGATGGGAATAATACAGGGAATTCCATCAAATTTAGAAATTGATAAACAATATATTAACTATCATTTATCAAGAAGACAAAAAGGGTTCGGTCGTGGAGCAAGAATGAAAATAGAAAAAGATTCAGCCACGATTTATTGTGGAATAAGAAATGGTAAAACAATTGGCGCTCCAATTGGATTGATTATTCCCAATTTAGATTGGAAGAATTGGAATAATATAATGAATGTTGAAAAGCATCAAAAATCAGGTAAAAAAATTACATTACCAAGACCTGGACATGCAGATTTAGCTGGCATAATGAAATATCAATTTGATGATATTAGAAATGTTATTGAACGTTCATCAGCACGAGAAACGACAATGAGAGTTGCACTAGGAACTATATGTAGGAAATTCCTAGAGGAACTTGATATTCATATAGCAAGTTATGTAACTAAAATCAATACAATTGCAGATCATAATATATATGATTTTCCTATACATTCTATCAATAGACGGTCTGATAAATCAGAAATTAGATGCTTAGATAAAAAGATTGAAAAACAAATGATTAACACTATTAAACAAGCACAAAAAAATGGTGATACTGTTGGTGGAAAATTTCAAATATTAGTTTCAGGAGCTCCATATGGATTAGGAAGTTATATTGCATGGGATAAAAAATTAAATGCAAAATTAGCTGAATCAATTTGTTCTATTAATGCAATTAAAACAATAACATTTGGAAGAGATTCCTCATCTGATAATTATGGTAGTGAACTTCATGATGAAATATTTTATAATAATAATCATTTTACTCGTTCTACAAATAATGCAGGCGGCATCGAAGGTGGAATGTCTAATGCTCAACATATTACTATAAGTGCTACAATGAAACCATTATCAACACTATCTCAGCCGCTTCAATCAGTTGATATTAAAGACAAAAAGTCTAAAATGGCACATAAAGAAAGAACAGATACATGCGCAGTGCCAGCTGCTGCAGTCATTGCAGAAAGCATGGTAGCTATTGTATTAGCTGATTCAATCTTAGATAAATTTGGGGGAGACAGCATGCAGGAGCTTAAACAACATTTTAAATCAGCACAATTTTAATGTATCAAAATAATATTTTCCTTATAGGTATGATGTGTGCAGGAAAATCTAGTCTTGCCCCTCTACTTTCGAAGGATCTGGGAATACCATACATTGATACAGATAAAGATATTAGTTCATTTTTAAATTTAAATATAAAGGAAATTTTTGAACAATATGGAGAAGAAAAATTTAGAATACTCGAAGCTACATATTTTTTAGAACATATTAAAAAAAAACAATATATCTATGCCACAGGTGGCGGAATTGTACTGAATAAAAAGAATTGCTCAGCTATGAATAAATATGGTATAACAATTTTATTAGATACGCCTCTTGATACAATCTATCAAAGATTCAGCAAAACATCTAATAATCGACCATTGTTTAATATTAAACAAAACAAAAAAAACTTAATTAGCTTATGGAACAAACGAAAGTCTTTATACTATAATTGTGCTGATCTTATAATTGACACTCAACAAAAATCTTTAAATCAAATTAAAGAAGAAATTATAAAAAAAATAAAATAATGAATATTGAATTTATCAAATCTAAAGTAGAATTAAACAAAATATTACAATTATATTATCAAAAGCATGATAAAATATTTTTTATTACTCAACAATCTATTATTGAGAAAAACACGACTGTACAAAATATAATCAATAAAAAATATTTATATATAAGTGAAGAAAATGAGCAGTGTAAATCTATTATTGAATATCAAAAAATTATTAATTTTTTACATACTAATGGATGCAATAAGAATTCCTTACTAATTGCTATAGGTGGAGGAACCATTACCGATTTAGTTGGCTTTGTATCAGGTACATACATGCGAGGAATCGCAATGCTATCAGTGCCAACAACATTATTAGGGATGGTAGATGCATCCATTGGAGGGAAAACAGCTTTAAACTTTGAATATTCACGCAATTTAATAGGCCTCTATTATCATCCTATNNGNATTATTATATATTCTAANTTTATTCANACATTNAANAAAAATGANNTTATTAATGGATTAGCAGAAATTATCAAATATGCTTTAATCTTAGATGTNAAATTATTTAATCAATTAGAAAANTNTATNNATGANATTCTTANTTTANAGAATGNAAAATTNTTANATNNAATAATTAAAAANTGTATTAANCATAAAAATNATATTGTACAAAAAGATCAATTTGATAATAATATTAGAAATATATTAAACTTTGGTCATACTGTTGGACANGCNCTTGAAAGTTATTATGATTTTAAAATGGCACATGGTTTAGCAGTATTATATGGTATGTTATCTGCAAGCTATTTATCATATCAACAACAGNTATTATCTGAAAATGATTACAATAGAATTAAAATNTTAATNAATACATTTAACTTATCAAAACTCAATATTAAAGANCCAAAAAAAATCATNCAATTTATTGATGCGGATAAAAAAAATATTNGTAATAAATTAAATTATATACTCTTACAAAATATTGGGANTGCATGTATTAAAAAAGATTTTAATAAAGATTTAATATTACAAACTATAAAATTTTTATGAACATACTAGTAATCAATGGACCAAATNTAAATCTACTAGCTGAAAGAGAACCTGAAGTTTATGGAACTGAATCTTTAGAAGAATTAATGCGTTGGCTTGAAAATACACAAGAAGGTAAAGAACATAACTTTAAATTTTATCAAAGTAATCATGAAGGAAATTTAATTGATTGTTTACATGATGAAAGACACTGGTCTCAGGGTATTATTATTAATCCTGGTGCATTNACTCATTATTCTTATGCTATTATGGATGCAATCAAGAGTATTAATGTCAAAACAGTTGAAGTGCATATAAGCAATATCAATAAAAGAGAATCTTTTAGAAAAAAATCAGTAATTAAATCTGTATGCTTAAAGCAAATTCATGGACTAGGAAAATATAGTTATCTAGAAGGATTAAAATTACTTATAAAAAAGAATCAATAACTATTTAGCAAAAGTATTAAAAACTAAATTATNAAATCATTGATTACTTGCACAATGTTATCTATTGATATTCGTTGCTGTTTCATTGTATCTCTATCTCGTAATGTCACAGAATTATCATCAATAGTATCATGATCTACTGTTACTCCAAAGGGAGTACCTGCTTCATCTTGCCTTCTNTATCTTTTGCCAATAGAGCCNCCAGAATCATAAAATGCAGCAATATTATTATCCCTAAAATCTTTAACTAATTTTTCTGCTAATTCAGGCATATTAAGTTTATTCATTAATGGAAATACTGCAACTTTAATGGGTGCTATTTTAGGAGACAACTTCATAACTGTTCGTGAATCTCCATTAACCTCTTCCTGATTAAATGCATCTGCAAGAATAGTAAGTAATGCTCTATCTACCCCTGCAGATGATTCTACTACTGCAGGAACAAAATGTTTATTATTTTGTTGATCAAAATAAGTTAATTTTTTATTACTATGCTTCATATGCTGATCTAAATCATAGGTACCTCTATCTGCAATTCCTTCTAACTCAGACCATCCAAAATCAAATTTATATTCTACATCATAGCATGCTGAAGAATAATGTGCTAACTCATCGTCACCATGAGCACGTAATCGTAATTTATCTTCATTAATTCCAAGTGATTTAAACCAATTTAATCGTTCTTCTTTCCAATAATCAAGCCATTTAGATGTTGCATCAGGTTGACAAAAAAATTCCATTTCCATTTGTTCAAATTCACGTGTTCTAAAAATAAAATTTCCAGTAGTAATTTCATTTCTAAATGCCTTCCCAATTTGTGCGATACCAAATGGTAATTTTTGACGAGATGTTGATTGTACATTTAAATAATTAACAAAAATTCCTTGTGCAGTCTCTGGCCTTAAGTATGCAATGGAAGATGAATCAGCAACTGGACCTATATGTGTCTTAAACATCAAATTAAATTGGCGCGTATTTGTCCAATCTCCAACTTCATTNGTATGCGGATCAATNACACCACAATCAACTATAATTTGGCCACTTGACGCTTCAACAGCTAATAATCCAGATACAATTGCTTGTATTGTTGCTTCTAAATTTNCGGCCTCTTTTATACCTAATTGATTCAATAGCTTGCTAATAGTTTCATCAGATTGGTCTTCTAATAAATGATCTAAACGATAACGTTTTTTNGAAATTTTATTATCTACTAGTGGATCATGAAAATTCTNAACATGACCACTAGCTTCCCAAACTTTTGGATGCATTAAAATAGANGCATCCATACCAACAACATTATTTCTTGATGTAATCATATCTTGCCACCATAAATTTTTAATATTTCTTTTCAATTCCACACCTAAAGGACCATAATCCCATGTTGAGCCTAATCCTCCATAAATCTCACTACTTTGAAATATAAATCCTCTTTGTTTGGATAATGAAGTCAGAATTTCTAAAATTTTGGCATTATCTTTCATAATTATTTTGATTTTGAAAATCGTTTTTTTGGTTTTTTATTTTTAATCATTTCTAGTGCTGTTGATAATTCTAATGTATTATAATCAATATCCTTAGGTAAAGTAACATTTACTTTTCCATTAGTAANATATATACCATAGCGTCCATCTTTAACTACGATATCTAAATCATCACTTTGACCTAAAGTTTTTAATATACCACCTTGTTTNGGATCTGATGCAAATAATTCAATAGCACGTTCTAAAGTTATAGTTAATATATCATCAGGTGCAGAGATTTTTCTATTATTTTTNCCACATTTTAAATAGGGACCATATCGTCCGATATCTTTTAAAATAGGTTCATTAGATTTAGTATCAATCCCTATTTCCATAGGTAAGAGCATAACTTGTTGAGCAATATCTGAAGTTAAACTATCTTCATTTATGCCTGGTGGTAATGATTTCATTTTTTTGCCACATTGTAAATAAGGTCCAAACCTTCCTTTTTTCAAAACTATATCCTCACCTGATTGTTGGTCCTTTGTTAAAACTTCAGGTNCAGCATTTTTATCAGATAACATTTTTTTAATCTGTTCTAACGTAATTTCNCTTGGCGCAATAGTATCATCTATAGTTACTCTACTATCATCAATCTGAGCATAAACACCATATCTCCCAATTCTAATTTCTATTAATTTATCATCATCATTTAATGTTCTAATAAGACGCTCTGATGATTTATCATGTTCTTGACCCAATTTATCATGTAGCCCTGTACCATTTTTACCATAATAAAAATTTTTTAAATAATCTTCTTTTTTAATATCCCCTAAAGCAATATTATCAAGTTCATCTTCCATATTTGATGTATATTGTAAATTCACTAAATCTGTAAAATTACGTTCTAAAAATTGCACAATACTATAACCTATAAAAGTAGGNATTAATGATCCTTTACTATTATTAACATAACCTTTATCCTGTATTTTTTTCATAATAGAAGCATATGTAGATGGACGNCCAATACCTAAAGNTTCTAATTCTTTAACTAAAGATGCCTCTGTAAAACGACTAATAGGTTTTGTGAAATGTTGTTTTGGTATTATATCATCCCAAATNACTTTATCTCCTTTGGAAACTTTTGGAAGGGTCTTTTCCATATCATCTAAATCGGCACTNGGGTCATCTGATCCTTCTACATACGCTCGTAAAAATCCAGGAAAAACAATTGTTTTACCATTAGCAACAAATAAATGAATACCATCTGAAATTTGTAATTTTGTTTGCTCAATTTTAGCAGAATTCATCTGTGATGCAACTGTACGCTTCCAAATTAAATCATATACTTTATATTCAGCATCATTAAGTATATTTTTTAATGTTTGAGGGTCTTTAAATGTTGATCCTGCAGGGCGAATTGCCTCGTGTGCTTCTTGTGCATTTTTTATTTTACTTTTATAAACTCTTGGTTTNTCAGGAAGATATTCTTTACCATATTTTTCTTGTATAACTTTTCTTGATGCACTTAAAGCTTCAGATGATAAATTAATAGAATCTGTTCTCATATAAGTAATATATCCATCTTCATATAATCGCTGGGCTACTCGCATTATTTGTGTAGAATTCATNCGTAATTTTCTAATACCCTCTTGTTGTAATGTAGATGTAATAAAGGGAGGATAAGGATTCTGATTTTGTGGTTTTGTTTCTAAATCTACAACCTTCCAATCATTAGCACTTAATGCATTAATTAATGCTTGTGCTTTATCTNCATCCAGTANCACAGTATTACTTGCACTAAGTTTCCCTGTTTCCCGATTAAAAGATTTTCCAATGGCAATTTTTTCATTATTTATTGAAACTAATCTAGAAAATATTTTTCCATTGTTAGATTTAAAGTTGCCCTGTAAACTCCAATATTCACTTTTTACAAATTGAGAACGCTGTTTTTCTCTATCAACTAATATTTTAACTGCAGGACTCTGAACTCTACCAGCTGATAATCCCCCCTTAACGTTAAACCATAATTCTTTAGATACTAAAAATCCAAATAAACGATCTAAAAATCGTCTACATTCCTGAGCATTTACAAGATTTAAATCAATATCTCTNATGTTTTGGAGAGAATCTAAAATAGCATTTTTTGTAATTTCATTAAATACCATTCTACGTACAGGNACCTNTGGTTTTAATTCATCAATNAAATGCCATGCAATAGCTTCGCCCTCTCGATCTGGATCTGTTGCTATATAAATTGCATCCATTTTTTTNAGAACACTTTTTAAATTTTTAACAACTTTTTTACTATCTGCAGATACAACATATTCAGGCTTAAAATTATTTTCTAAATCAATACCTAAATTTTTTGTTGGCAAATCTCTAAAATGGCCTACGGAGGCTTCAATATGATAATCATCACCTAAAAATTTTTTAAGCGTTTTAATTTTTGAAGGTGACTCTACTATAATTAAATTTTTATTGCTCATAGTTAAAATACTTCCATTAAATAATGCTATTAACTGCTTTTTAAACTTACAAACATTATTATCCTATTATACAAGTTATATTATTATTTAATATATTATATATTAAATAATGCTTACATATTCAGGACAAATATCAAAACTAATTTCATATTTTAAAAATCCAATACAGTATTCATTACCTATTGGTGATGAACACATTAAACTCAATCAGTATATCAATAAAAATATTAAAATAGATTTTAATGGAGAAATAAAATGCATTGAATGTAATAAAAAAATTAAAAAAACATTTATGCAAGGATTTTGCTACCCTTGTTTTATTAGTAGCCCTAAAACATCTGAATGTATTTTAAAGCCTGAATTATGCAAAGCACATGAAGGGAAAGACCGTGATATGGAATGGTCAGAAAAACATTGTTTGCAGGAACAATATGTTTATTTATCACTTACAAGTAATTTAAAAGTGGGCGTAACACGTAACTCACAAATACCTACACGATGGATTGACCAAGGAGCACATGCTGCGATCCTATTTGCTAAAACTCCTAATAGATATCTTGCTGGTATGATTGAAAAAGATATAAATCAATATATTTCTGATAGAACATATTGGCGAAGAATGTTGTTAGGCGAATACCCTAAATTAAACTTATTAGATGAAAAAGAAAAACTCTCTACTAAATTAAATCAACAATACTATAAATATATTGACAATGATAATACTATTACTAAAATTGAATATCCTCAATTCAATAACATAGAAAAAATCAAATCATTAAATATTGAAAAAAATCCAACAATTGAAGGAACGTTAACAGGTATTAAAGGACAATATTTATTTATTAATAATAATACTGTTTTAAATATTAGAAAATATACAGGATATATTATCAATATAAAGTTTTAATATTGGCCTCATTATGCATTAGTAAAATCTAATAAAACCTTACCAAAGTTTTTTCTATCCTGTATATATTTATGTGCTTCGTTTGCTTTGTCAAAAGAAAATATTTTCCCAATAACAGGAGATAAATGCCCTTTTTCTATAATGCCTTCAATATCAGTAATGGCTGCTTTAATTTTATGTTCTGCTCCTTTTAATCGTCCAAGATGATATCCCATAATAGCTTTATTTGCTCCAATCATTTCAAATGGTTTTACTTTTGGCATTGTAAACAATTCTTTGATAAAGGCAATAATTGAACGAGTATTACCTTTCACTAAATTTTGGTTACCATATACAATTAATTTACCCATTGGAGATAAGGTCTTATAGCTTTCAGCCCATTGTTTACCACCAATAGGATCAATGATTAAATCAACGCCATATCCATTTGTATAATCCATAATTTTTTTTCTAACATTTTCTTGATTATAATCTATACATAAATCAACACCCATATTTTTTAATTTCTCATGTTTCCAAGATGAACTTGTACCAATAATTTTAGCTCCAACAACTTTTGCTAATTGTATAGCAGCTGTACCTACACCACCACCAGCTCCTTGAATAAAAAAGAATTCATCCTTTTTTAAATTTCCAAGATCAAACATCATCATATATGCAGTAATATATACAACTGGAAATGCTGCCCCTTGCTCCATTGTAAAACAATCAGGTAATTTTATTAACATATTTTTATGTACATTGATATGAGAAGAATAACTGTTAAATGGAGCAAAAACCATCACTTTATCTCCTGATTTAAAATCAGATACATTGCTGCCAACTTTTTCAATAATACCACTAGCTTCTCCACCTATACAACTAGGAGGCTTAGGTGCTCCAGGATATAATCCCATTCGTGTCATTATTTCAGCAAAATTAATACCTGCAAAATGAGTTTTAATTTGAACTTCATCATTATTTGGTTCAGGAAGTGTGAAGTCTTTAACTTTCAATACATCAGGTCCACCAAATTTAATATATTCTATTCTTTTCATATTTTATTCCTAATTAATTTTTATAAACAATTTTCCCATTAATAATAGTATAAAGGATTTCAATATCTAATATTTTTGCAGGCTCAATATCTAATATATTATTAGATAAAACTGTCAAATCTGCATCAAAACCTATATCAATTCTCCCTCTATTAAGTTCATCAAAACCACCATAAGCTGCCCAAGTAGTAAACATTTTCAATGCATTCAAAGAGTTAATTTTTTCTTGTGGTTGCCATCCCCCTTCGGGTAATCCTTGATGATTAGTTCTAGTTACTGCTGCATAAAATTCAAATAATGGATTGCCTGTTTCTATTGGACAATCAGAACCTCCTGGAATTTTTAAACCTAAATTAATAAATGTTTGCCATCTTGATATTAATTTTAAACGATCAATTCCAATACGTTCATCTAGCCATGCCATATCACTGGTACAATGACTTGGCTGCATAGATGGTAAAATATTATAATCTTTAAAACGATACATATCTGAATCTGCAACCATTTGTGCATGTTCAATACGCCAACGTCTATCATTACTTTTACCTAAAATGTTTGCATAGCAATCCAATACATAGCTATTACCTCTATCTCCAATAGCATGAGTATTCAGCTGAAAATTATTTTTATGACACTGTTGTGCTAAATGATCAAATTCTTCCTGGGATATTAAAATCAAGCCACAATTATTATGGTCATCACAATATGGTTCATGCAAAGCGGCGCCTCGGCTTCCTAGTGCTCCATCAATAAATGCCTTAACAGATCGAATAGTATAATAAACACTATTGGTTTCATTATTTTTAAAATATTCACTTAATAAATTTTGATCATTTCCAGCTAGCATGCCATAGCATCTAATTGGAAATTTATTTTCTTGAATTAATTCATGAATTGCATCTACTGTTGTTTGATCTTGCCAGGCATCATGAACACCTGTAATACCGCGCTTAACTGTTTCATTTATAGCAATAGTAATCCATTTTTTTACCTGCTTTTTTGTTTCTTTTGGTAAATAGTTTTTAAATATATGCATCGAATTATCTACTGCAATACAATCGTTAATTAATGTACCACCTTCAATATTTTTCAGTTCTTCTACAGAAGTTTGTGCAATATAAATGGCTTGATGATTAATCCATGCTGAATGGCCATCAATACGTGTTAAATATATTGGATTATTTGGTGCTATAGAATTCAAAAAATCATTGTCTGGATATTGACGATTAGGCCATAAATTTTGATCCCAGCCAAATCCTATAAGCCATTCATTATGTGATAGTTCTTGTAACTTATTTTTAATTTTTATTTTTATATCATCTAATGAATGAATGTTTTTTAAATCTAAAATTTCTAATCTTTTACCAAAATTCTTTAAATGAAAGTGTGCATCAATAAAACCTGGAATAATTGTTTTGCCTTCTAAGTCAATAGATGGTACTGATGAATTAGTTGAATTAATACTTATTATTTTTCCATTATCAATTGTTAAGCTGTTAGCATATTGATGTGAATCATTTAAAGTGATAATATGAGCATTAATTAAATTGTATGAACGCATAGATAAAAACTAATGTATTGTGTTTATAAATTAACTAATTTATTCTATTAATTAATAGCCTGATTATTATGATTGATTTAAGAAG
>PBEM01000008.1 GCA_002718415.1 Chloroflexota bacterium
AGGAGTGGCTACTTTGGCGGTTGCTGCATTTTTGGCGAGCCAATTACGTCAACAGCATAGAGATTCGCAAAAAGACATCGTGATGCGGATTCAAGATCGCGCTGACACCTACCGTGTAGAAATGTTTAAAGATCCCAAGCTAGCGACACTTTGGAATAGGGGACAATCTTCTTATTCGACGCTTTCAGATGAAGAAAAAGAGCAGTTTGGATGGCTCTGCTTAGGCCTCACTACCATTTGGATGAATATGTCAGAGTACATGGATGAAGTTGGTATTGAAACTGAAACCATTTTCAAGAACATGCTTGAGGGTGAGGGAATGCGTGCCAGACTAGCTGATGAAAAAGGCATGCGACCCGTACTTCCTACAAAGTTTGTTGCATATTTAGATGAAATCTCTGGAGAAACTGGTAAGACCCTACCGTAGGCGAATCTCTGGGAGAAATGGTTACACTCTTTTCCAAATAGGAGGTGATCATGGACTGGGAACAATTAACAATCATTGCGCAAATTGCTACTGGAGTGGCGACGCTAGCAGTGGCGGTATTTTTGGCAAGCCAATTACGCCAGCAGCACAGGGATTCGGAACGCGAAATCCTTTACACATCTAATGAACGCTATACAGACATTATGGGTCGGATTGTAGATCCTCAATTTGCTCCTATATGGCTCAAGGGCACTAAAGATTATGACTCTTTAAGCGAGGAAGAAGAAATTCAGTTTAGAATGTGGAATCAAATTTCATCGATTTTTCAAGCCACTAACTTCAGGGCTGGACATGAAGGACTTGATCGCGGCATCGACAGTCGGATCTACGAGTCAACAAGAGGTGCGTGGGTTAATTGGCCTGGTATAGCTACCTACTACGAGCGTTTTGGCCGAAGCCATACGTACGATCCTGACCTTAGAACTACTCTTGATGCGGTGTTCCTTGCTACACGCGGTCGCGAAGTAGAGACAACATGGACCTTGGGGGTTAATAACAGAGACTCGTAGGGCCTACCGTAAGCGAATCTAGCCGATCTCTTGTTCAACAGTGTTCATCAGTCTCTGGAATACGACGAGTGCCCCTGATCACCGTGGATGGCTGTGGTCGTCTAGTCCCGAGTCTCAACGGGAAGAATAACCCTCAAACTGTATGCAGTGAAAACTGTTCTGCACGGGCCGATCGTGCTGCTAAAAAAGCAGCTGAAACCCCTAAGAAATAAGGCATTTTGTAGGGCTTTGACTCCAAAGTGACTCCATACGGGTCATTTACCGCTACACCAAGAACCATCATTCCTTACTACATAAGAGGTTTAGGGGAATGAAAAGGCTTATTAAACTTTATAGCCGCCTTCTTTTAATAAAGTTCAGCTACTCCTAACTCATCAGTATTTACAAGGGTAAACGCTGATTAAGCACTCAACTAATTACAGGTGAATTCAAGGGCATTGCTGCATAATTGCTGCACGGTAGGCCGGCGGGTCGAAGTTTGCGCGTCTCTCTCTCAAAGGTGGAGAGTGGTCGTAGATAATTCAATGAGATCCTCGCAAGTAAGGGCTGAAACCACTTTGGTAGTTGCCAACAGCTAATTACGTTGGTTTACGTTAGTCTTAACATATGACGCTACTCGATAACGACTATTACTCCATCATGGAGTTACGAAAACTACTTGATCACAAAGATGTATCAGCGCGTGAACTCGTGGATGATACGTTTCGAAAAATCAAAGAGACCAATCCTAAGCTGAATTCCTTCGTGCTGATGACGGAAGAGCTTGCATTGAGTCAGGCTGCCAAAGCTGATGAACGCCTTTCGTCAACTGGTCCAGCAAGCGTGTTGGATGGAATTCCACTTGCCGTAAAAGACTTATATGATACTGCGGGCGTAGCGACTACCGGAGGTACAGCTGCCTTTAAAGACCGAGTACCTGATGAGGATTCTGTAGTTATCAGTCTTCTGCAACAGGCTGGCATGGTGGTGGTTGGCAAGACAAACACTCACGAACTGGCGTACGGTATGACCACCAATAATCCACATTATGGTCCCACTCGAAATCCCTGGGATTTAACTAGAGTCCCTGGTGGTTCTTCGGGCGGCTCAGGAGCTGCAGTGGCCGCAGGGCAAGTAGCCGCGGCCCTCGGTACTGATACTGGTGGTTCTGTCAGAAATCCTGCTGCCTTCTGTGGCATAACAGGACACAAACCTACTTTTGGACTCGTAAGTACAAAGGGAATAATCCCTCTCTCAAAAACTTTAGACCACGCAGGTCCTATGACAAGATCTGCCCATGAATGCGCAATGATGCTTGAGTGGATGATCGAGCCGAGAAAGCGCGTTTCTTTTGTCGAGCAACTTGAAGATTCAATCGCTGGTCTGAAATTAGCAATCATTCCTAGTTTGCTTGAGGGTTGTCAATCAGGGGTTCTCGATTCGTTCGAAAACTCACTAGATACTTTTCGTGACCTTGGTGTTGAGATTACCGAATTTGAGCCCATACCTGATTATAAAAATATGCGAGCACGACTCTCACCCATCGCTGCTGCGGAAGGTTCGACCTACATCGAAAACATACTCCGTGAGAGTAAAGAGTTAGTTGGTGAACGAGTCCGCGGCCAGATGCTGGCTGGCCTTGATGCATCACTTCATGACTATGTGCGAGCCCTGGATTATCGACAGGACGTTGAAGTCAGCTTTGAGAACGCGTTACGTGAGCATCAGATTGACGGATACATTATCCCCACATGCCCGCAAGTGGCCGAACCGATTACCGACGAGCCAGAGAATCTGGAAAAAAAAGTTAGAAATACAAGTGTCTTTAATCAAACTAGACAACCGTCGATTTCAGTACCAAACGGATTTGACGGTGATGGTCTCCCGACGGGCCTGATGATTTCGACAGCACAGAACACCGACAGGCTGACTTTACAGGTCGCTCATAATTTTCAAAAAGTCACTGACTTTCATCTACAAATACCGGCCTCAAACTAGAAACTGCCAGAGACTGATTTAATCTCTAGGAATTCTTCAAATCCAAACTCACCCCATTCTCTTCCTGCCAGATTCCATGTAAGAAGCTTCACTCTCATACCCCAAATACTAGGGATGCGGGTTAGGCGTTGCCACCCTAGTTCCTGCGTTTGGGGACTGCCTTTATACAAAACATCTGGGAGAAATGGTTACACTCTGTCGGGAATGGAAAGGGCAGAACATGGACTGGGAACAAGTAACAATCATCGCTCAAATCGCTACAGGAATAGCCACGTTAGCTGTTGCGGTTTTCTTAGCAAGTCAGCTGCGAATACAGCATAAAGATTCAGAGAGAGATTTTGCCTTTGCATTCGAAAACAGGCAGCAAGATCTTCTTATGTCTATTTTTACTGACGATTCCACATCTGACCTGTATTGGGAAGCAACCACTAATTGGGACACTCTTTCTGCTAAGGAAGAGAATCGATATCGGGGTATTCAGCAACAATTATATTTGACTATTTGGACGTCCTGGCGATTAAGACGAGATGGAGACAATCTCGACCGCCAAGGTGCTCAGTGGAGACAAATGCTTCAATACTCAGGGCAGCGTCGTTTTTACGAAAAGTACGGCCGGGAAATCTTACAGCGCGAACCAGCACTGCTTAATTTTGCGGAGAACGTGTACCAAGAGCTTGAAGCTGAGCAAAACCCGTAGGGCCTACGGTAGGCGTTGCTACCCCTCTCCCTGTTGTTGGGGACTGCTCTTATACAAAATCTTCGGGGAAACGTTACTCTCTGTCCGTACTGGAAAGGACAGAACATGGACTGGGAACAATTAGCGATCATTGCGCAGATTGCCACAGGAGTGGCCACGTTGGCGCTAGCTGCATTTTTGGTCAGGCAAATAGCACTCCAGAGACAGGCTTTGGAATTAGCCCATAGAGATTCAGAGAGAGCCCATAAAGATTCAGAGAGAGAGCTGCTCTATACGTCTAACCGTTTGTATACAGACATTATGGGTAGGATCGTTGATCCTGAGTTTGGGCCTATATGGAGGCGAGGAACGCTCGACTATGATTCCCTTGCCCCTGATGAGCAAATTCAATTTCAGATGTGGTGCCAAATTTCTCAAATTGCTCAAGCTACTAACTTTAGGACTGGACATGATGGAGCGGAACGGGAGGGTGGTGCTAGTCGCATCGAAGTTCAAAACCAAGTGGCTTGGCGTCAATGGCCTGGTGTTGCTACATACTATGAGCGTTTTGGACGCCAGCACACATATGATTCCGACCTGCGGCAATTGCTTGACAGGGTATTTCTTGAGACGCAAGGTCGCGAAGTAGAGACGACGTGGGCTTTAGGAGTTAATAACAGAGATTCGTAGGCCCTACCATAGGCGGATTTAGGGACGGTCGGAACGATCCGGCGTTAGTTGAGCTTCAGAAGTAGCTGAAACGCTTATGGCCCGCCTGGTAGACCTTGACACGCGATCCCATCACGATCCCGATCAAGACCGTGCGCATTATTTCCGCCTGCTGCTTCATAAAAGTCCTGAGCATGTGCCCAACTTGGAAAGTCAATGCAGTTTCTGTCTGGTCCGAGCGGGTCGTATAACAAGGGTGAGCCGGTTCTCGGGCCAATCCGTCCACTGGTAACCCTCTCGGTCGGGGTGGATGACGGTGTGAGGGGAGTCGCTCCTGAAGGAATAATTGACGGAGACGAAGTTCCACAAGTTTCTAACATTTGGAGTAAAGCACTCCATTCGACGGACGTCACCGATAGATCCCACCTATTTTTGATTATGATCCAGTTTGTGGCATACTCACACCAATATTCAGACCGCTCAGGCCGCCATGATTCAGGGCCATTTGCACTCTTGGATCTGTTCGCACCTGCAGTAACGGCAATTAAATGTTCATCATTATGCAAGTCATTGGCATATGCTTTTTTTCGGGCAGCGTCCCATGACCAACCACCCGACAAATGGGCATTTTTTAGAGGCACCATGTGATCCACATCTAGCTTGGATGCCTCCGTAACAGTCTGGCCTGTGTAAGCGCCAAACCATCGTCCGCGGTCCACGGTACAAGTTTTGGAATGCCTGAAGGAGATTGGTCCAAGTGACTCCATAATTAACACCTCAGCTCGGGTATTTTGACAGTCGCGATCCTCATCAGACCAGTGGGACCAATCTCCTCGGTCGTAATCTGGAAGATCACCTGGTATTTCAGCGAATCGAGGCTGTGTGATTGTTGTCGGCAGGTTCATGGACTCTGTGGTAACCGGCAATGCGGTCTCTGCCGCAGGGGTTTTCATGACTGTAGGTGAAGCGCTGGACGTGCTCGCTAGCGTCGATCTCTCGGTAGCGGTGCGTGTAGGTTGGGATTCTAGTGGTGGTGACTCAGCAGCTGGTGCGCAAGACCATCCAAACAATAAGAGAACCAATATTAGTGACGACAGCAGGTGTTGTTGCAAAGACATCGGCCTAATAGTAGGCGGTTTTAGGTACAAAACTAGGAAATTGCTGCACGTTTGCTGCATGTTTGAGCAACGTTTCAAATACCAATCCTATGCTATATAGGGGATTTGGAGGAATGTGAGGTCCGCTATACCTTATAGCCCCCATCTTTGAAACGTCACCAAGTAACCCCAACTGTCTTGCTATTACTGGGTAAACGCTCTTTAACGTGTGTAGGTAAAACCAGCAGTATTTAACTAGAGTGGCCCCATTGTGGCCCCCGTCGGGTGAAAGGTTGCGTGGCCTGCTCTTTAACGGTGGGGGCTAGTCGGGGATGAGAGCCAAAAATCACGAAGATCTTTTTTATTCCGCTTACCGAAGGCTTGAAACTGGAGTGCTAATTCCTACGCTCTAGATCCCCTTACCTCGCCGTGCAGGTTCACACGTAGATTCCTATTTCATTAGATGGAATAGAGATGAATTTTTTGAATTATTTGAAGCTGCTAGAGAGGCGGATTCAATCTAGATTAGATGGAGATTAGATTCGCCGTGCCTATTTCTTGAGAAAGCGGTAAGCCGTGCGCACGATCAAAAATACTAATAACCCGACTAGGAGAATTGTTACAAGCATGATCTCAGCATAGGGGGGTATGGGGTCAGGCGAACGGCCCCTAGTCCCTGCTTGTTGGGGACTGCTCTTATACAAAATCTCTGGGAAAAATGGTTACACTCTTGGCATGAGTGACGAAGATGAATTGGAAAAGTTCGTAGAGATGCTTTCAACCCCTGCTCACAAAGAGTGGTTAGAAACTGCGTCAGACGAAGAATTCGATGAGTGGTTAGACGGACTTTCTCCTGAACAATTAGATCTGGCAGGACAAGTCGCTTCCGATGGGATTGCCGCTGCTGAGAAAACTTCTTTCGTTGGTGACCTATTGCGGGTCGCGGTGGCTTTAGCTGCAATTATTGGTATTGCGGTCGGAGTCGGCTTGGGAGTATGGGACATTCTGGTTGAAGCTTGGGAGACTCGCCGTTTCTAGGAGCCTACGGTAGGCGTTGTTTGGGCGAGTCGTGTTCAACTGTGTTCGTTAGGTCTGAGAAATCTATTCAATCCCCCTGCTAGCCGTGTAGCTGCGCACGCGCGCGTAAGGGAGAATTAAAAACCTATGCCATAGGGCAGTTATAGGTCCGTGTTCAGACATATGTTCTACCTTTGGTGCGCACCGTGGTGCGGTTACAACTGTCTCTCTTCTGGCTTCGGCATTAGTGACTCTTGAAACATTATGTCTATTTGGCTCTTCGTCATGTTGAGGCTCGCGCTGATCTCTGGTGGTCTGCCTAAGAAGATTTCCGCAAAGAGTTTCATGGCTCTCACGTCGCCTTTTTGTATTGACTTCATCAGCTGAACAAAGAACACGTCATAGCTTCTATTTTCGAGAACTGTCGTCGCCAGGATTCCGCGAATCTCTCTCACAACGTCGCTGTAGCTCGAATGATTGAGAGACAAAGGAGCAGGCGAACCTTTGACTATTCGACCGCTGTCGTCGCGTACAGTGACCATTCCGCCTCTGCCTTCACTGAGAGTCCAAATACCATTTTCTACGAGAGAGACCACGCGCTCTTTTGGCCATTCGTAGGACTCTGTTTCTTCGTCGTAATCGCCGTACCCGTCGCGCAGTCTCTCGTAATAATCTTCATTAGCTTCTAGTTGGTACATCACCATCTCCCCAAAGTTCTTGCCCCAAGTTCACGGTAAATACCATGTCCTGCGGTGGTGTTTCAGTTTCAACTTTTCTGTACTTGCCCCATTGCTCTGGGTGGCGATGGGCTAGAAAGTCCCTAGCTGCTCGCCAGTCTCCAGCCTGTGCACGCTGATGCCAGTCACGGATCAAATTAATTTCATGGCTGATCTCTGCTAATTCAAAGATTCGGGCACGACCACGATCGGGATCGTCGTTTCCTTCGCACCATCGATCAAATCTTTCCCGAGAAATGTTTCTTGCTTGCAGGGCACGATCGATGGTGAGTCCATCATTCGCTACTAACTCAAGCAGAGTTTTAATTTCACTCGGTTCAATTTCATCTTTCACGGGTTCCCCCTCTCTTTCTAAGTCCTACTGAAAAGGGGTAGACGCACATCGGAGCGTTGTCTGGCCACAAAGCCAGCAGCGGAGATGTGACGGCTCCACTTCTTTTTCTTTTAAGCATTTCACTCCTTAAGGGGGGGTGACTTTTGTTAAACATCAGATCTCCCTGCTGTGAATTGCTTGTGAATTGCGAACAGTCCCATTTAATTGGGGTGTTACCACTTCAGGAAATGCTTGTGAAGGTTCTTGTGAAGTGCTGTTTGAGTCGGTTGGGAAGTGCGTGTGAATTGCTTCTTCCGTGAGAGACCACAGATCAGAATTAGAACCGCTACCCGAACCGCCACCACCCATTGCCCTAGTCACCATGCCAAGGGCTTCCTGTTCTTTCAGTTCTTTTCGGATGGTGTTGCTATGTTTGTTCATCGCTGCGTCTAATTCAGTCACGGTTGCAGACCCGCCGAGATCGCGAATAGCTCCGAACAGATCACCCTGCATAAAGAAACTTTTCCCATCGTGGTGATCATGCCGAAGCGATCCCACGACAGGATCGCCCATGACATTTTTTAACTGCATGAACTCAACGACCCGTGCCCCGCCTTCTGGTGAAGGTAGGGTGATGATCGATCCAAACACATTCGCGATCTTTGAGGTTCCGTAAATGTCACCAAGTGCTTTGCCGTCGTAGCTTTTCTCTCGCTGATCTTTTTTCAGGTGAGTTGTTGCCACGACATTTATTCCACCCTCGACGGCGTAGGTTATGCCCGCTTCCAGTGCCATTCCTGAATCGGTTGTAGCCGCGTCTTTAACCAACTTGTCGAGGCCGTCAACGATTAGCCATTTCGCTGCGTGGGCTTTCGCCATATTCAGCAAGGTTCTCGGTTCGGTCTCTAACCTGGCATCGCCGAGTGTCGAGTAACTGACAATCCGCAGTCGGGTTTTAATAAGTGGTAACTCCATTTCAGTGATCATGCTTCTGAATCTTCGGAATGTTAGGGAACCGCGATCCAGAGTCAGCCACACAACGCTTTGCCACTGCGGTATTTGCTCAACCTCGAAACGATCGAGCCACGGAAGCCCCGTGAAGAGACTTCGTATTAGTTGAGCCTGAATGAATGACTTACCGCGAGCCGTGCCCGCTGCTATTAACAGGGGCACAGCTTCGGCCATGAGGATTCCCGATGATTCCGAGCCGATGATCGGCACGTACGAGTCTGGGGTCTCGGCTGCTTTGTCGGCAAAGGTCGGAATAGCGGCCTTCCAATAATCGATCTCGTTTTCATCATCTTTAATATTGGTCATCGCTACTCCATTAATTCAAAGATGCTGCTAGGTGCGGCCCATTGATCCCCGACTCTGTGGGAAAAATGTTTTGCGTTGGCCATGTAATCTTCCAAAGAAGCTCGCATGGTCAGGCCGTAGGCAGTCCTGAGCACGATCCACTTAATACCCCGCATCTCTGCCTGAGCCAGATGGCTCTTTTGAAATGCGACATGCGGATCAGATCCACCCCATTGGTAGAGCCAACTGCGGGGACTCATATTTGTACGGAGCATCCACGGTTCGGGGTCGTCTACAAAGTAGGCCACCACTTTCCCCCGATGCTTCACGTTTGTTATTATTCCTGCGTTGCGTTTGCTTTTTGGCTGAAGCTTGCTGTAACGATCGGCGTGGGTAATCCCCACGTCGTTTTGCTGTAAAACCATTTCCTAAATCTCTCTCCTGAATATTCCATCTTCGGCAACCTTTTCATTGGGGTAGCCCTCTGCGATGTACCGTTTCAATTCGTCTCGCTCGACGAGGTAGGCTCTCATCCCGTCGGGTCGGGTGGTCCGTAACTTTCCTTCATCCCGTAATCGGTAGATGGTGTTTCGAGAGCAACCCAAGATCTTCCCGCACTCGTCGAGATTGAGGATCGGCTTCCGCCATAGATCCTCGACCGACATTTCTTTTACTTCATTCATACTCAATTCCTAACTGTGGCCACTGTGAGCCACATTCATTCGGTGGTGAGCTAAGGTATTTAGCTCTACACAAACTGTAGCCGATCGTGTATGATTTGTGTAGTGAGCTAACTAATTTAGTTGGAGACAGATTAACGAGAGGGAACAAAATGGAATGTTGTCTGTGCAAGGAAGAGATTGAGGTTAATGAAGCAGGTTGGGCTGAGGGCCATAATGCGGAACCCGTTGTGGTAGAAGGCCGTTGCTGTACTAAATGCAATTACTTCAAAGTGTTGCCTGCCAGGATGGGCTTCCATCCGAGCAAGGTTAAAGACATGATGTTTGATTTGATGATGTACGAAGAAGAGGCCAAAAAATTCTTCAAAGGCGAGATCGAAGAAAAAGATCTTGTCTACGGAAAATTAAGAAAAGACTAATTGATTTATTGGGGGCCGTGTCAGTGCGGCCCCCTAAAGAAAGGAGAATCAAAGTGGCAAGCAAAAGAGGCGCAGGGGAATTTGCAGTATATAAGCGAGGTAACAGTTACGTAGCCCGCTACCGACTACCGATCGGAGCTGATGGAAAACGCAGAAGAAAAAGTTTCACGGCTCCAACTCGAAAAGAAGCGATCCAACTGGCGAATGAGTTTCGCAGGAAAGTGGAGCTAGGTTTACACGTCGGCAAAGCCAGTATTTCTTTTTCAGAATTTTTCGGTGAGTGGTTCGAGGCAGAATCCAAAAGAAAGAATTACAAGCCGAACACGATCGAGACCTATACCTCGATCAGCAAGCCGATCCTAAACGTAATTGGAAACATTCCGATGGACTCGATTAATTCCTACCACGTCGATCAGGCTGTGTTTGCCGTGGTCGAAGGTTACACGGTCAGGGCCGAGCGTCGTTGGAATCTTTTAAGCATGGTTCTGAAGGCAGCACACAAGCGGAAAATCATTGCGGAAAATCCAATGGATTTCATGGATGCACCTGCAAGCAAGGTAGCAGAGGAACGGCGCGCTCTGACGGTCGAAGAAGTCGCCAAATTAATTAGTGCGGCTGAAGAGTTAGGCGAACTGGAAACCGAAATTAAAACGCTAGTTGCTACGGGGATGCGTGTTGGGGAACTCCGAGCTTTGACATGGGATGATCTCGACACTGAGATTCCCGCCTTGCGAGTTAATAAGACAACGTACGAAGTGCAGGGCCGAATAGCTGTGGGCGAGACCAAAACTAAAAATGCAAATCGGTTGGTTGAAATCTCTGAGGCTTTAGTTAAGCAGCTTCAGAAGCACCACATAGCGCAGCAGACTACCGCAGTCCTAGAGCCTGTCGTTTACGTGCACTCACTCGGCAGGATGGATCGACAGGAACACAATTTAATTTTTCCCGATGCAGCAGGTAAGTTGATGCGTCACGCTTATTTGCATCGACACTTTAAGAAAGTGGTTGAGGCCAGTGGGATCGCAAATCCTGAAACCGTGAAGCCCCATGTGCTCCGCCACACACACGCAACTCTCGCTCTGGCGGCAGGTCTTGATCTTTTCTTTTTGTCGAGAAGGTTGGGCCATGGCACAATTGCCACCACTGCCGATGTCTATTCACATTTAACCCTGCATAGTCAGGAAAAAGGCGCTACTGTGATCGATGAGATTTTGGAACAGAGCAATGGCTAATATTACGGTTTCTGATTCGCTGCGAAACTTTGTCCCGCGAGGGCCGAAGCTAATTCGCGTTAAGGGTAAGAAGCTGCTCACATGGGCGGCCATAGAAGAGTTCCAGCAGCGGAAGAAAGAGAAGGGCTACGCCGTACAGGTTGGAGACATCAGCGGCTCTACAGGTATGCAGGGAGATGGAATGAACATCTTCGAGCCGTACCAGTTGGGCCGTTGGGATTTCCACAGGGCATTAGTTCGAGACTTTAAAAAAGTAAAAGACAATCAGAAGGCATTTGAGAAATGGGTTCCTGAGTTCGCGGAATGCTGTGGCGATCTCTTTTATGATTGGCCCGCTGCGGGTCACTTAGGGTTAGGGAGCCTTTTAGAAGATTGGTTTGCGGAGCTTGAAATCCTGGAGTCGGCGATCGAAGCAATCGACAGTGGCAAAGGCAAGACGCTTAAAGATCCGAAGGTGTTGGCTACATCAATCGCTAAAACAAAGATCACAGGGCCGCCTGTACTGAGTCAGCAGCTAAAACGATTCACATACCCTGATCTCAATTTCAAGCACCAGAAACGCTCTAAGGAGTCGGTACTGGCATTAGGGGCTGAATCCTTGATCGGGTTCTGTTGGCTGCTAGTGGCTAGAGAGATCGAGATGGGTATTAAGTATGTCGAGTGTCGGAGCTTCAGCATCCCGCATAAAGACGCTCACAGTGGCCTTCAGGTCGATGGTTGCGGTCGATGGGTTCCGAACATCAACCCTAAAGGAAACCCCATGACGGTTTGTTCTAAAGGCTGTTCAACCAGAGCCGATCGAGCCGCTAAAAAAGCTGCTAAAAAGCCTGCAAAATAAGGCATTTTCTAGGGCTTTGGCCCCATATTGGCCCCATTTGGGGCACTTACCACCACACCGAGAACCATCATCCCTTACTACATAAGGGGTTTAGGGGAATGGCAAGGCCTATTAGACTTTATAGCCCCCATCCACGCTGATTACTTGCCCAGTAATTCCTGCCGATTCCGGAGCTGCCAGTAGCGCAGCCATAGGACCAAGTTCTTCAGGCTCAAGCACCCTGTTTTGCAGGTTTTCGGAAGCCCGCCAAGCGTGAGCTTCCTCCGCTGATATGCCGGCGGCCATGCCCATACCTTCCCAGTCCACGAGAGCGGTATTGGTCCAGCCAGGACATAAACAATTCACAGTAATACCATCGGGAGCGACTTGTCCTGCTAGTGCTCTGGTAAAGCCTATGAGTCCATGTTTGGCAGCTGTGTATGCGAGTGCCCCACCACTACGTTTGGCGTAACCAGATCCGATGGTCAAAACTCGTCCGTATCCATTTTCTTTCATGTGTGGCAGGGCTTCTCGAGTAGTCCAATAAGCGGATGTAAGATTGAGCGCGAGGTTTATTTCAAATGTGTCATCGTCGTGCGTATAGGGGTTCTGATCTCCTGGCACTCCGCCTCCCACATTGTTGACCAAAATGTCTATCTTTCCGAACCGCTCAACAGCCTTGCGGACAGGCTCTTTTGAGTCTTCTCGAACCAGCGCATCGGCTTCAACTGCGAGAGCACTACTGCCGATACTTTCGATTTCATCTACAACTGAATTCAACTGGTCTCGAGTTCTCGAAGAGATGACAACACTTGCACCCTCACGAGCTAACTCAAGAGCAATTGCTCGGCCAATACCTCGACCTCCACCTGTCACCACGGCTACAAGATTTTCTAGTCTACCCATGCATTGAACCTCCATATAGCTCATTCTCTGTTGCAGGATAGTCTAGGTATAATAATTTTGTGAGATTAATTGCGCTGACGCTCGTGCTTTTGACCCTTATGGCGTGTGAGCTCGGCAACGAGCCTCGCTTTGGACCGCGCCCAGGCGAAGCTACCTCTACCGAGACTCCAGAACAAGTCTGGCTTACTCCCATTGCCTCTCCTACTTCACCTGTTGATTTAGGTGCCCTAGCAGAGGGACTTTCCACCATAGAGCAGGGCATGAGTAAAGCATTTTCAGTTATCGATTCAGTCGCGTCCGACGAGACATCTAAAGCACTCAAGGGGAGTTTGGCGCCGCTGCGAGAGGCCTCCAAAACACTCAAGGAAGCGGACCAGAAGCTTGGTGATTCGAGCTCTGCAGACAACGAATCTCAAGATACGGGCACAAATCCACGAGATCGGAAGGCCGGCCGTCGTGTCCAGGAGAGCGGGCAGTCAGCTAGTCAGACTCAGATGCTAACGCCTGACACCATTCAGAAGGTAACTGTGTTCTGTTGGATCAATGAGGAGTTAGTTGAGGGAGATGCCTGCGAGCGAGCGCCAGCATTTGAGGCTTGGTACGAATTAGAAATAAGTAACGGAGTCACCGGCGAGTCATATAGGGTCTTGGAAGCTGCGACTGACTTTGAATTATTTGTTTTGGATGTGAGGTATCAACAGAATCGCCCACGGGTTGGAGATACTTGGATCGAAAATGAATGGCCGGAAGACCTGCAAAGTCCATCCTTGTTCAAGGTAGTCAATTTTGTACCAAAATGTATGTCAAAGTATGGAGGAATGTGCTGGGCTTATCCGGCAGACCAAGTCGCCACCGAGCTCATGCTCAAGGATAAACAGGGAAACATTACTACGACAGAGTCTCCTGCGGCAACATTTGTGGATAGTGGTTCCGCAATTTCATTACTCGACGTAAATGAGCTACCGGTAAGGGGAGTGTTTTGGCTAATAGCGGAGTAACGTAGCCTGTAATTACGACACACCGTTTGAAAGTTGAGTTGTCTTTGAATCTCGAAACTAAAAAATCTGCAACGATCTTGGTCGTATCAGCGTACGAACAGGGACAGCAACCAGGTACAGTGGCAACTGCCGCTGCGATTTTTGAGGGAAATGGGCATCATGTAATTTCTTTGGATTTATCTCATGAGGGATTATCCGATGTCGATTTGTCTGACGTGGATGTATTAGCTATTTCATGTGCGATGCACACTGGCACTAGACTCGGTCTGGAATTCGCAGCAAAATCGAAGGCCCGAAACCCTAATTTGTTAGTTATTGGTTATGGGCTATATGCATCTCTGATGGCAGACAGAAAGGGGTCAGAATATGCAGTTGATCTTTGGGTTGGTGGCGAATTTGAGGCTGCCCTTGGAGAGGTGAGTAGCAACCTGGCCGATGGTATTTCACGAGATATCTCTCGGATAGATGGCATGGGGACAACACCTAAATTCGATCGTGCAGGACATATCGTCCCAAACAGGATTGGTTTGAAACCCCCTGCGTATTATGGGGGAGTCCGACGCTTAGACGGCAACGTTCCTGTAGGTGCAGTGGAGGCAACTCGTGGCTGTGCTCATACATGTTTGCATTGCCCAATTCCGTCAGTGTACGAGGGGAAACTCAGGCTTGTTTCACCGGAGATAGTTCTAGAGGATATTGAAAATCACATTGGACACGGTGCGCGTCATATCAATTTCACCGATCCAGATTTTTTTAATGCTGTACCCCATTCTTTTGAAATCCTGCATGAAATGAGAAGACGGCATCCCGAAATTACATTTAATGCCACTATCAAGGTGGAGCATTTGATCGAGTATGAACATCGACTGCCGGAGATGAGAGACTTGGGATGCTTGTTTATCACCTCTGCTTTTGAGTCACTCAATGACGATATTTTGGATCGGTTGAAAAAGGGACATACTTCTCAGGATTTAGAGCTGGTGTTACGTATTGGTAGTGAAGTCGATATTCCGATTATACCGACGTGGCTGCCGTTTACACCTTGGACAAGCCTTGAGGATATGCAGACTCTTCTGCGTTTTGTGTATGAGCATGATTTGGTAAGTCGGACGCCACCGATTCAGTACGCCATCAGGTTACTGGTACCACCTCGATCACTTCTCGAAGATGTTTTGAGAGACGAGAACAGGCTGCTCGAATTTGACGATTCGAAATTGAGTTTCAAATGGGAAAATCCTGAGGTTGATGATCTGCAAGAGGATATTATGAAGATTGTTGTGGATAGTCATGATTCTCACTTGGAGACTTCGATCGCGGATATTTTTGAGCAGATTTGGATCAGTGTGTTCAAAGATACCGAGCCGGTGCCAAAACGCCAGGCGGAGACCGATGACTTCGTTCCTGGGCTGATAGAGGCGTGGTTTTGCTGAGCGGAGCCAACATCTGAGCAGTTTGCTCAACTTGGTATGCCGTTCGAAATATAGGTGCTAACCACAGACACTGCGTGATGAGATAAGCTGTCGAAACTTCAATTATGAAAGAGGGAAACTATGAAATTTGGCGTCAATATGTTTATGACAGATTATGCGATGTATCCGGACGAGCTTGCCAGGGAAGTGGAAGCGCGCGGATTTGAGTCGATTTGGTTTCCTGAGCACACGCATATCCCTGCGAACAGACAGTCACCGTATCCCGGTGGCGGGGAGTTGCCGAAGCAGTATTATCATTCGTTAGATCCTTTTGTGGCATTAAGTGCGGCGGCGGCGACCACTGAAACCCTGAAGCTCGGAACGGGTATTGCACTTGTGATTGAGAGAGACCCGATAACGTTGGCTAAAGAGGTGGCCAGTGTGGATTATCTGTCGAATGGAAGATTCCTTTTTGGTATCGGCGGTGGTTGGAATAGAGAAGAGATGGAAAATCACGGGACTGATCCGACGAGACGCTGGAAATTGCTTCGCGAGCGAGTTGAAGCGATGATTGAAATCTGGACGAATGATGAAGCTGAATATCACGGAGAGTTTGTTGACTTTGATCCAATTTGGTCTTGGCCAAAGCCAGTTCAGAAACCGTATCCACCAATATTGCTTGGAAACGCCGGAGCAGGAGCTGTATCACGAGTTATAAAATATGCTGATGAGTGGATGCCAATAGGTCCGCGAGTCGATCTGCCAGGTCGACTCGAGGAGCTCAGAGAGGCGACTGAGGCTGCTGGCAGGGCTCAGATCCCTGTGAGTAATTGGGGTACAGCGCCGAACAGAGAAGCTATCGATGAGCTTATCGATCTCGGCGTGGATAGAGCAGTATTCGGGCTTCCATCCGCGAAGTCTGATGAAATAATTCCGATACTCGATCGGTATGCTGAATTGATCGCACCCCTGGTTTAGTTATTTCATTTTCCAGACAGGCGGTCGTTTCTCAGCAAAAGCCTTGGCACCCTCTATCTGATCCTCGGATGTCCAAACTGATTCCACCAGTTGAGCACTCATCTTCCGAGCGTAATCTGAGGGCAGCTCAAGACCGAAGCGAGCGAGCTTTCGCGTGGCATTGATCGCCAGTGGCGCATTCCCAGCTATCGTTTCAGCCATCTGGGTTGCGGTGTCTAGTAAGTCAGCCTGTGATACTACTTTAGTCACGAGGCCCATTCGAAGAGCTTCCTGAGCGTCTACAGGTTCTCCACTGAGTAAAAGCCACATTGAATTCGATAGACCGACTAATCTCGGGAGGTCGAAGACTCCACCGGGTGGGCAGAGCCCCACCTTGACTTCGGCCAGAGCCATACGGGCGTTGTTAGAGCATATTCGTATGTCACATGTAAGTGCTTTTTCTAGACCGCCACCATAAGCCGCTCCGTTGATGGCGGCTATGGTTGGTTTTCCTAGATCAACTGGCGCACGACCAAAGTCACGTTTGGGCGCTGGACCAGTATCTTTTCCTTCTGTTTCTGCAACTTCTTTCAGGTCTCGGCCCGCACAGAATGCGCGGTCGCCAGCTCCGGTGTAAATACCAACCCAGGCATCGTCATCGTTCGCAAATTCTTCTTCAGCTTGCCGCAGTTCAGCACCGAGTTGTTTGCCAAGGGCATTCATCCGGTCAGGTCGGTTGAGTGTGATATAGGCGACGTGGCCTTTTTTTTCATAAATGACGTATTCCAAAGTACATCTCCTCACTAATCGTTATAGCTCAGTAACCCTGAGCAACAACAGAGTAGCAGAATACGAGAGCCTCTATTCATAAGAGTATTTTCTTAAAGAGGGGCAGATTACAGTATTAGGGGAGTAAATTACGAGTAATAAAACCACCTTAAACCCACCGGCTGCTAAGCCTTCTTTACGGACAACTCTTTCAGTGTTTGGAGTCCGAGATTTTCGCTTATTGTGGACGTCGTCCACGTTTTCATTTATGGGTATGAACATGCAGATGTTAGTTCGGGGTGCGATTGCATGGGAGCTCACTAATTCCTACAGCATGACGGCATTCTTGATGGTTGCATTCATGCTGCCACAAATGTTTTTTACTCTCCCAGGCGGAGCACTCGTCGATCGAATCGAAAAACGTAACATGATGATCTTGATGCAGTCGACTATGGCTGCTGTTGCTCTGATCACGGGAAGCTTAGTGTTTACGGATACGATTACTGTCTCCTCACTCTTCATACTTGGACTCGTACAAGGAGCGATTACGTCGCTTGGGATGCCGGCACGTACACCTCTGATGGCTGAGATAGTCTCACAGGATCGCATTGCGAGCGCGATGGCCCTCTCAAATAACTCCATGAATCTTACTCGGGCGTTCGGGCCATTGATGGCTGGATTCCTCATGACAACTTTCCCTCATGTCAGTGATCGTTTTGGAGCTGGATATGAGTGGGCATATTTTGTACAGGCTGGTTTTGGCTTTCTTTCGGTCAGTCTTCTCTTTTTCGTTCCTACGTCGGCAACAAAGCGGGCGACTCAGATAGCACGGGGAGTTGTGGCCACGGCTGTCGTACCAAAGGGACTTGCAGGACTCTCTCTGAACGACATTATTGGTGATGTGACTGCCGGGCTCAGATATGTGGTGGAAACTCCCAGACTTCGCACTCTGATGTTGATGATGCTTGTTCTCACGTTCTTGGCAATGCCTTTCCAAAATCTGATGGCGGGGTATGTTGAACTCGGACTTGGAATCGAAAATTGGCAAGGCCGTCTGAGCGATTTACTCTTCATATCTGGAATAGGTGCTTTGTTTGGATCAGCGATGATGACTTGGCTCGCTGAATGGGATCGACGACCATTAATTCAATGGGTTTCGGGAATCATCTGTGCATCCGGACTGATAGTCCTGATGTTGTCAGCCTGGGGCCTAGGATTTACCGGAGCAGCAATAGGTGTCACCTTGCTAGGG
>PBEM01000009.1 GCA_002718415.1 Chloroflexota bacterium
GAATCTGTTTCGACCACCGAAGATACTAAGTCAGAGACTGATGTAGATACTACTGAGGAATCTGTTTCGACCACCGAAGATACTAAGTCAGAGACTGATTCTTCTACAAAAAAAGATGAAAAATCTGGCTAATATTAGGAAGTTATTTTTTTATTATTTTAATGTCATAATTACGTTCGTATGATTTTTAGAAAAATAACTTAAAATAATACTTATAAAAATAATTAATTAAAATTTATTATTGAATCATGGAAAGTAACAAAATAAATTCTAACAATTCTGAATCAGATTATTTGATCGGACAGAGAAGTATTACTCATAAAGGATTTAAATCAAGATTTGATCTACTTAGGGATAAAAAAAATCAGAATAAACAATCTAGACCATTTTTATATTTAGGATTTATAATCATATTGATTATAGTCATTATTCCTGTTTATTCTTTTTATTCGACGTATATTAAACCCCCTACAGAAATCGCCTTACGTGTAAATGATAAGGAGTATACAAGAGGAGATGTAGTGGATTATATAAGATTTAATCAGCGTATAACTGAAGATTTGGGTTCTCAATTTGAAATAGGTACTTCTCTTTTTGATGCTTTACAAACTTTACAGGATAATGAAATTGCATATCAATTAGCTCCTCGTTATGGAATAACAGTGGAATCTACTGAAGTAGATGAACATATTGAAAATATGCTTGGTTATTTTTTTGAAAAAACTATGAATATTGATCAAGAAGAGCAAAAGAATTTTGAAGAATCAAAAAGGCAATTTTTAAATAAAATAGGTTTATCAGAGGAAATTTATAGAGATTTCATAAAAAAAACAATTTTTAAAGAAAGATTAAGAACAGTAGTTGCTGAGACAATTCCAAGAGTCCAATCGCAAGTTCATATTTATCAGATTACACTTAGAAATCCTGATGATAATTTGATTAGAAAAATAAATAGAGATCTTGATGCAGGTAAACCCATAACCGATATTACTAGTTTATATTCGGAAGATCCTAACATAAAAAGAAATAATGGAGAAGTTGGATGGTTTCCTTATGGGGTCGTAACTGATTTAGATTATTTATTTTTTGGGCTAGATTCTAATGGTGATAGGATTTTGCCTGTTAGAGAACTAAGTCCAATTCAATATGATCAAGAAGATCAATCATATATATTATATATTGTTGAAGAGGTTTCAGAAGCTAGAGAAATTAGCAACTCAAATCTGGAATCTTTAATCGATAGAGCTTTAGTAATTTTTCTAAATAAAGAGAGAAAAAAGATTGCAGCAGAAGGTGATTTATATATGGATCTAAATGATAAGATTTATGGATGGGTCAACAAACAAGTTCAATTATCATCTTTACTTCCTACTCCTAATATAACTGAAGGTGATAATAATATGATTTCTGCAGATCAAATTAGATAAATATTATGGAGAAAAAAAAGTTAAATATTGGATTGATTGGTTTAGGTGTAATAGGATCAAAAATTTTTGAAATAATTACAGATTTAGAATCTCACAACTATAGTAAATTGATAAATGTTAAAACTATAGTCGTAAAAGATTTGTCAAAGAAAAGAAACTTTATATTTAATAAAACTAAGATTTCATCAAATATAAATGATATTTTAGACGATGAAGAAATAGATTTAGTTGTTGAAGTAGTAGGTGGAGAAAGTCCTGCATTCGATTATATTTCCAAATGTTTAAAATCTGGCAAAGATGTAGTAACAGCAAATAAGGAAGTTATGGCTAAAAGAGGATTAGAACTATTAGCTATAGCTAAGAATTCTTCAACACAACTTAGATTTGAAGCTAGTGTAGGTGGAGGTATTCCTATCATTTCATCTTTAAAAAATGATTTTTCATCAAACAAAATAGATGGAATCAGAGCAATTATTAATGGAACTACAAATTATATTTTAACCCGTATGTCTAATGAAGGTTTATCTTTTAGGGAAATTCTAAATGATGCTCAGAAATTGGGTTATGCAGAAACAGATCCTACTAATGATGTTGAAGGTTTTGATTCTACTTATAAATTGGCAATACTTACAAATTTGGCATTTGGGGCAAAAGTAGAAATCAAGAAGATTTATCGTGAAGGTATAACAAATATAAAAAATAAAGAATTTAAGTATGCAAATGAATTAGGTTTTTCTATTAAGTTAATTTCTTCTGTAAAAAAAATCAATAACAAATTATTATTACGTGTTCATCCAGCTTTAATCCCGATCGAAATTCCAATGGCAAATGTAAATAGTGTATTAAATATGATTGAGGTTCATGGTAATTTGACAGGCCCTTTGTGGTTTCAAGGTGCTGGAGCAGGTCCAGATACAACCTCAAGTGCCCTACTAAATGACATTTTTAGAATAATGGATGGGATTTCAAAATCTGAGGAAAATAAAACAAAAATTTTTGAAGAAAAATTTAGTTTAATTAATATGGATTATCATAATAGTAAATATTATTTAAGAATTACTATTAAGGATAAAGCTGGGGTTTTAGCAAGATTATCTAAAATATTAGGTGATAATGGAATTAGTATTCATACTGTTCTTCAGAAAGATACTAATATCGAATTGAAAAATGCTGAATTGGTAGTGATGACTCATAAGGCACAAGAAAAAATTATGTTAGAGGCAATAAAAAAAATAAAGAAACTTGAAGATCTCGTTACTTTTGACTCATTATTAAGAGTCGAAGAATATTAATAATGGAGTAATTTTGCCTATTTTCAAGCCACTTTTATCTAAATATAAAGAATTTTTACCTGTAGGTAAAAATACTCCTCTTATTACATTAGGTGAAGGTGCTACTCCTTTAGTTCAGTCTTTAAATATAGGACCATCTTTAGGATGCAAAAATCTATACTTTAAATTGGAAGGTTGTAATCCTACAGGATCATTTAAGGATCGTGGAATGGTACTAGCTGTAGCAAAAGCATTAGAAAAAGATAAAAAAAAGATTGTTTGCGCTTCAACAGGAAATACTAGTGCTTCTGCTTCTGCTTATGGAGCTAGATATGGTCTTGAAGCTATAATAATTGTACCTTCTGTAGAAATTGCTTTAGGCAAAATTGTTCAAGCTATGGCGTACGGAGCGAAAATTATTGCCATAGAAGGTAATTTTGATCAGGCGTTATCAATTGTTCGCTCTATAGTGGAAAAAATGGATATTGAATTAGTAAATTCGATAAATCCATATCGTATAGAAGGTCAAAAAACCGGTTCATTTGAAATAATTGATGAAATGGGAAATAATCCAGATATTTTATGTATTCCAGTAGGTAATGCAGGTAATATTACCGCTTATTGGAAGGGATTTAAGGAATATTATGAAATTGGTAAATCTGAATCTTTACCTAAACTGATGGGATTTCAAGCTTCTGGATCTGCCCCTATAGTAAAAGGAACAAAAATCGAAAATCCTCAAACATTAGCTACTGCTATAAGAATAGGTAATCCTGCTAGTTGGCAAGGAGCTTTGAAAGCTAGGGATGAATCTAATGGTTTAATAGATATGGTTACAGATGAAGAGATTATTCAATCTTATCTTAAGTTAACTCGTGAAGAAGGTATATTTTGTGAACCAGCATCTGCTGCTTCTCTTGCAGGTTTAATAAAATTAGTTAATGATGGAGAGGATATTTCTAATAAATCTGTTGTTTGCGTCCTTACAGGAAATGGACTGAAAGATCCAGAAACCGTTCAAAAAAAATCAGAAACTAAAATAGAAACTATAGATCCTAATGTAGAAAAAATCTTCGAATTATTAGATGACTAATAAAAATATAGTATTAAATACTAATAAAAATCTTCAAGAGTTGTCATGGGATCAAATTTCAGATCAATGGGATGAAGTTTTTAATTCTTTTGATGGTAATCGTTTTTTTCAATCACAAATAGTAAAAAATATTTGGAAGAAAAATTTTGGTAAAGATAGTAAGTATAAAATTTTTGTAGTTTCCGATACTAATAATAAAATAATTTCACCATTTAAAATAAACAAAAATAAATATACTTTTATAGGATCCAAGGATTTATTTGATTATCAGGATTTAATTTATTCAGGTCATAATGGTATTGATGAATTATTAGAAACGTTAGTTATCTTTCTCTCGAATGATTTAAGTATAAATGAATTAGAATTAGATTCTATTCCTACCTCATCACCCACAATAGAAAAGATTACAGTCTATTTAAAAAAATATAATTGGGATGTTGAAATCTCTTTGGAAGATGTCTCTCCAAGGATAATATTACCTGAAACATTTGAAGAATATTTATCTTCGTTAAATAAAAAAAACAGACATGAAATTAGAAGAAAATTAAGACGTTTGAATAAGATAGAATCTGTAAAATCCTATGAATTTTCAGATAAAAAAGATATTAAAGAAAATATGGGAGAATTTTTTAGACTACTCAGGAAGAGTACACCTGATAAAAATAATTTTATGACTGTAAATAGAGAAAATTTTTTTAGAGATATATCTATAAATATGTCAAAATTAGGAAGTACCAGGTTACGATTTCTAGAAGTGGATAACAAAAAAGTGGCAACTTCATTGAGTTTTTTAAAGGATAAGGTTAAGTATTTATATAATAGTGGTTATGACCCTGAATATAGTGATTTATCAGTAGGTGTTTTAAATCATGTTTTATCAATACAACATTCAATATTGGAAAATCACTTAATTTTTGATTTTATGAGGGGGGATGAGGTTTATAAATATAGATTAGGTGGTGTTGACGAAACTGTTAGCAAAGTACTTGCAAAAAAAAGATAGATATGAAACTTGCCGTAATTAGTGTACATGGTTGTCCAGTAAGACAAATAGGTTTAGGTAGTGCAGGAGGGATGAATGTTTTTTTATTGGAATCATCAAAAATAATTTCTGATTTAGATGTGAATGTGGATATCTATACTAGACATCATGATATTAAAGATCCAGAAATAATTCAACTTACACCTAATGTTAGGGTGATTCATATAAAAGCTGGAGGATTTGATATCGATAAAGAATCTATATATCCTTTACTCCCTAATTTTGCTGAAAAAATCAATTTATATTCTAATGAAAATCATCTTAAATATGATCTTATTAGCTCTCATTATTGGTTATCGGGATTGGTAGGAAATATATTAAGTAAATCTTGGAAATTAAATCACGTTATTATGTTCCATACATTGTCTTTAATAAAAGAAGATTATATTAAATCAAAAACTTCAATTTTAGATAGAAAAAATGGAGAACTTCAGGCAATAGAAAATAGTGATGGAATACTTGTTTGGTCAGAAAACGAAAAGCAATCAATAATTGATAAATATTCTGCTAAATCTTCAAAAATAAAAATAATTAGGCCAGGTGTGTATTCAGAACTTTTTAATCGAAATTTTATAAAAAAAAATCATGACTCGAATAATATTAGTATACTTTTTGTAGGCAGATTAGAACCATTGAAAGGTATTGAAACTGTTATTAAAGCAATTGCAGAATTAAATGATATAGATATTAAACTAAACATAGCTGGAGGAGATGCGGAAGAGGGAGAAACGCTTAGGCTAAAAAATATTGCGTTGAAATATAATATTATGGATAGAATAAAGTTTTTAGGAGTGATTAATAGAAAATTATTACCAAAATTATATAAAGAACATGATATTTTAATTATGCCATCATACTACGAAAGTCTTGGCCTTTCAGCTCTTGAAGCCCAATCTAGTGGTTTGCCTGTTATAGCATCAGATGTAGGTGGGATTTCTGAAGTAGTTATTAATAATGAAACGGGTTTTTTGGTTTATCCTGCGGATAATTTTGCTAAATATGCTGAAAAGATAAGGATTTTATCTAAAGATCATAATTTAAGGAAATCATTTGGGAATAATGCTAGAAGACATGCTAAAACTTTTGATTGGAAAATAGTTGGGCCAAGGTTAGTAGATGTATACAATTCATTTATCTGAGATTATTTTTCCCACCAAATTATTTCCCCGGTTTTATAAAAGTTAAATTTTTTATATATAGATATAGCGCTACGATTCTCTGAATCTACATCAAGAATAACTTCTACAACACCTTTTTGTTTTAAAATAGAGATCCCATTTTCTAGTGCCAATTTTCCTATACCTTTTTTTCTGAACTCTTCATCGATTCCTATCATAGAAATTTTTCCTAACATATGGTCTTTCTCTCCTAAAATCGATAAAGTTAAGAATCCGGCTATTTTATTTCCATTTAATATTAATAAAAAATTAAAATCTTCATGATTAAAATCATTAATCGTATTTGGGGCGAATCCCCAATGAGTATTAAAAATTCTATTTTTTGTATTTGTAAACTCTTGTATTTCGTTTTCTTTAACAATTTCTTTTAAGATTAATGTTTTATGAGACGAAGAAATTATAGTGTTTTCTATTTTAGTATTCATTTTTAGATACTTACGTACTTTTCTTAATTTCAAATAATTAAGATCGATGTTATTTAGTGATGTTTTTTGATGAATCGGGACATGGATATTTTTAGATTTATAAACTTTTCTTTTCGAATAAATTTTCAACATTTTATCGATCAAAAATTTAGTATATTCTATTTTTTTTGCACCAATTGATACAATTATTCTGTTAATCTTTTCTTCTTCTTCTATTAATGTATATCCTAATATATTTGATTTATTTTTTAGTAAATATATTTCAAATGAAGAACAATTATGAAAATTGGCTATTATTTTAGAAATAATTTTTTGATTATTTGGCCAATCGCGATGCCCATGTGCACCAATACTAAATATGAAATTACTTAATTCATCAATTTCGTTATTAGTAAGTAGTATTAAATTATTTTTGTCATTAGTCATAATTAATAATAAAAATTTCAAGTATTAAACATTTCATGAACATGAACATTTAAATATGAGTTATAATTATATAAAAATTAAACGCTGAGAATGATAGTATTAGCATCTTGTGCTTACTTAGAGAGCTGTGTTTGCTGCAAACAGTTAAGTATGATTTGTGAACTCGATCAGGAGTGGTTGATCTGAATTTTAGTAAGATCGGACGTTTATGGTACGTTATAGCCATAAAATTAAGAGGCTTGTAAATCAGGCAATAAAGGTGGTACCGCGAGTATATCTCGTCCTTTTTATGGACGGGATTTTTATTTTAATAAATATTAAAATTAATTTAGAGTTTTTGGAGAACTGTAATGTCGAAACAATATACCGGAGCTGAAATAGTTTGTAGAGCACTAATAAATGAAGGTGTTGATGTAGTATTTGGTTTACCAGGTGGCGCAGTTCTACCTCTATATGGAGTTTTATCTCAATTTCCAGAAATTAATCATATTTTAGTTAGACATGAACAAGGTGCTGCTCATGCTGCAGATGCATATTCGAGATCTACTGATAAAGTAGGTGTCGCTTTTGCTACTTCTGGCCCTGGTGCTACCAACTTGATAACTGGGCTAGCTACTGCAATGATGGATTCAGCTCCAATGGTAGCTATAACAGGACAGGTTGGCAGATCTGCAATTGGTACAGACGCATTTCAAGAAACAGATATTACAGGGGCTACTCTACCAGTTACCAAACATAATTATTTAGTTATGAATGCATCAGATATAGGAGATGTTATTCATGAAGCATTTTATATAGCTAAAACTGGAAGACCAGGACCGGTTTTAATAGATATTCCTAAAGATGTTTTTACAGAAAAGTCTTATTATAATGGTAGAAATGAAATTTCCATACCAGGATATAAAATACCTTCAAAAACTACTAAGAATAAAATTGATGAAGCTGTAGCTTTAATTGAAAAATCTAAGAGACCTGTAATTTTAGCAGGTCATGGGGTTATAATTTCTAAGGCATTTTCTCAATTAAAAGAATTTAGTGAGAAATCCCAAATTCCAGTTGTTACAACTTTATTAGGGATTTCTAGTTTTCCCGAAGATCATATACTTTCCTGTGGTTTTCCTGGTATGCATGGAATGGCATACGCTAGTCTTATATTGGATCAAAGTGATTTAATAATAGGGATTGGTACTCGATTTGATGATAGGATTGTTGGAGATCCGAAAAGATTTTCAACTAAATCTAAAAAAATTCATATTGATATAGATGCTTCTGAAATTGGAAAAACTATCAAGGTTGATGTCCCTATAATTGGAAATATTATAGATGTATTAAATCAGATTAATCCTGAATTATCGAAAAATTTAAGACCGGAGTGGTTAGATACAGTATCAAAATTGAAAGTAAATCATCCATCATTAGAAATACCTAATTCTGACCATTTACTTGGGCAAAGTGTAGTTAAGGCTTTATCAGAAATTACTCAAGGTAATGCGATAATATGTTCAGGAGTTGGGCAACATCAAATGTGGGCTGCTCAACATTATAAATTTATTCAACCTAACTCATGGATTTCTTCTGGAGGGTTAGGAACAATGGGTTATGAAGTTCCATCTGCTATAGGGGCACAAGTTGGAAATCCTGATAAACTTGTTTGGTCAATTTGTGGGGATGGAGGTTTTCAAATGACTATGATGGAATTAGCTACAGCTAAAGAAAATAATCTTCCTGTTAAATATGCAATTTTAAATAACAATCATTTGGGGATGATTACCCAATGGCAAGGTTTATTTTATAATGAAGATTATCAAGCCGAAACTTATACTGGTAATCCGGATTTTGTTAAATTGGCTGAATCTTATGGGATAAAAGGCCTGCGGGTAGATAATAAAGATGATTTATTTGATGTCATAAAAGTAGCTAATTCTCATTCTGGTCCTGTAGTAGTAGATTTTGTAATAAAAAAAGTTGATAATGTATATCCTATGATACCTGCTGGCCAAAGTGTTTCAGAATTAATTGGGGAGAATATTTAATGTCTTCTAATAAAAATCAACGTACCATAACTTCTTTAGTTCAAGATAGACCAGGTGTACTTTCAAGAATCTCAGGATTATTTCGAAGAAGAGGATTTAATATTGCTAGTTTAGCAGTAGGTTCTTCAGAAGAACCAGGATTATCTAGAATGACTTTTGTAGTTGAAGGTTCAGCTACTTCACTAAAAAGTGTTGCTGAACAGTTAGATAAATTAATTGAGGTAGTTGAAGCTAAGGATATTACCGATAAAAATATTGTTTGGAGAGAACTTGCTTTGATTAAAGTTTCTTCAAATGAAAAAACCAGGAGTGAAATATTAGACTTAGCAAAAATTTTTAGAGTGAACATTATAGATATTGGAGTTTCAAGTCTCACTATGGAAATTACTGGAGGTAAAGAGAAAATTGACTCTTTGATTGAATTATTACGTAAATTTGACATTAAAGAAGTTATAAGAACAGGTAGAGTAGCTACATTAAGAGGAACTTTAATTGAAGGAAGGCCAGATGGAGAGTATAAATCTCATTCAGGTGCTAATATTCAGAATGATTCTGAAGAAATATACGAGAGCGGAAGTGTATAAAATTTATATTTTAAATAATTATTAATAAGTTTAGGAGAAAAAATTATGGCGATATTATATTATGACAAAGACATTGATGATTCTATTTTAGTAGACAAAACTATAGCTGTTTTAGGATATGGTTCTCAAGGACATGCTCATGCACAGAACTTAAAGGATAATGGATATAATGTTGTTATAGGTTTGTATGAAGGTAGTAAAAGTAAATCCAAAGCTGAAAATGATGGTTTTGAAGTATTATCTAATTCAGACGCTACTAAAAAGGCTGATTTAATTTCTTTTTGTTTACCTGATACAGTTCAAGGAAAAGTATATAAAGAGGAAGTTTTACCTAACTTAAGACCAGGACAAACACTATTATTTGCACATGGATTTACAATATTGTATGAACAAATAAATCCTCCAAAAAATATTGATGTGGTAATGATAGCTCCTAAGGCTCCTGGACATAGAGTAAGAGCTGTTTTTGAAAGAGGTTTGGGTGTTCCATGCCTAGTAGCAGTGGATAATGATTTTTCAGGGAATGCCAAAAACACTGCTTTAGCATATGGTAAAGGAGTAGGAGGAGGGCGTGCAGGTATTTTAGAGACAACATTTAAAGAAGAAACTGAGACTGATTTATTTGGTGAACAAGCAGTTTTATGTGGAGGTGTAACCGAGTTAATTAAAGCTGGATTTGAAGTTTTAATTGAAGCTGGATACGAACCTGAATCTGCTTATTTTGAAGTTTTACATGAATTGAAACTTATAGTCGATTTGATTTATCAGGGTGGTTTGGGATACATGAGATATTCTGTTAGTGAGACAGCGGAATATGGTGATTATACTAGAGGCCCTAAGGTAATTGATGATAATGTGAAAGAGAATATGAGAGCTATTTTAAAACAAATTCAATCTGGGGAATTTGCAAAAGAATGGATCGCTGAAAATGATGAAGGTTTACATAGATTTAATCATCTAAGAAAACAAAACGAAAAACACCCTGTAGAAAAAGTAGGTAAGGAACTTAGAGATATGATGCCTTGGTTGGAATCTACTACTTAGTGGGAAATAATTTTTTTTATAAGAGTATTTATTAGAATATATGAACAAAGATAAAGTAATAATTTTTGATACTACATTAAGAGATGGTGAACAGACTGCTGGGGCTGGTCTTACTGCTGATGAAAAGATGCGTATCGCCAAACAGCTCGCTAAATTGAAAGTTGATGTAATTGAAGCTGGTTTTGCGGGTAGTTCTCCTGGAGATTTTGAAGCTGTAAAAAGAATAGCAAATGAAATTACAGGTCCTATAATTACTACATTAGCACGAGCTTTACCAGCTGATATTGACGCAGCAGGAAATGCCTTAAAAGGTGTTCCTAACTCTAGGATACATACATTTCTTTCTTCTTCTGATGTTCATCTTATGCATCAAATGAAAAAAGACCGTGAAGCTATTATGGTTATGGCTGTCGATGCGGTAAAAAGATCTAAAGATTATGTTGATGATGTAGAATTTTCTCCTATGGATGCCACTAGGACTGATCCTGAATATTTGTATGCGATTTTAGAAGAAGTTATTGAAGCAGGAGCAACAACTGTTAACATTCCAGATACAGTAGGATATTCAAACCCTAAGGAATTTGGAGATTTAATTAAATCTATTAAAAAAAATGTGTCAAATATCGATAAAGCAATAATTTCTGTACATTGTCATAATGATTTAGGTATGGCAACGGCGAATTCATTATCTGCTGTAAGTGCTGGAGCCAGGCAGATAGAAGGATGTATTAATGGTTTAGGTGAAAGAGCTGGTAACGCGGCTCTAGAAGAAGTCATTATGGCATTATCTACCAGACCTAGTTTTTATAATTTATTTACTGACGTAAATACTGAAGAGATAGGTACTTCTTCTAGATTAATTAGTTCTATTTTTGGTTTTCCTATTCAATATAATAAAGCTATCGTTGGTCAAAATGCTTTTCGGCATTCATCTGGCATTCATCAAGATGCTTTCTTAAAAGAACGTACAACTTTTGAAATCATGGAACCTGAAACAGTTGGATGGAGAGGAGAGGCACTTGTTTTAGGAAAGCTTTCTGGTAGAGCAGGTCTTAGGTCGCGATTGAATGATTTAGGATACAACTTAGGTGATGAAGAATTAAATGAAATATTTAAGGCTTTTAAGGAATTAGCTGACAATAAGAGAGAATTAACAGATTTAGATTTAGAAGCATTAATGTCTGAACAACATAGAATTTCCGATACTCAGACGAAATTTGAAGTAAAGACTGTTAAGGTTATATGTGGGAATTCATCTGATCCGAATGCTGAAATTTTATTACTTTGTCCTGATGGTCGTGAAATTAATGCAAATAGTGGTGGTACTGGACCTGTGGATGCTGTATGTAAGGCAATTGATCAAATCACTAAAATAGATGTTGAACTTACAGAGTTTTCAGTGAGCGCAGTTACAGAAGGTATAGATTCTATAGGGGAAGTTACTATCAGGATAGAAAAAGATGGTTCTATATATTCAGGTAGAGGTTCTGATACTGATATAGTTGTTGCATCTGCTAAAGCTTATGTGAACGCAATAAATAGATTTATTTCAATAATTGATCAATCTAAAAAAACTATTATATAAAAACTGACAAACAATTTTTTGGAGGAATTGTAATGGGATTAACTATGTTTGATAAGATCTGGAGAGATCATTTAGTTTTTGAATCATCAGGTAAACCAGCTCTTATTTATATAGATTTACACCTTGTTCATGAAGTTACTTCGCCTCAAGCTTTTGAAGGGTTAAGATTACAAAATCGAAAGGTTAGGCGACCTGAATTAACTATATCTACAGTTGACCATAATATACCAACTGATGATACTAGGAATGATGAAATTAAAGATGTTATTGCTAGGCAACAAGTAGAAACTCTTCGAAAGAATTGCAAGGATTTCGGTGTTACCCTATACGATATTGATAGTAATGCTCAAGGTATTGTACATGTAATAGGTCCAGAACAAGGTTATACACAACCAGGAATGACTATAGTTTGTGGAGATTCTCATACTTCTACTCATGGAGCTTTTGGTTCTTTGGCATTTGGAATTGGGACTTCTGAAGTAGAACATGTTTTAGCAACCCAAACATTAAGACAAAATAAACCTAAAACTATGCAAATAGACTTTGTAGGAGAATTACCTCTCGGGGTTACAGCTAAAGATATGATTTTATCTACTATAGGTAAAATTGGCACTGCTGGAGGTACAGGTTATGTTATTGAATATACAGGCAATGCCATAAGATCATTAAGTATGGAAGGCCGAATGACAATTTGTAATATGTCAATTGAAGCTGGTGCTCGGGCAGGAATGATAGCTCCTGATGATACTACTTTTAAGTGGATGAAAGGAAGGAAATTTGTTCCTTCAGGAGAAAGTTATGAAGATTCAATAAAAAAATGGCGAGAATATCAAAGTGATAAAGATGCTATTTTTGATACTAAAATAGAAATAAATTGTTCTGAACTTGAACCATATGTTTCTTGGGGTACTAATCCAGGTCAAGTTTCAAAGATTACAGATTCAATACCATATCCTGAAACATTTGAGGATCCAGTTGATCAAGAATCTGCTAATCGAGCTATGGATTATATGGGATTGAAACCAGGAACTAATATTGAAGATATAAAAATTGATAGAGCTTTTATAGGTTCTTGTACTAATGCTCGACTAGAAGATTTACGTTCTGCTGCTGAAATTGTTAAAGGAAAAAAGATTTCTTCAACAGTTCGGGCACAAGTTATGCCGGGTTCTACTCTAACTAAAATTCTTGCGGAAAAAGAAGGATTAGACTCTATATTTATTGATGCGGGTTTTGAGTGGAGAAATTCAGGATGCTCAATGTGCTTAGGTATGAACCCTGATATTTTAATTCCAGGAGAAAGATGTGCTTCAACCTCGAACAGAAATTTTGAAGGAAGGCAAGGGAAAGGCGGACGCACCCATCTTGTTAGTCCTACAATGGCAGCGGCTGCAGCAATAGCTGGTAATTTTGTAGATGTTCGCAATTGGAAATAAAAGATTATATTGAGAAAAAACTTTTTTAGAAAATTATCTGGTAGGGAAGAATTAGATCGTATTAAATCTGAAAGGTATGATCCTTATTGTTATGAATCCAATAGTTTTAATATCGTTTTATTAGCTATTTTCTTGGGATTATGGAGTTTAGTAAGTATATCTCTAGCATTTCAAGATTACAATATAAGTTCTTTTGTTACAAAATGGCAATCTAATGGTATCTCAAGTTTACCTCCTTCAACTTTTGATCCAGAATCCTTGATAGATTTTTCTGAAAGAGAAAATTTTGAATGTTTAGATGTTATTGATTTAATAAATGAGCAAAAGGAATGTCCGACAGTCTTAAAATATTATGACGAATATTCTAAATCTCAGAATATTTCATTTTTATTATTTCTAGTCTTATTTGTAGACTTCATTATATGTATATTTATTTTTGGTTCCTTTATTCATAGATCTTCAAGAAATTTATTAACTCTTAAAAGTTCAGAACAGAGGTTCTCTCCAGAAATGTCAGTACTTTGGTTTTTTATTCCTGGGATGAATTTTTTCCGTCCTTGGCAAATTTTGAAAGAATTATTCAAAGGAAGTGATCCGAGTGTTGAAGATAATTGGCAGTCTGATGGTAATTTTGACTTTAGTATACATTTTTGGGCTGTTTTTTATTTAATTGCATTTCTTTTTAATCCTGTAACTGTTCCTAGAATATGGTTTAGTAACAGGGAAAATATTGGAGATATCATCTCAACATATAAAATATTGATTATTTCCGATATAATTTTATTTTTGCTTGGAGTGTTAGCTTTTATAGTGGTATTTAAACTTCATAAATTACAAGAAAGAAAAAGAAATATAGTTGGTTTAGTCACTGTATACCCTAAAAAGCCTATAGATCCTATCGAAGAATTATTAAATAATAATGATAAAAAATAATATGGAAATATCATATTGGAGGTATAAATATTGGAAAAATTTATTAAGCATGAAGGGATAGTTGCTCCACTTGATAGAGCTAATGTTGATACAGATCAAATTATTCCCAAGCAATTTTTGAAAAGAATTGAAAGAACTGGATTTGGAGAATTTGCATTTTTTGATTGGAGGTATTTAGAAGATGGAATCTTAAATCCCGATTTTATATTAAATGACACTAAATATAAAAAAGCATCAATATTAGTTTCAGGAAGAAATTTTGGTTCTGGATCATCTAGAGAGCATGCACCTTGGGCTCTTTATGAGATGGGATTTAAAGTGATAATTGCTCCTAGTTTTGCGGATATTTTTAGAAATAATTGTATGCAAAATGGTTTATTAACTATCGTTTTAGATGATGAAATTGTGGATCTTATAATGGCAAATTCCACAAAATCTATATATAAATTGACGATTGATTTACAAAAACAAACTATTAAAGATTCTGAAAAATTTTCTACTACATTTGAAATAGATAGTTTTAGAAAAGAGTGTCTAATAGAAGGTTTAGATGATATAGATTTGTCATTTAGAATGGAAGAAGAAATAAGTAATTTTGAATCACTCAGAGCACCTAGATGGTGAAAAATTATTGAATCTCTGAATTAAGTGATAAAATTTTAATATTGAAAAATTTATTACATTACATTACTAGTGTTTTTTGAGAGAGTTAAATGGAAGCAAGAATAGCAATTTTAGGTGGAGACGGTATCGGTCCAGAAGTTACAGCAGAATCTATAAGGGTATTAGATGCTGTAGCAGAAAGATTTGGACATGATTTTACATATGTTGCAGGTAGAGTAGGAGGTAATGCCATAGATGAATTTGGGACTGCGTTACCTCAAGATTCATTAAATTTAGTTTTAGGTGCTGATGCCGTTTTATTTGGTGCTGTTGGGGGGCCAAAATGGGATAATCCAGAAATGCCTGTAAGACCTGAAGATGGTATTTTGAAATTAAGGAAAAATTTAGGACTTTTTGCAAATTTACGTCCATGTAAGATATATCCTCAATTAATTGACTCTTCTCCTCTAAAACCAGATCGTATTGAGGGTGTTGATTTTGTAATAGTTAGAGAATTGACAGGAGGTTTATATTTCGGAAAACCTAAAAGGAAATGGGAGAACAGTAGAGGTAGAAGAGCAGTTGATACTTTGGCTTATACTGAAAAGGAAATTGAACGTGTAGTTAGAGTCGCATTTGAATTGGCAAGAAGAAGAAGAAAAGTATTGCATTCTGTGGATAAGATGAATGTAATGGAAACTTCACGTTTATGGAGAGAGGTTACTTCTGAATTGTCTGTTGAATTTCATGATGTTGAATTGCATCATATGTTAGCAGATAATGCTGCTATTCAAATGGTAACTAACCCTTCTATTTTTGATGTAATAGTTACTGAAAATATGTTTGGAGATATTTTATCTGATGAATCTGCTGTAATAGGTGGTTCTATGGGGATGTTACCATCTGCTTCTCTTGCTTCAGCACCACCAACAGATGGGAAAAAAAGAAGAAGAGGAGGTAAACCTGCTTTATATGAACCAATACATGGATCAGCTCCTGATATTGCAGGTAGAGGTATTGCAAACCCGATGGCATCTATATTAAGTGCAGCTATGATGCTAAGATGGTCTTTTGGATTACAGGATGAAGCCGATTCTATTGAATTAGCAATAGAAGGCGCTATTTCTGATGGATATAGAACTGTGGATATTGCAGGTGATGGAGGTAATGTTATGGGGACATCACAAATAGGTGATATGATTGCAGGTAGAGTTAGAATGAATAGGTAAGGTCACTTAATTAAGGGTTTTATACCATTAGTTATCAACCACCATTCTATACTATCTGAAAGTGCTATCCATGATGCTTCAATAATATTTGAAGAAGCTCCAACAGTGTTCCATACCTGTTTATCATCAGCAGATTCAATAATTACCCTCACTGTAGCACCAGTACCATGATCTTCATTTACTACTCTGACTTTATAATCTGTAAGTCTGATTCTTTCAATAGAAGGATAAAAATTTTTAAGACCTTTTCTAAGTGCTTTATCTAGAGCATCTATTGGACCGTCTCCTTCTGAAACAGTGTGTCGTATTTCTTTATCTACCTGTATTTTTACTGTAGCTTCAGATAGCATTGGATGTTCATTACCATCATTTCTCCATCCTGATCCAAATGAAGATCTTCTCTTATTTTCTACTAAAACCATAAAATCAATTAAAACAAAAGGAGCTTCATAATTAGGTGTGTGTTTAAATAAGATTAGATCTAAAGATGCTTCGCTACTTTCGTAAGTAAAACCTTCGGATTCTTTATTTTTTACTATATCTACTATTTCTTTTGCATCGTTACTATCTATTATTGAGTCTAGATCTAAATCTTTAACCCTTTGCATAACATTACTTTTGCCAGATAATTCAGATATTACTATCCCTGACGTATTACCTACTGATTCAGGGTTTATATGTTGATAGGCATCTTTATTTTTTTGAGTACCAGAAGCGTGTAAACCCCCTTTGTGAGTAAATGCATTAGATCCTACAAAAGGTTGAAAAGGAAAAGGTCTTCTATTGACTATTTCTGCTACAAAATTAGAAACTTCAGTCAATGAGGATATTTTATTTTTTGGGATAGTTTTGTATCCTAATTTTATTGATAAGTTTCCAATAATACTTACCATATTTGCATTTCCTGTTCGTTCACCATAACCATTAATACATGCTTGGACTTGAATAACTCCAGATTTTACTGCTGATAAAGATGATGCAACCGCAGTATCAGTATCATTATGAGTGTGAATACCAAATATAACTGAGTTGTTTTGAACTTTTAACTTTACTTCCTTTACGATTTTTTCTATTTCTTCAGGTAAACTTCCTCCGTTAGTATCACATAAAATTATTCTATTAGCTCCAGAGTTAATAGCAATATTTAAACTTTGTAATGAATATTCTGGATTTTCTTTATAGCCATCAAAAAAATGTTCTGCATCAAAAAAAACTTCTCTATTTTTAGATTTTAAATAACGGATTGAATCTTCAATCATAGCTAAATTTTCTTCTAAAGAAGTTTCTAATATATTTTCAACTTGAAACGCGGAAGATTTACCTACTATGGTCAAGACATTAGCTTTACTGTTCAATAGTGCAGATATTGATTGATCTTCAGAAACTTTGGTTTCAGGTTTTCTAGTATTACCAAAGGCTGTAATTTTTGAATTTTTCAATTTTAAAGATGACACTCTCTTAAAATATTCATCATCTTTAGGGTTAGCTCCAGCATAGCCGCCTTCAATGTAATCGATTCCTAATTCATCTAATTTTAGAGTGATTGCTATTTTATCTTCAACAGATAATGAAATACCCTCTTGTTGGGTACCATCTCTTAATGTAGTATCGTATAGTTCTATTTTCTTCATAATTTAATAATAATAAAATCTATAACATTTATTTATTTTTTATTTAGCTTTTAGATCAGTTATGATTAAAAAAATACTTTTTTATGGAAATGAAATGAAATATTTTATTGGACTATGTGAATATATTAACGCAGATTCAATTGGGAATCCTGGGAAGAGGACTTTTAAAATTGTTGCAAGATCTAACAGTAATAATGTTACTATTTGGATGGAAAAAGAGAGTTTATTCCAAATCGGGATTTCATTAGCACAATTTATTGCTACTAACACAGAGCCCAAAAATAAAGATAATTTTGAGGATAAAAATTTAGTAATTAATAATGATATTGAATTTCGTTCAGATGATATTTCTTTATCTCATGATTCTAGGGCTGATATATTTACTATTTTTTCATCTGGATATATCGAAGATGAATATATTGATTCCTCTTTTTCTTTTTCCAGAAATCAAGCTGAAAAATTATCAAGAAAAATTTTAGATGTTGTTTCATCTGGTAGAAAACCCTGTTTTTTATGCAATGTTCCTTTGGATCCAGATAATACCCATTTGTGCAATAAATTGAATGGATATTCTGTCAAATCAGACTCAATAACTAAATAGGTTATAATTTCTTGGAAAATTATAATGATATTATCGATAAATTAAGTAATTGGAATTTCAAAAAAATAGTTCTTTTTCCTGAAGGATCCAATTATGTTTTTCTCGTAAAACTTCAATCAGATAAAAATCATAAAGATGAAATGTTCGCAATTTATAAGCCTGCATCAGGTGAAAGACCTCTTAGAGATTTTCCTAATAAATCTTTATATTTAAGAGAAAAATTTGCTTGGATTATTTCTACTGAACTAGGATGGCCTAATCTTCCTCCTTTAGTTATCAGAGATGGTCCATATGGATTAGGAAGTCTGCAGTTTTATATTAATTCTTTTACTTCTAAAAACTATTTCACAGAACGTGATTCAAGATTGGAAGATTTTATTTATATCGCTGCTTTTGATGTTTTAGTAAATAATTCTGATAGAAAGGCCAGTTCATGTCTGATTGATAAGAATGACAAAAAAATATGGGCAATTGATCATGGACTTACTTTTAATTATTTTTCAAGAATAAGGACGGTGATGTTTGAATTTATTGGGAGAAAATATCCTTTAGAAATAATGGATAATATTAAAAGATTAGTATATTTGCTTGAAAATGACAAAAAATTTATTGATGATACAAATAGATATATAAGTGATTTGGAATTAAAATCTTTGATAAATCGAGGAAAAAACATGGTAGAAAAAGGTAGTTTCCCTAATCTGGATTCAAAAATTAATATTCCTTGGCCTTTGGTATGAAATTAATTCTTGAAGATTAAAATATTCCTAGTTTCTTTTTCTTTTTAATATTTTTCGAAATAAAATTAACTATATTTGGATTACCGGCTAATATTAACCCTTTCCATCTACGTAAATTTTCAATACTTTTAGTTTTATCATGAGATATATTCCAGCAGATAAATTTTTTAAAATTTTTTTCTTTGTTTAAATAATATATTTCTCCTCCAGCTTCTTGGATAATTATTATTGAAGCTGCAAAATCCCATACATTTGCAAAACCACTAATTGCGAATTGCATAGAACCATATGCAACTAAAAATAGTTCATATGCTGTACTTCCTATTACTCGTTCTTCTCCTAAGTTATTTCTTAATTTTTTATTTGTAAAGTATGTTTCTGTTAATCTATTTGGGACTCCGGATAATTTTCCTCTAATAGGTTTATCATTATCTTGATTGATAATTATTTTTTGATTACCTATCCAACAACCATTATCTTTTGAAGAGTGGATTATTAGACCTGAATCAGAATTAGCCCATGGTACCCATACGACTCCTATTACTGGTATACCACGATATAAAACACCTACTGAAATGGCATATTGTAGAGAATTATTAACAAAATTATTAGTCCCGTCTATAGGATCTACAGCCCAAATCCAATCAGTTGAAGGATTATAAATATTTTCATCTTCTTCTCCTAAAAAATAATGTTCTGGAAAATTTTCAGATACAATATTTTTTATAATTTCTTGACTTTTCTTATCTACATCTGAAACTAAATCTTGCCCTGGATTTCCAGATTTTGATTTAATACTTAAATTAGTCCCAAATCTAGAACTTACATATTTAGAAGCCATTTTGACACTTTCAATAGCGATTTTTTCTATTTGGCTAAAATTTGAATTTGTTGGAGTTTTACTCATATAATTTACGTATAAAATTTGTATTATAAAAAAAATGTTACTATGGTTTATGAAAATTTAATAATTTTTTAGTAACCTTTATTTAAAAGAATTTAACATTTTGGAGAGAGTAATTTTGAACAACGGCATTAAATCTTTTAGAAGAGATCCAAAACTAGTATCAAGAATGTATTTTACAATGTTTATGTTAGGCATTCTTTATGCAGGATTTTCATTTTTTTTAATGAGTTTAGGTATTCCAATAAGATTTGTGATTATTCTAGTTGGAATTATGGCTATTTTTCAATATTATTTTTCACATAAAATGGTGCTTAAATCTACTGGAGCTAAAGAAGTTTCTAAATCCGAAGAACCTGAACTTTATGAAATTGTTAGTTTTCTGGCTAACAGATACGAAATGCCAATGCCTAAATTGGCCGTTATTGATTCAGAAGTTCCTAATGCTTTTGCGACAGGACGTAATCCAAAAAAATCTCTTGTTGCTGTCACTACTGGTATCCAAAAAAGATTGAATAAAAAAGAATTGACAGCTGTAATTGGACACGAACTTGCGCATATAGTTAATGGTGATATTAAAGTTTTGGCCATGGGAAACTTTTTTGTTATGTTGACAAGCTTTTTAATGCAGATGTTTTTTTGGAATATGTTATTTGGTGGAATGGGAAGACGAAGAGAAGGTGGCGGAGGTGCTATGATGATAGCATATTTGGCTACCATTATTGTTTATTTTATTGGTCAATTGTTGGTTTTAGCCTTAACGAGATACAGAGAATATGGTGCAGATCATACAGGTGCTGAAATATGTGGAGATCCTGGAGCATTAGCAGATGCTCTTGCTAAAATAAGTGGTACAGTTTCAAAAATACCTGATCAAGATTTAAGGAAATTACAAACTGCAAATGCTTTTCTAATTATTTCTGCTTCTCTTAAGGGTTCTAGTGGTATGCATTTATGGTCTTCTCACCCACCTGTTGAAGAACGAATTAAACGTTTGAGAGAACTACAATCTAGAATGTAGTTTTCAAATTTTAATTATGAGATTTTTCAATTCTAAAAAAGCTCCTATAGATGATTGGAGTGCATTATCAACTTTTTTGACATCTGAGAAACTATTGCAATCCAAGGGAGAAGTTTCACCTGCTAGGAGAGCGGGAGTTTTATTTTCAGATGATAAAAATAATAATTTTTTATTAAACTTTTCGAATGAAATCGATAGTATTTTATATGATGGTGATGGAGCTACAAGAACATTGTATGAAATAAAAAAAGAAGCTGATGGTTTGGTATGGGTAATTCTTGAAGATGGTAATTTCAATGATTTAGTTTCGAGTATTTATACTATTGGTAATGCCATTTCTTCTAATGGAGGTTCTGAAAATTTAATTGCTGCAATTTTTGAAATATATTTGTCCATAGATATAGACGATAATTCTACTAGGAGAGGATTGAGAAGTTATTGTATATACAGATATGATAGAAAATCTTTCTACCCATTTATCCCTACTGGAGATAACGAAGGAGAAAGAGATAAAACTGCAGAGAGCGTATTAGGCAGAGACTTATCTGATTCTGGCCTATTAATAGAGAAGGATTTTTCTCAGTGGATGGGATTATGGGGCATACCATTTTAGAATTTTATGTCAAATAAAATTATCGGAATAATCAGCCCAATAAATGAGACTTCAGAAGAATATATTAAGTTAATTTCAAATCATAAAATTAAGTATGAAATTTTTAGAAATGGTAATAATTTTTCTAAATATTCAGGCTTATTATTCGTTGGTAATAAAAATTTTAATGAAAATGAGATTAGTTTAGATTTATTTTCATATGCTGAAAAGATAAATATTCCAGTACTCTGTATAGGTTGGGGGATGCAGGTTCTAAATTATTTTTATGGTGGGAAAAATGAATCTAAACCAAATTTAGAAAATAAATTTAGTAATAATTTAAAACATAGAATTTTTTTGGTTCCTGGCTCAAAAACTTCCTTTACTATTGGAGGGTCGGGGTGGGTTAATATATTAAGATCTAAACCCAGATTAGTTACAAATAAAACTATATCATCTGATTTACTTGTTTCTGCTTATAATAAAGATTTAAAAGTTGAAGCCCTAGAAAGACCTGGTCATTTATGGATTTTGGGAGTCCAGTGGCATCTTTATGATACAAGTCTATTGCCTTCCGGATTTGATAGTATATTTTTATCTTTTCTAGATCGTTCGACAGATTAATTTAAACTATTCGTAAATATTATATATAAATACTATATATAACATTATTGGTCTCGCGCGCCCGCGCTTGCGCGCACGCGAGGGAAATGGTATAAATTTATAGTATCTAGTTGTTCTAATTTTAAGGAGTAATTCATTATGGTAAATGATGAAATAATAAATGATGATAAATTAGTACCTTCTAGCGATTTAGGGACAACTACACCTATCGGTATAGAACAAGAAATGCGAAGCTCGTATCTCGATTATGCTATGAGTGTAATTATCTCTAGAGCATTACCAGATATACGTGATGGATTAAAGCCTGTTCAAAGAAGAATTTTATATGCTATGCATGACCAAGGAATGCGACCTAATTCTTCCTATAAAAAGAGTGCTAGATTAGTTGGAGAGGTATTAGGTAAATATCATCCTCATGGTGATAGTTCTGTTTACGAAGCTCAAGTAAGAATGGCTCAACCGTTTTCATTGCGTTATCCGTTGGTAGATGGGCAGGGTAATTATGGCTCTGTGGATGGAGATGCAGCAGCTGCGATGCGATATACCGAGTGTAAATTATCTCCAATAACTGAGATGGTTCTTAGCGACATAGAGAAAGATACTGTTGATTGGATGGAAAATTTTGACCAATCTTTACGAGAACCTTCTGTTCTCCCTGCTAGGCTTCCTACTTTATTAGTAAATGGAGCGTCAGGAATTGCTGTTGGTATGGCTACAAATATTCCTCCACATAATTTAACTGAAATTTGTAATGCAATAAATCACCTGGTAAAAAATCCTGATGCTACCATTGATTCTTTAATGAAACATGTTACCGGTCCTGATTTTCCTACTGGTGCTCATATTTGGGGTCAACAAGGTATAAGAGATGCTTATACTACTGGAAGAGGAAGAATTATAGTACAGTCTGAACACCAAATTGAAGATGTTAAAAGGCAAGATCGTAAAAGGATAGTTTTTAGTGAGATACCTTTTCAAGTTAATAAAGCTAATTTAATATCTCGTATAGCAGATTTAATCAAATCAAAAAAAATTGATGGAATTTCGGAAATTCGAGATGAATCAGATCGAAAAGGTATGAGAATAGTCCTTGAAATGAAAAGAGGATCTCATATACCTGTGGTGTTAAATAATTTATATAAACAAACTCCACTGAGGTCTTCATTTTCAGTTAATATGATAGCTTTAGTAAACGGTACTCCCAGAGTTTTAAATCTAAAACAATCATTAATTCACTATATTGAATTCCGTGAAGAAGTAGTGAGACGAAGAGCTGAATTTGAACTTAAAAAAGCAAATGCAAGGCTGCATGTTTTAGAAGGTTTGAGAGTAGCTATAGATAACCTAGATAAAGTTATTGAATTAATTAGATCTTCAGCAGATGTAGAAGAAGCTCGTAATAATTTAGTTAATGAATTTTCTCTATCTGAGATCCAGTCGCAAGCTATTTTAGATATGCAACTTAGACGTTTGGCTGCTTTAGAAAGACAAAAAATTGAACAGGAATACAAAGAATTATTAGATTTTATTTCCGAATTAGAGTCTTTGTTAAATGATCCAGAAAAAGTTCTTGAAGTGATTCGTAAAGAAACAAATGAATTAAAGAAAAAATATGGAGATGAACGTAGAACTATTGTACATCCTGAAGAACTTGGTGAATGGAAGAGAGAAGATACTGAACCAAAAGAAGAAGTTGTAATTACTTTAACACGAAATGGATACGCTAAAAGAGTAAAGACTGATACTTATAGGAGACAACATCGTGGCGGTGTAGGTAAAAGAGGACAGAGAATGACTAAAGAAGATGATATTACTCCTTTTTTACAACTTGCAAATACTCATGATTATTTACTCTTTTTTACTGATAGGGGGCGCGTATTTAGATGTCGAGTATTTGATTTACCACCAGACCAATCTAGAAATTCTAGAGGGACACCTGTAAATAATTTAGGTTTTAATATTGAACAAAGAGAACAAATTCATGAAATGATTTCTGTATCTAGTTTAATAGAGGATACTTATTTGGTTATAGTAACCAAAAAAGGACAAGTAAAAAGAATGCATCTTCCTTTGTTAAAAAATATGAATAGATCTGGATTGAGAGCATTTAATCTTAAAAATGATGATGAATTAGTTGGAGCTAGTCTCGTAAGTGAACATCAAGATATAGTTATAGTAACGGCAGCAGGTTTATCTATTAGAGTAGCTTCAAATAATATCAGGTCAACACAAAGAAATGCAGGAGGTGTAAGAGGTATAAACCTTAATCAAAGAGACGAAGTAGTAGCAATGGATGTTGTTGACGAAGATGGATACCTATTGATTGTAGGTAAAAAAGGTAGAGGTAAACTTACAGCCATGCGACATTATAAAACCCAACGCAGAGGTGGAAAAGGACTGATCACATTGAAAGTAACTACAGGTAGAACGGGCACAGGTAAGGTCGCAGATGCGGTTGTAGTGAGTTCTGAAATTACGGATGATGACCAAGGTAACATAATGCTTGTTACCGAGAAAGCACAGATTTTACGAACTAATTTAAAAGAGATAAGAAGGACAGGTAGAAATGCTCAAGGAGTTAAAATTCATGATGTTTCGTCAGGAGATAATGTTAGCAAAATAAGAGTTATTGATCCGGCTAAACAGAAAAATGAAAATGAAGATGAAAAAAATATTACTGATTCAATAAAAGATTCTGATAATAATGTTGAGTAAATTACAAATTCTCCTAAATCATGATTGAGAAAAAACTTAAAGATGCATGGTCTATGTTTCCAACTGGTGTTTCTATAATTACATCGACAGATGATCAAGGAAATTGTCATGGGATGACAGCAAATGGAATTATGTCACTATCTATTACTCCTCCTTTAGTATTAATTTCTGTGGATGTTTCTCGAGATACTCATTCTTATATAGTAAATAAAAAAAAATTTGGTATTAATATACTAAGTAATGATCAGAAAGAAATAGCTGATTATTATGCAGCACCATCTAAATTTAAAAATACTTCGAATATTAATTGGTCTATTAATTTAAATTCTGATATTTATTTTATTTCTAATTCTTTAGTTAATATGGGATGTAAAGTTATAAATTCATTTGAAGAGGCTGACCATACTTTATTTATAGGTTTAGTATTAAACGTTGAAATTAAAAATAAAAAACCTTTAGTTTGGTTTAATCGTTTTTATTCAGATTTAGTGTAACTAAAAATTGAGAATTACTGGAATTTCTATAGCTCCAATTTATCCTAATAAAATAATTGGTGGTTCTCAAAAAATCTTAATGGATCTCTTTTCAGGATTAAGTAAAAGAGATCATCAATTAAATATTTTATCTACTAGAACAAATGAGATTAGTAGTAAGTTTTATTTTGATAATGTTTTAGTTGACCCAGTTTTAAATTTTAGAGGAATTTTTCCTTCTACCCATCAGATACCACCGTATAAATTATTATCTAATTTAGAGGAAATTCAAAATCAATCAGATAAAAGTGATGTAATATATTTACATGCTGATACATTGTATTTAAGACCGAATCTAAATTCCTCTAAAGTTATTAGATCTTTTCATGATTATTTTTATGAAGAATCTATTTTGTCATCTTTATTATTATCTTCAAACAAAACAGTAGTACCTTCTAATTATTTGAAAAATTGCATCGAAACAAATGTATTAATGTCTGGGTTGAAAAATTTAGAACAGGTTAGTTGTATTCCAAATGGTGTTTTTAGTAATAAAACTATAAAAGATTCGAAATTTATTATAAATCTAAAAAATAAATCTAAAGAAGATTTGTTTGTTTTATTTCCACATAGACCTACTCCTGAAAAAGGCTTGATAAATGCTATTGAAATTACAAAAAAACTTCAGCAAAAACTTTCAAATCGACGAGTTAAACTCTTAGTTCCATTTTATTCAAATGAATCAGTATTCGATGAATCAAATTTTGAAATAAATGTTATAAAAAAAATAATCAAAGAGTATGATGCAGCAAACATTATTTTATTACATGATTGGCTGAATGTAGATCAAATGTCATCATATTTATCTATTGGAGATGTAGTAATTAGTCCTGGTAAATTTATAGAGTCTTTTGGATTAATTCCGTTAGAATCAATTTACAATATGACTCCTGTAGTATGTTATAAAGTTGGAGCATTAAGAGATTTATCAGACATTCCAGGGATTTTCCAAGTTAAATTTAATGAAATAGATATCTTTGTAGATTCTATTTTAGAAGCTATTAACATTGATGAGAGTATATTAATTCAAGGAAAAAAATATATTGAATCTAATTATTCTATTACTAATATGGTTAACAAATATGAAGAATTATTTTTGAGTATAAATGATAAAAAAAACATGAAATTCATTATTCAAAACAAACTTACTTTATCACCATGGTCTTACATTGAAAATGGTTCAATATTTAATGACTATACTTCAACATTTTATACATATCCTAAATTATTTAAACATTTTTTTTCAATTGGTAAATCAATTATTAATACAGATGAAATCTTGTCTAAAGATTTATTATATGAAATTGATTTAGCTAAAAGAGATGGCTGTATTACCAATTTAATTGGTAGTTATTGACATATTATTACCTCTAAATTGTTGATTTGAGACAATTAAAATTCGTAAAATTAAATATCTAATTTTTATTTTATAAATAACATGACTATTAATTATGCAATATTTTCAACTGGCGGACACCAACATCGGGTTCGGGAAGGTGATACTATATCCATACAAGGTCAAAAAGGTAATATTGGCGATTCGATATCTTTTGATAATGTAGTATTATCATTTATTGAAGGTGAATTGATTGTTGGTTCTCCAATAATTTCAGGAGCATCTGTAAAAGGGAAAATTTTATCTCATAATAAACTTAAAAAAGTCACTTCGCTTCGTTACAAAAACAAGACTAGACATAGGGTTAAGACAGGTCATAGACAGCCTGTTACTAGTGTAACTATAACTGATATAAATAAAGCTACTACTAAGAAATCTGGTAAATAAAATGAGGTTTTACTATGGCTCATAAAAAAGGTGGTGGAACTTCTCGTAATGGACGAGACAGTGCAGGTAAAAGATTGGGTGTAAAAGCTTTTGCAGGTGAAATTGTGAACGCCGGATCTATTATAGTGAGACAAAGAGGCACTAGATTGAATCCTGGACTAAATGTTGGAATGGGGAGAGATCATACACTTTATTCATTGATAGATGGTAACGTGAGATTTGATTATAAATCCAAAGGAAAAAAAAGAGTTAACGTAGATCCTAAGAGTAATTAATTTATGAAATCTGAAATTCATCCTGAATATAATAAAAATGTTACTGTGAAATGTGGTTGTGGAGCTACATGGACAACTTCTTCCACAAAATCTGAAATTAGTACAGAGATATGCAGTAGCTGTCATCCTTTTTGGACCGGGGAACAGAGAATTGTTGACACTGAAGGTCGTGTAGAAAGAATGAAGAGGCGATATAGTTTATCTGAATCAGAAGATAAAAATTCGTAAGTGACTCTTAAAAAATCACCTAATACCTCCGCTCCAATGTACGGTGGTCAAGCAGTAATTGAGGGTGTAATGATCCGGGCTAGGACTTGTTGTACTGTGGCTGTTAGACGACCTAATGGAAAAATAGTTAGACATGTTTTACCACTTCATTCTTGGGCAAATGGGAAATTACGTTTAATCCCATTGGTAAGAGGTATAGTGGTTTTACTAGAGACGATGATAATAGGTATGAAAGCACTAGCTATTTCTTCAAGTGAGTCTTCCGGTGAAGAATTAATTGATAAACCAGGTAAGTTATCTATGGCAATAACTCTATTTATTGCTTTTATTTTTTCTATAGGCATTTTCTTTTTATTACCACTTTATTTATCCGAAATTTTTGATAATAGTTTTGAAAATGAATTAATGTCGAATATTGTTGAAGGTGTTTTAAGATTGATATTGTTTATTGGATATATTTGGCTTATAGGACAATTCAAAGATATAAAAAGAGTTTTTGGATACCATGGTGCCGAGCATATGACGGTACATTTAGTTGAAAAAAAGGATACTTTATCCGTAAATAATGTGAAAAAATATCCTCCAGAACATGCTAGGTGTGGGACGTCTTTTTTATTGACTGTAGTTTTTATTTCTATTTTATTTTTTATTATTGTGCCTAGAGAACCTTTTTGGTTTCTTATTGTTTCTAGGATAATTTTTGTTCCATTAATTGCTGGAATAAGTTATGAATTAATTCGCTTTAGTGGTCGTTATTCTACAAATTTTCTTGTTAATTTGATTGGTTATCCAAATTTATTATTACAAAAACTTACTACAAGAAATCCAGATGATTCGATGATAGAAGTAGCAATTAATGCTATGGAATATGCTATAGAGCTCGATAATAACTCAGATTGATAAATTTATTTATTTCTATTTGTAAGAATTTTATAAATATCTTTTGGTTCTAAATCTGATATATACATACCTACTAGTAAGTGATAAATTAGATCAGCCATTTCTTCTGATATATCTTCTTTTGTTTGTGACATTATAGCTACTGCAACCTCTCCAGATTCTTCTACTATTTTCTGCGATATTCTTCCTTTTCCAGATTTAATCAATTTTGTAGTGTATGAATCCTCCGGTAATTTTTTTGCACGATCTTTTATAACTGAGAAAATTATGTCTATTATTTCTGAATTAATTTCAGTAGAGGTTTCTTCCTTATCGAAACATGATTCAGTATTATTATGACATGTTGGCCCTATTGGATTTACACTTATAAGTAATGCATCTTCATCGCAATCTATAGAAACATCCATAACTTTGAGGTAATTTCCTGAAGTTTCTCCTTTTTTCCAAAGTTTTTTTCTACTTCTACTATAAAACCAAACATCTGGTCCTATTAATGTGAGTTTAAATGCCTCAGAATTCATGAAACCAACCATTAAAACTTTTTTTGTTACAGAGTTTTGTATTACTGCTGTAATTAATCCATCTGAATTATATTTTGGAGTTATTTTTTTATCTGATCTAAAATTTTGCATAATTCACTAAGTTCACTAATAATTATATCTGGTTTTTCCTCATTTTTTTCAATTTTAGAATTGTTTCTATTAATCCATATAGCTGTTGAACCTACTGAATGGGCTCCTAAAATATCGTCAAATAGATGATCTCCAACATACCATGAATTTTCAGGTTTTACTTTTAGAGAATTGAAAACTTTCATAAATGCTAAAGGTGAAGGTTTATATACTTGAGCTTTTTCTGAAGAAAGAATTATATCAAATTTTAATCCTGAATTTTTTATTAGTGGTTGTAATCCTTCTTCATCTGCATTTGAAAAAATTCCTAATTTCACTTTATCTGATAATTCATTTATAGTAAATTTTGTTTCTGGAAAAATAGGTCTGATTGACATATGTTGAGCTGCAATATGTCCTGCTAGTTTATAATCAGATTTTATATCTAATTCTTTAAAAGTTATTCGAAAACAATCTGTCCATGCTGTGCGATAGTTTATAAATGTTGGACTTTTCATTGGATTTTCCAAATTTGTTCTATTTTTTCTAAAATTAACTTCATGAAATTTCCATTTTTTCCATAATTTTTCTTTTGAAATCTTTAAATTTAAATCATTTATTATTTTATTAAATGTAGTTATCCAATCAGAAGTTGAATTTTCGAACAAAGTTTTATAACAGTCAAAAACTATTGCTTCTGGATAACTTAAATCTTTATTTCTAATCATAATTAATTTTTATTTTCTAATAATGAAACCATTACTACTTAAATATTCTTTGACTTCTATAATTCTTAATTTTCTAAAATGGAAAAGTGAAGCGGCTAGAACTGCATCAGCTTTTCCATATTTGAATGCATCATTAAAATGTTCTAGTTTTCCAGCTCCTCCGCTTGCTATGACTGGTATTTCTACACTATCGGAAATATTTTTTAGTAGTTCGTTATCATATCCAGTTTGCTGGCCATCTTGATCTATACTAGTAACTAATAATTCACCAGCACCAAGATTATATGCTTCTTTTGCCCAATTTAAAGCATCCTTATTAGTTTCTATTTTTCCTCCATGACTATACACTTTCCAACCTGTATTTGTTTTTTTTGCATCCATTGCTACCACTACACACTGTGAACCGAAATATTTACTACAATTTTGAATTAATTTTGGGTTTGTAATAGCTGCTGAGTTAATAGCTACTTTATCTGCTCCGGCGTTTAACATATTTCCCATGTCTTTTGTAGAACTAACTCCTCCACCTACGGTCAAAGGGATAAAAACTTCTGAAGAAACTTTTTCCACTACTTCTATCATAGTTTTTCTTTTTTCTGACGAAGCTGTAATATCTAAAAATACTAATTCATCTGCTCCCTCACAGTTATAATAGTTTGCTAATTCGGCTGGATCACCTGCATCTTGTATATCGATAAAACTAACACCTTTTACTACTCTTCCTCGGTCAACATCTAGACACGGTATAATTCTTTTTGAAAGCATATTACTAAGTTTTTTTAAAAATTACAATGTAGTGATTTTCAGAAATATTTCTACGTGTAATAATTTTTAACCCTACACTTTTTCCTAATGTAATTATTTTTTCTTGACTAATTCTTCTAGATTTTGCAGGTCCAAAATTTATTTTACCTTCCACAGGTATCCATTCTATTATTGAGATCCAACCAGTTTTCTTGGTAATGCGCGAAAATTCTTTAAATAAATTTTTTATCCCAGTAATTTTGTTTAGGTAGTCAGAAATAATTAGGCCATCTAAAGAATTTTCATTAATAGGAATGGTGTTACCATCTGAAATGATAGGCTTAATATTACTTAAATTAAATTTTTTCCCTGACTTAATAAGATCATTATTGAATTCTTTTTTGATATCTATAGCATAAACTTTTCCTCTATAAAGATATTTTGCTAATGTTATAGGTAAGTCGATGTTTCTTGAACACATATCTCCAACAATTTGATCAGGGTGTATGGGAGCGAGAGTAATTAATGATTGTGGATCAAATGTAGCTTCGATATGTTTAGTTTTTTTTACGTTACTTTTTACATTTGTCATTTTTTTTGTTCTAATGTATTTATTGATGTTTTTAAGTCGATTGCACCTGTGTATATAGCCATACCTACAACTACTTCTTGTATACCTAAATTTGATAACTTTATAATGTCATTAATATCTGCAATCCCTCCAGCAACAATGATATGAGATTTAGTTAAATTTCTTATTTTTTTAATTGATTCAAAATTAGGATGATGTAGTGTACCATCTTTTAAGGTGTCGGTAAACATATACTTTTTTACCCCTAAGGTTTCCATTTTTTTAACAATTTCTTGTATTTTTATACCAGTATTATTTATCCACCCTCTAGTTTTGACAAATCCGTTTTGACTATCGATACCTACTATAATTTTTTCATCTCCAAATTCTTTTAATGAGAGATGTATTTCTTCTGGATGTTCTATAGCGGCTGTTCCAAAAATTATTTGTTCTACGCCAATATTAATCATTTCTTTTGCTATAGTTATATTTCTTATCCCTCCACCTACTTGAATAGGAATTTTTACAGATTCTAATATTTTTTTTATAATTTCGTAATTATTGTTATTCTGTTTTGCTGCATCCAAATCTACAATATGTATTTTTTTTGCTCCGCAGCTTTGCCATCTTTTTGCAATTTTAATAGGATCTTCATCAAAAACAGTTTCTTTATTATAGTTTCCTTGGGTAAGTCGTACACACTTACCATTTCTAATATCTATAGCTGGAATTATCATTTTTATCCTGAAACCTTTTTAGTAAAATTATCATATATTTCCAAACCTAAATCACCACTCTTTTCTGGATGAAATTGTGTAGCAATAACATTTTTTTTTACTGATACTGAACAAAATGAAATTCCGTAGTTTGTTTCTCCTAAAAAATATTTATTTTCTTTAGGTTTACAGTAGTAAGAATGTACAAAATAAAAGTTTGATTTGTTAGGTACCCCATTAAAAATAGTATGAGTAGATTTAAAATTAACGGTATTCCATCCCATATGTGGGATTTTGAGGTTTATATTTTTATTATCTCTTTGAAATTTTTTGACTTCTCCATCTATAAAGCCCAACCCTTTTTTATTTCCCTCTTCTGAAGAGTTGAATAATACTTGCATACCCAAACAAATATTAAGGAAAGCATGACCTTTGTCCATTAGGGTTGTAATAGTATTAATTAGATTATTTTTTTCAACGTAATTCATTACAGCGTCACTACTTCCAACACCTGGAAATATAATTCCATCAGACTTATATAAATCTTTTTTATTTGATGTAATTGATACGTTAGTACCAACTCTTTTACATGCCTTTAGTACGCTATGTAAATTAGCTGAACCCGTATCGATTATAGCTATCTTTGATTTTTTCATATGAGTTCTTTTTAATTATTTCATTTGTTACTATAAAAAAGTATGATCAAAATATGTAAAATTAGATACTATTAAGAAGTATATGTTGAAAAATATATTTTATAAAGAAAATAGATATGACTAATTTAGATCAACAAAGTGTTCCTATAAATACTATACGTATTACTGAAAGTGCAGCTAATAAAATTAATGAATTTGCTAAACGTGATGGTAAAAAAAAATTTGGTTTAAGAGTAGCAGTTAAGGGTGGTGGTTGTTCTGGATTACAATACGTTTTGGAAATTGTAGATTCTGCCGATGACTCAGATAAAATTATTGATCAAAATGGTATACAAGTTTTTATTCCTAAGAAAGCCTTTGTTTTTTTAGCTGGTACTGTTTTGGATTATTCAGACGGTCTTAACGGAAAAGGTTTCGAATTTCAGAATCCCAATGCTAAAAGTACTTGTGGATGTGGAACGTCTTTCGCTGCGTAAAATTTTAAATGAAAAAGAATGCTTACTATTATTTAAGATCAAATTCTTCAATAATTAAACATTCTGGTGCAGATTCTTTAGATTTATTAAATAGATTAACAACAAATGAATTATCAAATTTAAATCAACTTAATCCTATTCGAACACTTCTTACAAATAATAAAGGGAGGATAGTTGATTCCTTTTTAATATTAATGAGAAATGATAATGATTTATATTTGTTATCTGATTCTAATGATCTATCTATAGTTATTAATGAAATAGAAAAATATACAATAATTGAAGATTCTATGTTGTCTGATATTAGTAAGAATATTTCTAGAATAATCCTATATGGTAAAGATATAAAATCATCGTTACAAAAAGAATTAAATTTAGTAAATGAGAATTACAATATATGCGACATTAATGGTTATCAAATTACCGTAATAAAAGATATTTCTAAAAAAGTTGATTGGTATGAAATAATTTTGGACAAAAAAAACATTTCTGATTTTCTTGAAACTTTAAACTCTTTTGATTTTATAATATCTACTGAAAAAAATTTCAGTTCATATTGTGTAAAAAATATGATTCCTAGTTACCATAGAGAATTTGGTCTCCACACCAATCCAATCGAAGCGGGATTGATAAATTTGGTCAACTTTGAAAAAGGTTGTTACGTTGGACAAGAAGTAATAGCTAGATTATTGAATTATAAAAAAACAAAAAGATCATTAGTTTTATTGAAATCAAATAATCATGTTATGATTGGAGATAAAATAAATCATAATTCCTTAACCGTTGGAGAAATAACTTCAGTAGATAATGATGATAATAATGCTCTAGCATTGGTGAAAATTTTATATTCAAAAAAAGGTACTAAATTAAAAATTAATGATTTAGATGTTATAGTGACAAAATCATCTGAATAATATTGTTTCACCTCCATCTAATATTATTGTTTGACCTCTAATCATTTCTGCATCTTCTCCACAAAGCATAGCTACTACATTTCCTACATCTTTACCAGATACTGGCCTTCCTGCAGGTGTATTTCGTTTAGCTAAATCTTTTATAGACAAATTTTCAGGAAAAGCATCTAAAGCTTTAGTTTGTATAAATCCTGGTGATACTGCATTTACTGATATAGATTTTTCAGACAATTCAATAGCCATATATTTAGTTATTGTTTCAAGTGCTGATTTTGATACTCCTACTGCAAAATAAGACGGAAGAACTGTTTTTGAACCAGGACTAGATATGTTTATTACCCTGCTACCTTTTGGCATGATTTTAGAAACCTCTTTCGTCATTATCCAAGGACCTTTTGCATTAATATTCATTGTCCAATCCCATTGATGGGAATTTAACTCAGAAGATGTTTTCATTACACCTGATGCAGCGTTATTAATTAAGAAATTTAATTCACCAAATTCTTTTTTTATTGCTTTTACCACTCCACTAATAGATTCTGAATCACCAATATGATTACGAATTTTTAGTACTTTTATATTCTTAGATTTAAGAATTTCTTCTGATTTTTTGGCTGAAGAATGGTCTTTTAGATATGTGAAACAAATGTTACAACCTCTATTTGCTAATTCTAATGCTATAGATAATCCTATACCCCTAGAACCACCAGTAATTAATGCTACCTTTCCTTCAAAAATTTTATATTTTTTCTCACTATCCATAACTGTTTATATTGCCATGCCTCCATCAACCCTTATAATTTCACCAGTGATATATTTTGCCTCATCTGAGGTTAAAAAAACTATAATCGGTACTATTTCTTCTATTTCTCCAAATCTACCCATAGGAATCCAACTTTTAACAGTTTCCTTCATTTTTTCGGAAAGAACATCAGAAGTAGCCGTTTTTACATATCCTGGAGCTACCACATTTACTGTGATTCCTCTTGTTGCTACTTCCTTAGCAATAGATTTACTAAAACCATGTATAGCAGATTTAGAAGCAGCGTAATTTGATTGACCTATATTTCCTCTTATTCCCACGACTGAAGAAATGTTTATAATTCTACCCCAACGATTTTTTACCATTGATTGAATGACTCTATGAGTGCAGTAAAAAGTACCATACATATTTGTTTGCATCGTATGTTCAAAATCTTCATCTTTCATCCTTAGAAGTAAAGAGTCACTTATTACTCCAGCATTATTTATAAGAATTTCAACTGTACCAAATTTATCTTCTGTAGTCTTAATTATGTTTTCGCAGTCATTTTTATCTTTTACATTACCTTGAATTGAAATTGCATTACCACCTAATTTTTTAATTTCTGCAACTACTTCATCAGCTTCATCTTTATGACTATTATAATTTATAGCTAAATTATGATTCATTGAGGCAAGTTTTATTGCAGTAGCTTTTCCTATACCTCTGGATGCTCCTGTAATAAGTACTGTACGAGATTTATTTTCCAATTAGTATTTCCTTTCATAGTAAAATTTATGATTATTTTACTGTCTGTCTTACTCTTTCTAGTTCTTTTAATTGTGCATTAACTAGATCTGAATCTATTACATACTTTGCAGTAGAAATTGCATTAGAAATTGCATTAATTCCAGATCCTCCATGTCCTACAATTGAAACTCCTTTTACTCCTAATAAAGGTCCTCCACCAAAAGATTCTAAAGTATTTGTTTTTTCAAATATAGATTTAGTAATCTTTTGTGAAATTTCTGTATCACCTAATTCTGAAGTAATTTCATCACAAATTCTTTTGCCTAATGATTCTGTTAATTTCAGGACAATATTACCTACGAAACCATCACAAAGTACTACCTCTACTTGATTATTTAATAATTCTTCTGGTTCTATATTACCAACGAAATTCAAGTCACTGTTTGAGAGTAAATTTGTAGTATTTTTGACTAAAGAGTTTCCTTTGCCTTTTTCTTTACCAACACTCAATAATGCAATTTTAGGATTTTCATTTTTATAAATTAATTTTGACATGATACTACCCAAGGCACCGAAATCTAATAGTTGTTCAGGTTTAGTATCTACATTAGTACCTAAATCAATAATTATAGAATTGGGAGAGTAACCTATTATTGGACCTCCTAGAGCCCCTCTTTCAACTCCACTCATAGTTCCATAAATTACTGTAGAAGCTGCTATGGATGCTCCTGTAGAACCCATACTAACTAAACCTGATGCTTTTCCAGATTTGACAAGATATGCTGCTACAAAAATAGAGGCTTTAGGTTTTGATTTATAAGCAAGTACAGGGCTTTCGTCTTCGTTTACTACTCCTGTTGAAGGAACAATTGAAATTAGAGCTGTATCTTTAGGGTTATATTTTTCTAATTCATAGTTCACTTCGGTTTTATCTCCAACTAATAATATTGGAATTTTATTTTCTTTTATAGATTTAATAGCAGCTGGAATTGTTACTGAAGGACCATGATCTCCACCCATAGCATCTAAAGCGATAATTGTATTTTTTTTATGAATTTGTTCAGTCATGTTTTTTCCTATTTATTATATTGTTACAGTGATTTTTCCTTCTATAACTGTTTCACCATTGTTTTTTTTACATCCTATTTTACAAATAATATTTTTTTTATTTTGATTTAAATTTATAGATAATATTTCTCCAAATGTTTTTATAGTTTCATTCGGTAAAACAGGTGCTGTAAATTTAGTTTTAACTTCAGAGTTAGAGTATAAGTTTTTACCAAAAAATTTTTCCAACATTTCTGTCACGATTGCCAAACTCATCATTCCATGTGCTATACAAGATTTAAATTGTGTAGTTCTAGCATATTCATAATCTAAATGTATTGGGTTATGGTCACCAGATATAGAAGCATAAGAATTTATATCTTTTTGTGATATTTTCATAGTTATTTCAGGTAATATATCACCTAAATTATATTCAATTTTTGTAATAGTAATTACCTCTTTCTAATTATAATAGTAGTAGATGATTCTCCAATCATCAAAGATTCTATATTATATTTCACGTTAATTGTTGCAAACCTTAAATTTTTTCTTTCGGTATTAGATTTCAACTCACAAGTTGCGATAATTTTTTTTTCTGGTGTAGCTGGCTTATACCACTTTATTCCTTGCCCAGCATGTATGGTTTCAATTTCTTTTGAAATAACACCTATATCATCAATTAATTTAGTCAATGCTAGTACTATATGTATTATTGGTGGTAAAGTTTTTTTTTCAGAAATACCAAAAATTTTCTCATATTCATGAGATTTTTTTCTTGAAACGCTAACATCATAAGGTCCATAAACTTGTCCAGGTTTATCTATTTCTAATCTGTGATTCATTTTGTTATAAATATTTATTTATAATAATTTTACTCTTATTTTTATTATAAATGTACTAATTATTTTTCAGTATTTCAGTTGTTAACTGATCGAGAATTTTCTCTAAAGATGGTTTTGTAGAAGGTCCTATAATTCTATGGATAATTTTCCCTTTAGAATCAATTATAATTTTTTCTGGAATTCCTCTTACTCCAAAATCTATGGCAATTTGACCATTTTTATCTATAGCATTCGGATATTGAATATCATTTTTATTTATGAAATCTAATACATTTTCTTTTGTATCCCAAACAGATACTCCTAAAAATTGTACATTTCTATCACTCCATTCTTTAGATAAATTTGATAATACAGGACCTTCTTGTATACACGGTATACACCATGAAGACCAAAAATCTAAAATTATTATCTTTCCTGGGTAATCTTTTTTAGAGATTTGATCTCCTAAAAGTGTTTTTATTGTAAAATCTTTATCTTCTGGTATAGCAATAGGAGCATATGAAAAACTAGAATTAACACCTAATTGATTATTATCATCTGATTTACCTAAACTAGATATCAATAATATAATAATTAATAATGATATAGGTAATAATGCTAGAATAATTTTTTTTCTATTTTTCATCAGTTTGATTTGTAATTTCATCCATTAATTTTTTTCGATTAGAGAAATATTCTTCTGAAGAAATTTTATTATCTTCATATTTTTTATCCAAAATAGCAATTAGTTTTATATTTTCTAATTGATAGTTAGAAAATTTTGATATGTAATTTTTTTTTCTAAAAATTACTAAACCTAAAATCAATAATAGAATTATTGAGATAAATATAACTAGAACGATAGAATATCCTCTACTTTTTAGGAAATCTACTGTTTTTTCCTGAATATTTGGTTCTGGAAGATCTGTAAACTCTACATTCAGCTGCGAATTTCTTATAATATTTTCCCCTTTAAAAACTTTAAAAATTTTATCATTTAAGGTTACATTTTCAGATTTTTTTAAGTATTTGCTAGTTAGTCCTCCATTATTTTCAGGGAGTAAAATTTTTATTCTATTCGCTCCAAATGGAAGTCGTAGAGGGTAATTAAAGTTATTATTATTATATTTTTTTTCAAAGCTCATTATTATAGAATGTTCTCCTGGCGGAATGGGATTAGTCATAGCGAAACCTGTATTTATTTCCATAATGTTTCCTTCAGGTAATTGAGATTCTACTGATAAAGAGATATATCCTTCAGGAAGATTAAATCTAAATAAGTCCAATCCTGTTAATTCTGGACTAGTAATATCAGGTATCCAAGTTGAATCTGAAGTATTAGTTATTTTTGCAACTGATAGAACTGAAATGTTTCTATCGCGACCAACTATATTTGTAATCATTATTGTGTAATCTAATATTGAAATATCTTCTAGGGATGGGGAAGACGAATAAATTATTATTTCTATATATCCAGGTTCGTTGACTAATATATCTCTATATTCAATATATTCACCTCCAAGTATCAAAATTCTATAATTATATTTTTCCCTATTGTGATCAAAAATGAATTTTCCATTTGTATCTATATTTGTAGATTCTACTTCTATTATTTGATTATTATTTTCGTCAATTTTAAAAAGTTTTAAAGTTATATTTTCTGGTAGGTTTTCTCCTTTAGTACCCATTAAAACTTCACCATATATGAATTCTTTATTTTCAGAAGATTCTGTTACTTCTGTATTAAGTAAAATGATTGTTATTATAAAAATAATAGATATTAAGATTAGGTTTAGATTCTTATTTTTTTGTTTTATCATTATTTAATTCTTGTTTTGTTTTTTCTATTTCTTTCTCAATTTTGGAATAGATAATTTGGTTATTAGAATTTTTACTATGTTCATTTTTGTTTATTTCATTACTGAATAAAATAGGATATAAAACCACACATATAGAAAAAATAACAATTATTGTAATTAAGAATACGTACATTATTTAGAAATTATTATTTTTTTTATTTCTACTAGTGGGCCACAAAGCAAAAATTGTTCCGAATATAAAAAACGGACCTGAAATCCAAAGCCATGACGCAAGCGGATTAATACTTACAGCTAAACCTATCCTACCATCTTCCAAGAAATCTCGTGGTATGACATAAAGATCTTCTATAGGGGTAGATAATATTCCTGATCTGACAGAGATTTGATTGAAATTAGGAAAGAATTCATGTTTTAAAATAATATTTCCAATTTTTTTATCATTAATTCCTCTTATATTTTTTGGTATTTTGTATCCATTTGATTCCTCTTCATAATATTCTTTATATTCTGAGGGATTAATTTTATAAATATTCATATATGCTGAACTAGTAATCCTATCAGGTTTGGTATTTTCTATTAGATCAATATATTCAATTCGGTAATTATCTAAAACTATACTTTCTTCTAAAAAAATAGCTTGATCCGTTCTTTGATCGAAAAAGTTTGTTCCTATTACTCCCATACCAATCATAATGATAGAAATATGTACTATATAACCTCCGTGTCTTTGGCGATTAGAATTAATTAAATTCCACCAAGCAAAAAATTTATTATCTCCAGAGGATATTCTAATTTTAGTATTTTGAACCCAGTCTTGAAATATTGAGATAATTGCAAAAGATAAAGATCCAAAAGCTATTGCTGCTAAGTATTTTTCTAAACCTATAAAAATAATTAATATAATAATAATTAAGAGTGAGATTGTTAGCGGAAAAAAAATTTTATTTACTAATTGTTTTGGATCTGATTTTCTCCAGTTTAGCAATGGTCCTATTCCCATCATTAATACTAATAATATTAATAATGGCCCGTTAGTACGATTAAAATATGGCGCTGCTACCGTTACACTTATATCTCTGATAACGTCTGAAAAAACGGGATAAATCACTCCCCACAGCGTTATAAATGTGATGCACAATAGTAAAAAATTATTTATTAAGAATGATGCTTCTCTTGACAAGAAAGATTCCATATTTCTTTCAGATCGAATTTTAGGTATTCTCCAAAAAAATATTGTAAATGAAAATATTAGACTGAAAATTAGAAATCCTAAAAAAATGTAACCAAGAGTGGACGATGCAAATGAATGCACAGAAACTACTGGTCCACCTCTGTTAATAAATGTTCCAAATTGAGCTAATATAAATGCGATATTAAGTAGAATAATATTCCAAATTTGAAACATACCTCTTCTTTTTTGTACCATAATTGAGTGAATGAAAGCAGTGAGAGCTAACCAAGGCATCAGAGCAACATTTTCTATTGGATCCCAACTCCAGTATCCTCCCCAACCTAATATAGTATAAGCCCACCATGCTCCAAGTAACATACCAATGCCTAAAATTCCCCATGATAGCAATGTTGTGATGCGGCCAATATCAACCCAATCGTCTAATTTATTTCCATTAATTAATGATCCATTTGCGAAAGCAAAAGGGATAGTTATTATTGCTAGGCCAGCCATTAACATTGGAGGATGACTGAACATTCCTGGATGTAATAAAAGAGGATTAATTCCTATACCATCTACTACCTCTTTATTCATGTGTTCGAAAGGATTAGCAAAAAAGGCTAAAACTAAAATATAGAAAAATATCACTCCAGATAAGATAGTAGTTGACCAAGGTATAATATCTTTGTTTTTTAACTTACTGAATCTTAGAACAATAGATGATGCAAATGTTAATATGAAAGTGATATATAATAATGAGCCTTCATTACCTGAATAAAAAGCTACCCAGACATAAGATTTGTCCATTGCTAAATTAGAATGATCATGAACATATTTAACAGAAAAATCATTTGATATAAAAAGGTATATTAAAGAAATTACTGAAATTGAGACGCTTAATGTAGTCATATATATAGATCTACGACTACTTATAATAAGTTCCGGAGAATTAGTTAATATACCCACTAGATTTCCAATTATTCCGTAAAGTGATAAACAGAGACCAAGCAGTAAACATGTGTATCCTAATTCTGACATTTATCCTTTTATTCCTATATTTTTTTTCATTTTCTTTTTTTTATATTTTTGTATGTATTTAATATAATGAGTACACCTGTTACAAATATTGTAGTAGGAATAATCCATAAAAAAATATTTAATCCTTTTTGGGGAGGATATGCTAATACTTCTTCCCCATATCTATTAACAAAAAAGTCTCTTATTTGTTCGTTTGTTTTTCCTTCAGATAATTGATTTAAAATTGTGATCTTCATATCTTTTGCAAGTTGAGATTGAGATTGATCTAATGTTTGTGCGTCACATATAGGACACATAATTTGTTTTGAAAGTTGATATGATCTTTGCTCTAAAGTTAAATCATTTTCGTTTATACATCCAAAAAATAGAATGAAAAATAAAGATAAGAATATTAAAACTTTTTTTTGATGAAGCATATTTAGTGTATTACTAGGTGAATATTAATGACTTAGTAAGTATAAGTTTGATTAATATAATAATTAATCTTCTTCCAGTGGAGTACCTGAAGTTTTGTATATATACGTAACTATTTCAAAAATATCAGATTCATTTAATAATTTTCCATATCCCGGCATAGGCCCTCTGCCACCTTGTATAAAACCTACCATTGCATCCCTTGAATAATTATTTGTGGATTCTATAAGATTTGGAGGAGATTTTTCATACGGAGCATATGCATCTTCAGAAATGATATATTCTGCAACAGGACCGTTCCCATCTAGATTTGTTCCATGGCACATACTGCAATTAACTCGATAAAGATCTTTTGCATTTATCTCATTGTAAGAATGAGATTTCTTGGAAATTAGTAAAGTTTCATCTGAACTAGATTTAAAAACTACAGCTTTTGAAGAAGCTTCAATTCTAGGAGGCTCTTGAGATTTATATGCTTGAGAATAATGCATTTCAGAAAAAATTTCAACTGGATAAGTATTAGTCTGTTGAATACCACTTTTATCCATACACCCAAATAAAAAAATACTACTAAAAATTAAAAATACTATTATATTTTTACTATGTTGTTTAGTCTTGAATAACATAATTTAACTCTTATTAAGAATGTTTAACCTCAATTGCTCCAGCTTTCTCTAGAATTTTTTGTGCATCTTTTACTTTGGAATCATTATCGACTGTAACTACAACACCTATTAATCCTTCAGTAATTCTTTTATCATATACTCCTGGAGCTAAATTAGGTAACCTAGATTCAAAAATTATTCCCACTACTGTAGCAATAACTCCTGCTAACATCGTCATTTCATACATGATAATAAGCATTGCGAAAATAGATAAGATAGGTTTACCTCCAGTGACTAGAGGATAAGCTATTTGAGTTCCAGCTGTTAGAAAAACTGCAAGAGTGAAACCAACTATTGCTCCAAATGCAGGGAAACGGAAAAGTCTGTGTTGTGGTACATGTTCCCCAAAAGCACCTTCAGGATATGGAGTTCCAGTTAGTACATCAAACGACCCTAACTCGTAACCTCCGTTATTAAAGCCATCCATAGCATCTGCTGCAGAATCTGCTTTTTCAAAAAGTCCTATTAAACTTTGCTTTGCCATTTATTGTCCTCTCTATTAATCTATTTCACGAATAATGGCGGGCACCTTAGCCCTACCAATTTTAACATCGTCTGTAAATACTTGACTTTCTTTTTGTTCAAAAAGTGGTACAAGTGGAAAAAATCTACTAAATAACAACATAAGGAATGTAACCCATGCAAAAGACCAAACTAATATTAGCCATTCTAAACCACTTGGTCTATATGCTTCCCAAGTAAAAACAAAAGGTTGTTTACGAGCTAATCCTGGAACTATAATTAAATATCTTTCTAACCACATTCCAATATTTACTAATATCGATGACCAAAACATTAAGGCTATGTTTGATCTTACTGATTTAAATAACCACATACCGACAGGTATGATATAACCAGTAAATAGAAAAATTATAAAAAGTAAATTCCAAGGCCAATGAAAAATTTGCATCTCTCTTAAAGCTAGTTCAGGAGCATCAAGTCCATAAACCGCAAATATTAATTCAAGAAATGTAAAACCTAACCAAGCTGTCGCAACAACTATAAGAAGTCTTGCTAAAGCATCAAAATGTTCAGGTCGAATAAAATCGTCCCATTTCCATAACCATCTCATTAGTGCCATCATAGTTACAACTGCAGACACTCCAGAATGAACCGCGCCAATAACGAAATATGGGGCAAAAATTGTAGAGTGCCAACCTTCCACAGAAGGTATTATTGCGAAATCCCAAGATACTATCGAGTGAACAGATACAAATATTGGTAACATAAGAGCTGAAAGTAAAATTCCTCCTATTGTTTGCATCTGCCATTGTCTAGGATTTCCTCTCCAACCAAGAGCAAGAATAGTATAAAGGGCGTTTTTCCATCCAGTAGTTCTATCCCTAAGATTACCAAGGTCAGGAATTAATGCAACATACAAAAATAATGTAGAACCAGTAAGGTAAGTACTTATAGCTACAGGATCCCAAATAAGAGGTGATCTAATATTAGGATAGATTCCTCTTGAAAAATCATAAGGGATTATATAGTAAATTATTCGCCATGGTCTTCCAGCATGCATAAGTGGAAAAAATAATGCTGTTAATAATGAAAAAACTGTTAACAATTCTGCAGCTCTAGTTACAGGTCTTCTCCATTCAGCTTGAGTAAGTCTTAATATAGCTGAAATCATTATACCTGCATGAGATATACCAACCCAGAACACAAACGTTGTAATGAATAGACCCCAGTATACTGGTCTTGATAATCCTGTTACCCCCAGGCCTTTATTTACCATTATTCCTATAGCTGTAAAACCAATTAGTACCATAATACCTAGAAGGGCAACTGTTGGAGCCCACCATTTAGGAACGTTAAGTTGTCCATTAAGTAATACTTTGTTTGTGTGTACTTGATTTAAATCTCTTCTTTGTTGCATAAATTTTATCTAGTCGGGTTTAGCTACTAGAACTCCATGTGTTTTCATATATTTTATAGGTTTCGCTAAAAGATTAAATTGTTGAACTTCCCAAATAGAAAGCACAGGTATAACACGAGAAATAAGTAATACAGGTAGGAATGCTAGAGAAATACCACCAATAATTATAAGAATATCTAGATAATTAGGTAAAACCAATTCGGGTATAATCTTTAGGTACTTTTCGTGGATACTTTCAGTAGGAACAGACCATGCAGTCACAAATAGCCTCAATCTGTCCAAAAATAATCCTATTAATATTAATATTGCACCTATAATTGGGCCATTAACACTTCTTCTAACCTTATTCCAAATTAACCACCACCAAGGAGCTATCCATATAAAAAATGCACCTGTTAAAAATACCCACATCATAGGTCCAGTAATTAATAATTCAATCCATGCTATATCATTAGCTGATCTTCCATACCAAAAAACTATAAATGCAGAATAGAAGAAATATATCCATAATAATGTCAGTGCAAAAAGTAATCTTGATAAAGACCAAAATTGATCAACATGTATGTATTTTTCTAATTTAAAGTATTTTCTTATTATCCAAAGCGATGCTACAACTATTGCCACTCCTCCCTGAAGAGATGTAATTGCATGGTACATTGGAAAAATAGCATCTCTCCAACCAGGAACCATAGACATTGCGAAATCAGTAGCAAATAGGAAATTTACAAATATCAAAATTAAGAAATAAAAAGTGCCGAACATACCTATTCGCATTCTTAGTGTCCTCCATTGAGAGTCAGTTCCTATCCATCCTCTAGAAAGAGTTTTACCAAGATTTTTTCTCCAGCCAGAAGAATGTTCACGCATGGCAGCAAAGTCAGGTAAAGCGGCAGAATAAAATAAAGCTAATCCTGTCAAGACTAGGCCCATAAGAGCTACATAATCCCATACATGAGGTGAATATATAGGACCCTCAAACCAAATTGATCTTCTTCTAACACCATCGACCATTAATGGAGGCAACATCATCATAAGTGGAATAATTAGTATTAGAGTTGATACACCTGTTAAGGAAAAAATAGCTGAAATTCTTGTGACTGGTCGTACCCAGTTTGCTTTAGCTAATACAGGGGCAATACCGACCATAGGGGCTCCTCCACCTACCGATAAAAGGAAAGAAATTAAAGCTGCTACATAACCCCATTTTGTAGAATCATCATGATCAGCAAAATATTTAACTATTAGTGCTATTATTCCAATAATTGACAATATAGATAATAGTATCGATATTTGTTTTATTTTCTTTGAACCAGTAACCGTTGTAGCAATAAGATCCTTAGTTATTTCATTAAAAGGGACATTTTTAGGAGGTAAATGATGTCCTTTATTATGAGTATTTGTGTCGGTCTTACTCATGTGATATAGCTTCCTCAGAATGTGATTCTATTTTTTTTTCAGGATCAACCTTAGCAAGGTAAGTTACATTTTGTTCCAAATTCAAATGTGGTAAAAGTTTATAATTGCGATCATCATTTTTAAGTTTTGACACTTTACTTTCTTTATCATTTAGATCACCGAAAACTAAAGCAGAAGTAGGGCATGCCTGACTACATGCGGTTTGTATTTCTCCATCAACTATACCACGATTTTCCTTATTTGCTGTTCTAACTCCTCTACGAATTCTTTGGATGCAAAAACTACATTTTTCCATTATTCCTCTGCTTCTAACAGTTACATCTGGGTTCAGATGATTTCTTAGCGAATCAGGCCAAACAGGTTCCCAATAGTTGAAAAATCTCACTGTAAATGGACAACCATTAGCACAGTATCTTGTCCCTACACATCTGTTATATACCTGAATATTTAAACCTTCCGAATTATGATAGGTAGCATAAACTGGACAAACTGGCTCACATGGAGCATTTTCACATTGTTGACATAAAATAGGAATGAAACGAGCGTGTACATCAGGGAAATCACCTTCCCAATAACGTTCTACTCTAATCCAAGAAATTGCACGAGCTCTTTCAAATCTATTTTGTGTGTTAAGTGGGATGTTATTTTCTGATTGACATGCTAACACACAAGCCTGACATCCCGTGCATTTATCAATATCTACTACCATACCCCAATTTTGTTTTCCAAATTCTGCTGTTGTCAAATTTTGTTTTCCTTATATTAATTAGTGTCCAGCATCATGTTTATCATGATTACTATGATCATTGTTATCTGTATGTTTATTACCTTTATTACCAAGGAACTCGCTTTGATATTTATGGTGATTTGCAATTTCTGCTTCATGTACAGTTTCATTTGGCCCTAAAACTAGTATAGGTACACCTGGTTCTACCGGTCTAGCTATAACATTACCTTCAAATTTTGCAACCTTTTTATTTCTACCTGATCTTTGCACCTTAACTTTAGTGGCTGCCCATGCAATAGCTCCAGACTCAGAGTCTTTCATAGGGCTTAAGATTGAGAAAATATTAGCACCTAATCCTGAAGAATATCTGCCATTATTTTCTTTTCCTTGTCCAGTAGGGATACATACTGTACCAGGCTTAACACCAGGGTGGGGATATGCCAAAGCTTCAATTTCTCCAGAAGTAGATTTTATTAATAATATATCACCTTCTTTTATTCCTAGTTTTTCTGCTTCTAAAAGATTAATTTCTGCCCAAGTAGTCCAAGCTGCAGTAGACATAGGGTCAGGGTTTTGTTGAGCCCAAGGAGTTGAAGATAATTCCCCATTAAGAAGAGAATTAGATGTGAATGGAATTAAGCTGAAATCATCCCCCTCACCTAGGTTTTCTGTCTGAGAAAATTCTGGTGAAGGACCAATTTTTGAGGAGACCTTATAATTTCCAGATATTTCGCCTTTAAATTCTGTATTCCACCAGCCACCTCTTTGTAGTGCTCCATTAAGTAATAATCTACCTCTATTCCCTTCAATATTGTTATCGACTTTTACCGATCCACTTCCACTTTCTACTATTTCTTGAGATGTGGATATAATTAGATTTTCTAAGGAACGTCCACCCAATGCACCATCAGTAACTGAAAGTAAGGTGTCAGCAAAAGATTTTGAGTTTTTTGTAATTTTTGAAGCATTTGGGGAAATTACAGGTTGTTGTAAACTTAATACTTCAAATCCAGGAGCAGGTTCAGGAATATCGCTTCCCCAAGATTCAAAAAAAGTGCTTTCTGGAAGAATTAAATCAGCCTCTTTTGATGTGTTGTCCATAACAGTGTTAAATATAATCACATTTTTAACATTAGACAATGCTCCCTTAACGTCAATATGATTGGGAAGACCATGTACTAGATCTACTCCTCTAATAATTACCGTATCAACATTTCCGGCTCTCCAATGTGAAACTTCTTCTTCTATTTGTTCTAGACTAGAAGGCTTACTTGAAGCTGGTAAACCAGTTACTTCTTCGGGGTTTGGTATTATTCCTCCCTTAACCCCAACAGAGCCTAGTAAAATATTTAGAGCATAAATCGACTTCATATTGAAGGTACCATTGGTATGGGCTTCTGCATTTCCTCCACCAAAAATTAGTGCTGGTGTTTTATCAGAAATTATTTTTGCAGATTTTATTATTTTTTCTGTAGGGATAGAAGTTCGGTTACTTACATCTCTAAGCTGGTAACCATTTAGGAATCCTGCGGGTAAATATTTTTCAAAATTACTAATATTTTCTTCAGGAACTAATTTTTCTTCAATTATAATTCTGGCAATGCTTAATGCTAAATCTCCTTCAGTTCCTGGATTTACAGGTAGCCATAAATCTGCATTTGCAGCTGTCATAGACATCCTAGGATCGACATGAATAAAATACCCTCTATCTTCTTGACTGCGGAAGTCTCCATAACATTTAGAATAATGTACAGGCGAAATCCAAGTACTAAGCCAATCAGCTCCAAATGACATTATGGATTTGGAATTTGCTAAATCAAAATATGGTAGAGAATTAACAGAAAACAAATCATTTACTGTTTTGTGTAATATACCTTGATTCATTGGATCAAAAATTATATGCTCACCACCGTAATTTTCTATAAATCTTTTTACTACTAGACCATTGTGCCCCCTCAGGGGATTTGTAACTAAAGATATATTGTTACTTTTTGATAAAACTTCTCTGAACTTATTTTCTGCTTTGTCCCAAGATATTCCATCTATGTTCCCACCTTTTGAAAATCTCATTTGTGGTTCAAGTAAACGATCTGGATGGTAAAGAATCTGTAACATTGAATCGAATCTAGCATTAGATTTACCAAGCGAAATAGGATGATCAGGATTTCCAGCAATTTTTTTTGCTCTTCCTTCCATGACTCTTACTATTACTCCATCATTACCTGGGAGATCACCTAATGTGGTAGCATACCAAGCATCTTCGCCTCTAAGTAAATCTTCAGGCATTTCAACAGGGGCCTGTACGATTAGTTCATTTTCAGGTAGTCCACATGCAGCGAAAATCACTGCTCCTGCAGCAGATTTTCCTGCTAGTGATAAAAATTCTCGTCTATTTATTTTCATATTTATTCATTCTATAAATTTTCTATAATTTCCTAATGATGACATACGGCACAGTCTGTGGGAGCTCCATTATCTCTGTGACAATCAACACATTGCCCCATTTTGAGAGCCTCCACTTGAGCTACCTGTTCCATACTAGCTACATCACCATGACAAGTTGAACATACACCTGCAGCTCCTTCTTTGACTCCTGAAGTTGTGTTTTTAATTGTGTCAGGATTCTCTAATAAATATCTAATGTGTGGTTCATGAACAAATCTTACATGATCCGGCATTCTATGTACTCTTTTCCAATTTATGGGTTGAGGGTCGTTACCTTCTATTCCTCCTGCTTTACGGACATTTGAAAGAGCTATACTATCTTTTGAACCAATTACACTATGGCAAGTGGTACATAAGGCTACTGGAGGTACCCCTGCATTTTTTTGTTTGGTGACAGTTCTATGACAAAAAGTACAATCCATACCTAAGCCCATTATGGGGTCTCCATTTTCTGAAACATGTTCAAGTTGATTGGTACTTGCATGTATAGTATGAGGGAAACTAATAGGTTGTTCAACTGTTTGTTCGAAACCTAAAATAGGTATAGGTTGCCCCCACCATGCAGTGATAATAAAAGCAAAAAAGGCACCAAAAATAGCAACTGCCCCAAAACCACCAATTCCTACCAATGGGATTAGGATTTTCATCCACTTTTTGGATGATGTAGATTCAGTTTTTTCTTTAGAATTCAAATAATTCTTCCAAATAATATTGAGATTTTGATTGTAAAATTTTTCATATATTTTTCTAGTTAACAATTTAAATATTTCAATAATTTAGATTTCATAATTATTGCCACCACCTAGAGTATGTATCCCAAATAAAATCTAATTGTGTAAAAGCTAAACCAAAAAAAACAAAAATCCCTATAACTGAAAGGAAGCCTAATAAATACAGAGGTTTCCTAAGTTTAGACCAATCCTCAGATATAGTTTTTGTGTCTACAGCTGAAGGTATAATTGCATGTGCTGCCAATAAAGATGGGCCGGCTACTAGTGCACATGCCAAAGCAAGCCAAAGAAATTGAAGAGAGTGTCCAGCTTGTTCCCATTGTTCAGTTGTAAGCGGTAAAGGATCCATTCCTTTTTCAGTGCTCCAATAAATTACGAAATATTTATTTCTAAGTTAGAACTATATGAATTTAGACGAAGCAAAAAATATCGATATAAATTTAAGATTTATCGTGTATTAATAATGCTTCTAAAAAGAAATTATCATGATCGTCTTTCAATGTCTATAAATATTGGCATATGAAATTATTCAAATCGAAAAATAATCATAATTTCGATCATAAAATAATTATTTTTCCAATAAATTTTCATCTTTTTAATGTTTAATATAAAAATGTTTTATTATTTTTAGTGGTTTTTGTTAAAAAAAAACATGTAACATAACGATGAAAGTAAATCTATTTGTAAATTTTTGGGATATTTCCCAATAAAATATTTAAATAAAGAGTAAAAGTAAGTTGAAAAAAAATCCAAAATCAAAAACCAACACAAAAACTTCCTTTGATATTTCCAAAGAAAAGTTAATATGGATGTACTCATCTATGTTTAGAATTAGGCGTTTTGAAGAAACAATGCTTGAACAAACTTTTAAAGGTAACTCTATGGGAGTAACTCATCCGTCTGATGGTCAAGAAGCAGGTCCAGTAGGTATATGTGCTCATCTTACGGATAAAGATTGGATCGGATCTACTCATAGAGGGCATGGACATTGTATTGCTAAAGGTTTAGAAACAGACCGTATGATGGCTGAAATAATGGGGAGATCCACTGGGCAATGTCATGGTAAGGGTGGATCAATGCATATAGCTGATTTTTCAAAAGGTATGTTGGGGGCAAATGCAATAGTAGGAGCTTCAATACCTTTAGCTGTGGGTGCGGCTTTAACATCTAAGTATAAAAATAATGAAAAAGAATCAATAGCGGTAGCATTTTTTGGAGATGGAGCTACTTCTCAGGGTGTTCTACATGAATCTATGAATTTATCATCAATATGGAAATTACCTGTAATTTTTGCATGTGAAAATAATGGATATGCAGAGGCTACACCTTCTTGGTATGCTGTTTCTACTGATGATATTGCTTCTAGAGCTGAAGGATATGGTATACCAGGATTACAGGTTGATGGAATGGATGTGTTTTCGGTGTATGATGCAGCTAAGGAAGCTGTGAATAGAGCAAGGTCAGGTGAAGGTCCTACATTTTTAGAAATTAAAACTTATAGATATCATGGACATTTTCATGCTGATGATCCTAAAAAATACAGGAAACAAGAAGAAGAAGACTATTATAAGAGTAGAGATTGTTTAATTCTTTTCGAGAAAAAAGTAGTTGATTCTAATTTAATAAAAACTGAAGAACTAAAAAAAATAAGAGATCAAATAGAGGATGAACTAGTTAGAGCTACCGAATTTGCTCTATCAAGTCCTATGCCTGATAATGAAGAATTATATAAGGATGTATATGTAGAATATTCTAATTCCTTAATGGGCTTAAGATAGTATTCACAAATAAAAGTATAGAGGTTTTTTAAAATAAAATGACAATATCTTCACAATCATCAGCTTTAGGACCTGGATATGATGGGGTTCCAGGAAAAGTAATAAGGTATAGAGATGCATTTAATTCTACTCTTAGATCAGAAATGGAACTAGATCCAGATGTTTTTTTGATTGGAGAGGATATTTCAGGGGGATTTGATAAAGATACTCTAGAACCTCTTGATGCTTGGGGAGGACCATTTGCTGCAACTAAAGGTTTAATACAAGATTTTGGTCCAGAAAGAATTCGAGATGCCCCAATTTCTGAGGCTGGTTTTGTTGGTGCAGCTATAGGAGCAGCTTTAACTGGACTCAGACCAGTGGTTGATGTGATGTATTTTGATTTTATTACTGTTGCTTATGATCAGCTTTTATCTAATGCTGCGAAAAGTAGATATATGTTTGCTGGTCAGACAAAGGTTCCACTAACACTTTTTGCCAGATCTGGAGCCGGTACTGGACATGCTGCTCAACACTCTGAAAGTTTTTATTCTATGCTAGCCCATATACCTGGTTTAAAAGTTGTTGTTCCTTCAGACCCATATTCATGCAAAGGACTTTTGGCTGCAGCAATTAGAGATGATGATCCTGTTTTTGTGGTCAATGATAAAAAATTGATTAATCTTGAAGGTTTTGTTCCTGATGAATCTTATACCATTCAATTAGGAAAAGGTCGTTATCTTAGTCGTGGTACAGATGTTACTTTAATAGGAATGTCATATACTTCAGTAGTTTGTCAGGAAGCAGAAAAAATTCTTAAAGAACAAGGTATTGATGCAGAAGTAGTAGATATGTTATCTTTATCTCCATTTGACGAGGAAATTATTATTGAATCTGTAAAAAAGACGAATAGGGTAGTAATAGTTGATGAAGATACCCCAAGAGCTTCTATGGCATCTGAGTTTGCAGCTATTATTTCTGATAAAGCTTTTGATTATCTAGATGCTCCTGTCAAAAGAGTTACTGCACCGCATACTCCAGTTCCTTATAATAAAAATTTGGAACAAGCATTCATGCCAGACGCAAACGATGTAGTAGCAACAGTCAAATCAATAATTTCATAGATATTAGTTCTTTATAACTGCATCATCACTATTAGAGAGTTTAATTAGGTAATCAAAAGGATAAATTCCAGTCTGATGTCCATCTGACCAGAGTATTTGTATTGCATATTTACCCACTTCTATAAAGTCTACGGCAATAATATCGTCTTGAATCGTTTGGACATTAAGTAATTTTTTCCCAGTCATTTCTTCAACACATCCTGCGCAACTACATTGTAATCTAAGATATTTGAAAGGGTATATATGTTTGTTTTGTTTGTCCCAATTAATTTCAATACCAAATTCAGTTATGTTTATAGATTCTGGTAATTGTTTCATTTTTTCCTCGATTAATCACATAAAAGATGTTTAAAATAATTCTTATTATAAGAAAGATCATATTACTATTATAAGTCGTACAATTTTAGGTGAATGATAAGAATTTTACTTAGACAGGAGATTTAATGACAAAAAATATTAACGTTGGTTTTATAGGTGCTGGAGCTAATACAGAGCTAAGACATGCGCCAGGTTTTAATTCTATAGATAATGTTTTTCTAAAAGGTGTTGCTAATAGAACTATAGAATCAGGAGAAAAAGCAGCCAAAAAGCTAGGTATAGAAAAAGTATATTCAAATTGGGTAGACTTGATTGAGGATGATGAAATTGATGCTATATGTATAGGCACTTGGCCTTATACTCATGCTAGTATGTCTATTGCAGCATTGGAAAACTATAAACATGTACTTTGTGAAGCTAGAATGGCTATGAATTCGATAGAAGCACATGCTATGTTAGATGCTTCTTTGAATAGCCCAGGGACTATTGCTCAGGTCGTTCCTCCGCCACATACAATGAAAATTGAACAACATGTAACAGATTTAATTAATGAAGGTTATATTGGGGATATTATTGGAGTGAACGCTAGAATTTTCCAAGGGTCAACATTTCCAAATCCTAACACTCCAATTCATTGGAGGAATCGCAAGGATTTATCTGGTAATAACATCATGACGATGGGAATATGGTATGAAAATTTAATGAGATGGGTAGGTACTGCATCATCTGTATTATCTGTAGGTCAGACTATTGTAAAAAATAGACGTCATTCCAATGGAGAAAGAATGGAAATACAAATTCCTGATTATTTAGATATAATTTATAAACTTTATGGAGGAGGTGTTGTTAATCTTTCTATGTCTACAGTAGCTGGAAATTTTGCACCTGAATTAGATATTTGGATTTTTGGTTCATCAGGGACACTTAGAATTTTATCATCAGATTTTTCTAATCCTGGAAAGCCTGAATTAATTGTAAAAGGAGCTAATATTTCTGATAAAGAGATGAAAACTTTAGAAATACCGAAAGATAAACAATCTAGTTGGAGAGTAGAAGAAGAATTTATTAATTCTATTAGAGGTTTAGAAACAGTTAGGAGAACTAACTTTACAGATGGAGTTAAATATATGGAATTTACTGATGCTGTTTCAGAATCTTTACAAACAGGGGACACAGTAAATTTACCGATACATTATTAGATTTAGGAAATATTTATGATTCATAAAAGTATTGATATTAACTCGGATATAGGTGAATCATTTGGTACATATAAGTTAGGATCAGATGCTGAAATATGTAAGTATGTTTCTAGCGTTAATATAGCTACAGGATTTCATGCAGGTGATCCTAATTGTATGAATGAAACTGTTTTAATAGCTAATAAAAATAACTTAGGTATTGGGGCACATCCCGCATATCAAGATTTGGTTGGATTTGGACGAAGAGAAATGTCTCTTTCATATGAGGATATTTACAATTTAATGACATATCAAATTGGAGCTTTGGCAGCATTTACTAAAGATCATAAAATACAACATGTTAAACCTCATGGAGCATTATATAATTCTGCTGTTTCGAATAAATTAGTTGCTGAATCTGTCGTAAATTCTATTTATGATTATGATCCTAATGTAATTCATGTTGTTCTTGCAGGTTCGGAATGGGAAAATATAGCTAAATCTCGTGGAGTAATAGTCGCAAGAGAATGCTATGCTGATAGAGCAATTAATTCAGATGGGACTTTAGTTTCTAGGAAAATAGATAAAGCAGTAATACATGATCCTTCAGAAGTGATTGATAGGTCTCTAAAATTAGTATTAGATCATAAGGTGCAAACTATAGATGGTGATCAGATAGATTTTGAAGCTGATACCATATGTGTACATGGTGATACAAAAGGTTCTGTAGAATTAGCTAAATTAATTCGTATAGAAATGGAAAAAAATTCTATTAAAATCGATAAAATGAGTAATATATTGAGAAATTAATTGGTTGATTATCCTCGTATATTGAATTCTGGAGATTCAGCTATTAGTGTTGAATTTGGGAATAAGATTGATATAGATATAAACTTAAAAGTTTACGCTTTGAAAAGTTTATTGGAATCAGATAATTCTTTCAAATTTCTAAGCTTGATCCCTTCTTACTGTTCTTTGTTAATCGAATACGATATTGTTTTATATTCTCACTCACAAATAAAAGAATATATAAATAATAAAATTAATATTTTAAATCCTTACAAACCGAAAAAGAATCAAAACCAAGTTATTAAGATACCTGTTGTATATGGGAAAGATTTTGGACCAGATATAGATTATGTTTCAAGTTATACAAAATTAACAATTAGTGATTTGATTTCTATACATACTTCGAAAGAATATTACGTATATATGATTGGTTTTTCACCAGGGTTCCCATATTTGGGAGGAATGGATAAAAGAATCTTTTGTCCTAGATTAGAAACTCCTAGAATTAAAATTCATGAAGGATCTGTAGGGATAGCTGGTCAGCAAACTGGAATTTATCCTTCTGAAAGCCCTGGTGGTTGGCAAATAATAGGCCGTACACCTCTTAAATTATTTAATCTTAATCAAAATCCTCCGGCTTTAATACTTCCAGGTTCTTATGTTAAATTTTACCCAATATCAGAAGAAGAATATTTTGAAAAATTATGAAAAATATAATTAAAGTTTTAAAAGCTGGCCCAATGCTTTTATTGCAAGATTCTGGTAGAAGAGGATTTGAAGAATATGGTGTTTCTATATCAGGTGCAGCTGACACAGAAGCATATAATGTGTCCAATCGTTTAGTTTTTAATAATGAAAACGATACAGTTTTAGAAATATTTTATGGAGATGTCTCTCTTAAATTTTATGGAGATAATGTTATTGCTATTTCAGGTGGAGATTTAGGTGCAGAAATTAATTCAATAAAATGTCCATTGAACATGTCATTCTTTGTTCCAGATGGGAGTGTTTTGAAATTTCATTATCCATTAAATGGTGTTAGATCATACTTAGCTATTTCAGGCGGAATTGAAACAAAAAAAATTTTAGGATCTAGATCTATGCATGTAACTTCTGGTATAGCTGGGCACAAAGTTAAATCAGGAGATATCCTGCCTATTGGACTTAATAATAAATTCAAATCTGGATTTACAATTAAAAACTACAAAAGAGATTTAGATTTTGGCATCAATAATATCGGCGTTGTTTTAGGGCAACAAGTCGATAAATTTAGCTCTGAAATGATAGAACGTTTTTTTAAAGATAAATATATATTGTCAGATAAATCAGATAGACAGGGATTGCGATTGAATGGTAATAAAATTTTTACAATAAATAATGACCATGATATTATTTCTGATCCTGTAATTCATGGTTCGATACAAATTCCTGGTAGCGGATACCCGATTATATTAATGCCGGATACTCAGACTACTGGAGGTTATCCTAAAATAGGGAATATAGGTAAAATTTATTTAGATGTTCTAGCTCAATTAAAAGCTGGTGATGAAATTATTTTCTTTCCAATTTCACCAAAAAAATCTCGTGAAGAATATATTATTAGGAGATCATTAATCTATCAGAGTAAAATTTTTAGAGATATAAAATTAGATGATTATATGGTCAATGGGAAAGATATAATGATAGGTATGAACGATAATATTATTTTTACTGAAAATCATGCTTTTTTATTTAATTTATTATAGATGTTTGATTATAAATGATATTATTTTCACTGAGTAGGATATAAAAATATTATGAATGAAAGCATTGAACAGGGTATTCTGGTAGCAATACAAGGAATGATAGTAGTTTTTATTGTTTTAATTTTACTGGCATTATTTATAGTAATATTTAAATTTTTCGATCAAAAATTATATCCTTTACCAAATAATAAAAATACTCAGGATATAAAATATAGTGATCCAATTTCTCCAGAAAAAATTGCTGCTATAGCATTAAGTATATTTTTGAGAAATAATAAAGAAATTTCTCCAGAAAAATTTGTATCTAATGAACTAAAAGATTCGGTAAATCCATGGGTAATACAAGGTAGACAAATAATCTTAAATCAAGAAAATTCAACTAGTAATAATTCTTGGAGAAAAGCAGATTGAATTCAAAAAAATTTAATATTGTTATAAATGGTAAATCATATGAAATACTTATTGGTGATGTAAATTCTTCGCCTGTTTCTGTATTTGTTGATGGGGTAGAGTATAAGGTTGATTTAAAAGAAAACAAAAATAAAACTTCCCAAACTCAAGAAGAAAATATTCCAACAAAAAAACCTAAAATTCAAGATAAAAATGTTTCAAATATAAGTTCACACAATATTAATGATGGAACTGTCAGAGCCCCAATGCCTGGGGTAATATTAGAAGTTAAAGTTGCGGTTAACGATAAAGTAAATGAGGGTGATACATTAATGATTTTGGAATCAATGAAAATGGAAAATACTATTAAATCTTCCAGAGGCGGAACTATTGAATCTATTTATATTTCTCAAGGAGATTCAGTTCAACATGGACAAAGTTTGATAGAAATTAAATAGGAAAAAAATTGGAAAATTACGAAATATTTTTTGAAGGATTCATTTCCTTAGCAGAAGATCCTAGAATGATAATAATGTGGATTATTTCATGCTTGTTACTATATTTAGGAATATCAAAAAAGAAAGAACCTTTATTATTAATACCCATTTCAATGGGGATTCTGTTTGCTAATCTACCTTTAGGAGAATTAATAAAACTAGATGATAGTGGGCATTCGGGAATTTTGAGAACTTTTCAAGATTTTGGAATGAAAAATGATATTTTCCCATTGTTAATTTTCCTGGGAGTTGGAGCTTCAACAGATTTCTCTCCTATGCTTTCAAATCCGAAAACTCTTCTTTTAGGTGCCGCAGCACAAGCAGGTGTTTTTTTTGCTATATTAGGGTCGTTATTATTAGGTTTGACAACTTTTTTTAATTTTGGGCTACTTGAAGCTTCATCTATTGCGATAATTGGTGGAGCAGATGGGCCAACAACTATATATATTGCTACTAGAATGAAAGAACTAGGAGAATCACTACCAGGGATAAATGTAAAAGACATAGTTGGTGCTACAGCTGTAGCAGCATATTCATATATGGCATTGGTACCTATAATTCAACCTCCTATTATTAAATTACTAACCACAAAAAAAGAACGAAGAATTAGAATGAACTATACTACGGATTCGGTATCGAATAGGACTAAAATACTTTTTCCTATTATTTCTATATTGCTAGTAAGTGTTTTAGTCCCTTCAGCATCACCATTAATAGGGATGTTAATGTTAGGTAATTTGATAAAGGTTTCTGGGGTAGTAAAACGTTTAGCAGATGTAGCAGAAAATAGTTTAATGAATGCTGTAATAATAATTTTAGGTTTAGCAGTAGGATCAACAATGCCAGGTAATGTTTTTTTACAATATGAAACATTAGGTATTTTTATAATAGGTTTATTTTCATTTATTACAGCTACTGCCTCAGGAATTTTATTAGCTAAACTAATGAATTTATTTATTAAAGAAAAAATCAACCCAATGATTGGAGCTGCTGGTGTATCTGCTGTTCCTATGGCTGCAAGAGTTGTTCAGGAGATGGGACAAAAAGAAGATAATGATAATCACTTATTGATGCACGCTATGGGACCAAATGTAGCTGGCGTTATTGGCACAGCTACAGTAGCAGGAGTACTAATGGCTATAGTACCAGTAATATTAGGATAATTTGACTATTTATAATGAATAATTTAAATAATTCTTTTCAAGGAATATTTCCTATATTGTCTACTCCTTCGGATAAGAATGGGAATATAGTTTTTGAAGATCTTAGAAAAGAAGTTGAATGGATGATTCAAAATGGGGTTAATGGAGTAGGTATTGCTATAGCATCTGAGATTTATAAGTATTCTGAAAAAGAAAGAGATGAAATTTTATCAACTGTTGTAGATCAAGTTAACGGGAGAGTAATAGTTGTAATGAATACTGGTGGAGAAAGTACTGATCTATCAATTCATTATTCTAAGAAAGCTATTGAATTAGGTGCTGATGCTTTGATGATAAGACCAGCAACGTTTATACCTACAACCTTTCAAGAAAACATTAATTATTTTACTGAGATTTCGAAAACAGTTAAATGCCCTATATTTATGCAGGATCAATCTAGTGCACAGATTTCACCTTCTCTTGCGATAGAGTGTGCTAAAAGAAGTGATAATTTATGTTATATAAAAGTAGAAACTCCTCCTACAATTCCACGCATTACGGAGTTAGTAAGTTTAAGGGCTAATGAAAATATAAAAATTTTTGGAGGTGCTGGAGGAGCATATTGTGTAGAAGAATTTTCTAGAGGTTCAATTGGTACTATGCCTGGATCTACAATGCCAGATGTGTGGGTTAAAATATGGAATAATTTCATATCGGGTGATGTAGAAGAAGCTTTCAAAATACAAAATAGATTTTCACCATTAATTAAAATACTTTCTCAAACATTAGGTTTATCTGCTTTTATATATAAATATATTATGATTAGACGAGGAGTTTTTTCAGAAAAATCAGGTTATGTTAGAGGACCTTCTTTACGACCTGACAATTTGCATCTTGAGGAGATCGATATGTTATTAGAAGAATTGGAGCTAATATAAATGAATGATTTTTTTAACAAAATTCCTATTGTTGCGCCTACTCCAACTCCTTTCACTAATGATGAGGTAGATTATAAAAAACTTAGCAATAATATTGAAAAATGGCATAATACTTCTATTTCTGGATTCGTTTTAGGTTCTCATGGAGGTGAAGAATTACATACATCGATTGATGAAAAAAGACAGATAATTGATACTGTCGTAGAAACGAATAATAAACAAAAGGTAATTATAGCTGGAATAGAAACCCCTTCTCCAAAAGTGGCTTTAAATCTTATTGATGATTACGCATCAAGAGGTGTAGATTTTGTACGAATTCGAATCCCTGGAAGGTTTAAAAAAGGTTCTTTATATTCAGAAAGTGTGGTGAAGTATTTTGAAAACATTTTAAGTGATAGCGCTTTACCTGTAATAGTTATACACCAACCTCGAACTTCTTTAGAACCAGATGTTAGTCCAGAAGAATTGAGTGTTATTTCAGAAATTGAAGGCATTGTTGCGTATATAATTTCTTTAAATTTTCGATGGGAAACTGTAATTCCAAAAATAATTTCTAAAAAAATTTATTTATGGACATGTAATGGAAGTTTATTATTCCCTGGAGCATCAATTGGAGCAACAGGAGCATGTTTGTTTTTTGGTAATTGGGCTCCAGAAAAATGTAGAGAAATTATTAAACTCACTTTGAATGGAAATTCTGAAGAAGCAATCTCTCTTCAAAAGAATTTAATTTCTGCTGATTATATTGGAATGTCTAGAGGCGTTGGAGCTTTAAAATATGGATTAAATCTATTGGGATATGATGCAACTGTGCCTAGATTACCAACTAAACCACTTAGCACAGATGATCAAAAATTACTTAAGAGTGCATTTAAAGATGCATTAATATTAGATTAATTAAATTTTATGGAATTAGAACTTTGGAGAATATTGGTATTATTATTTTCTTCTCTTTTAATCGGTTTTATTGGGGGATGTGTAGGTATAGCATTGGGTGTAGTAAGAGTCCCTATTATGACCTTTCTAGGAATTGATCCTTTAGTTGCGGCTGGAAGTAATTTATTTGTAACGCTTTTAGGATCTATTGGTGGATTATGGCCAGCCTTTACACAAAAACGAATAGTATGGAGAGTGGTTATTCTAGTAGGGATTCCTTCCCTTTTTGGTTCTTTCATAGGAGCTCTATATGCTGGAAATTTTTCTCAATTTATTTTACTGATTTTGATAGGAGCAATTTTGTTTTTATCAGCTATTTCTATTATTTTAGTTTCTTCATTTGAGTTATTTAAAAAAGATAGAAATGACCCAAATGAGATACTTAAGATAGAAATTGGAAAATTTGGTTTTATTAGAGAAGGCATAGTTGGTGTTGCTATAGGTTTTGTTGGTGGTTCTGTTGGAGTGGCACTAGGTGTATTGAGGGTACCAGCTCTTGTATATATCCTGAAAATGCATCCGAGTTTATCTGGAGGAACTAATCTTGCTATTACGATAATTGTGAGTTTATTTGGATTTATGGGACATTCAATAGGTAATAATTATGATATAGATATAATAATAATAATGGGTATCTCAGCTGTTATAGGTATGTATATAGGTTCTAGATTAGCAGGAAGTTTTGATCCACTTAAATTGAGACTTGGTATAGGTGTTTTGTTGTTATTCGTATCTCCTTTTGTTTTTTATGATGCATTTACTAGAATTACATAAAGTTAAAATCATTCAATTTTCTTTTTACTTCAGAGATAAAGTAGCACATATAATGGAATAAAATTTTATTTTTAATCAAAAATATTTAGCTAATTGATAAGGATTTATGATGAGTATAACCGGAAGTGATCTAGTTGTTAAATCATTGAAAGAACATGGTGTAGATACTTTATTTGGAATAGCAGGGGATCATATCTTGCATTTATTAGATGTAATCTATGATGATAATTTTAGAATGGTTGATTTTAGACATGAATCTGGAGCTGTGCACGCTGCTGATTCATATTCAAGAATTTTACGTAAACCAGCTGTAACATTGTCTACAACACCAGGCCATGCTAATGCTGTTCCAGGACTGGCTAATGCGATGCATTCAGAGGCCCCGATTATTAATATTTCTGGTAGTGCAGATTCACTAAATTTAGGAAGAGGAGCTATGCAGGAATTTGATCAAGTTGGTGTGGCAAGACCGATTACAAAAGGAGCTTGGCAAGTTCCATCACCTGAAAGGATTCCGGAATTTATATCACTTGCTTTTAGAACAGCACTTAGTGGAAGACAAGGTCCTGTGCACCTAACAATTCCCCATGATTTTCAATCAGCTAAAGTGGACGAAAAGGATTTATATAGATATTCTACTAATTCGTTTGGCGTACCTCGGGATGTAAGAGGTGACAGTAATCAGATTGTAGAAGCAGTTAGTATACTTAATAATGCTGAAAGACCTTTGATTTTTGCTGGGTCTACTGCATTATTTTCTTTAGAAGAAGAATCTATAATAAAGTTTTTAGATTTAACAAATATTCCATTTTTTTCTGAAGACTCAATTAGAGGAATTGTCCCTGATTCTCATCCGGTTTCTTTTGGCTTAGGATATCAACCATTGAACGAAGCCGCGCAAAATATTAAAGAAGCTGATGTGGTTTTGATGTTAGGTAAGAAATTAGACTATACTTTAGGTTTTGGTGGTGATCCTCCATTTGCTAATAATGTCAAACAAATAATTATAGATCCTTCAATTTCTCAAATTGGAATAGCTAGAACTCCAGAAATTGGAATTTTGGGTGATATAGGACCTGTGGTTTCTGAAATGTTTGAAATTGCAAAAAAGAAAAAATGGAGAAAAAATATAGATTGGATAAAAAAACTTACTAAATCTAGTGATGAATGGATAGATAAATTAGATAGTTTATCAACAAAAACCGATCCTATTCATCCGATGTTTATTTCCAAGATTTTAAAAAAATTTATTGATGATGAAACACATATAACTTTTGATGGCGGAGATTATTGTCATTTCCTAAGAGCTTCAATTGAAAGAAATAAACCTTATAGATTTAATAATGTTTCTAGTTTTGGAATGATAGGAACAGGAATTCCTTATGCTATTGGAGCACAAATTGCACTTCCTAAACATAAAGTTGTAGTAGTTACAGGTGATGGTTCTTTTGGTTTTAATGGTATGGAAATTGACACAATGGTAAGACATAATTTACCAGTAAAAATCATACTTGGGAATAATTCAATTTGGGGTATTGATTGGCAAATACAGAAGGGACTTTATGGAAGGCCTGTTTGGACGGATTTGTTACCTACTAGATACGATAAGATGGCTGAGTCATTAGGGGCACATTCAGAATATGTTAAAAATTCCTCCGATCTTGAAAGTTCATTATTAAGATCTTTTTCACATGATGGTCCATCTTTAGTGAATATTGAAATTGATCAAATAATAAGTCCGGTTGCAGAAGCTGCGATAAATCGTAAATTAGGTTCACATGGATAGATAAAAAATATATCTTTTTTGTTTTAAAGACTTTTTAGAAATTTATTTATTCCTAAAAAGTCTTTAAATAATGATCTTAGTCAGAATAATTACGGGGAAATATTATTTCTTTGTCTCCCAAAAAATTTCTCCAATTTCTTCCAAAGCAGATTTAAATTCATTGGCTTTATCCATATCAACATGTTGTTTAACATAAGAACCAAGTTTACAGGCATTCCAGACTTTATCGTGCAAATTGGGGTATTTTTCTAAGTGTTCAGGCTTAAAATAATCCGTCCAGATTATTAAGATATCATCTTTAGCTTTTTTTGCATGTTCCTCTTTTACTGTTACATATCTTGCCATTGAATTGGCTAGATCATGTGATGGACCCCCAGAAAAATCTATTTCTTCGATTAACTCAGTCATTCGAATCACAGTTTGAGCAGCTTGAATAGCATCTCTTGGGTCGTATATTCCACATGGGATATCACAATGAGCATTGACTATTTGAAAAGGGCCTAATTTATTTGAAGTAATTTTAGATATAAAATTAATCATTATTGTTCTCCTAAAATATTGGATGTTAAAATATATTCAACTATATATACGTAAATTTATCATGAAGAAGTTAAGAAAAATTAAAAAAATAATCGATTTTTTAAAATTTAAATTTTTAACAAGATATATTTTGATTATAATAAATGGTCATAGTATGTCACCTACACTGAAAAATAAGTCTCTAAAAATTGTTGATAAAGATCAAAATGGTATAAAAAAAATTGATAGATTTGACGTTGTATTTATTACTAAGAAATCTTCAATAAATTCTTCGCGAATTAAATACGTAAAAAGAGTTATAGGATTACCTAATGAATGGATAGAAATTAAAAGTAATAAATTGTTTATAAATGGTAAAGAAGTGGAGTGTAAATATTGGATACAAAGAGAGTTTACGCGTAATTATGTATGGAATACTAAATCTGATGAGATTGTAATCATAGGTGATAATTTAGAATATTCTACGGATTCGAGAAAAATTGGACCAGTATATATAGATTGTATAGTTGGTAAAATTATTTAATTTTTATGATTCCAAATGATTCTTTTTCTTTTTTGATTCCGAACAATATAATATATATAAATGTTCCAATTACTGATCCTATTATAGGTCCACCCCAATATATCCAATGATTGATCCATTCGCCTGATAGTAATGCCGGTGCTAAACTTCTAGCAGGGTTCATTGAAGCACCTGTTAATGGCATTGCTACGATCCCACACATAAAAACCACTAAAGAAATTGTCAATGGTGCAATATCTTTATTATTTTGTATAGTTAGTAATATCGTGATAACTAGTATAAAAGTTATTATAATCTCTATTAATAGTCCGTCAATTAAACTTATTTCTGGTGAGATAGTATGTAAGCCCATCCCTGTTTCTAGATTTAACCAAAGATAGTTATATAGTAAAAATACAGCAATAAGAGAACCTATTATTTGCGCAAATATATAAATTAAAGAAGTAATTAAGCTTATTTTTCCTGTAAGCAGCATAGAAATAGTTACAACTGGATTTAGATGAGATTCTGAGATTTTTTTTAAGGATGAAATTCCTAAAAAAACCCCGATTCCTTGACCTGTAGACATAATAAACAAACCGATTCCGCTTAAAGATAAATCTAAATATGATGTAACACAAACTGATCCAACAGTAAAAAATACAAAAATAAATGTAGCTAAAAGTTCACCATAAAAAATTTTTATATTTTTCAACATATAATTCACCTAGCTTCAATTTAAAGTTTCGATATTGATAAAAAGAATATAGTAGTTTTATTAAAATTTTATTAAAAACAAATTAGGATTCACGGTATAGAAGAAATTCACCTAATTCTTCTAGATCTTTTTTTGATTTATCATTGAGATCTAAAGTTGAAATTATTTCTTTTGCTTTATACCAATGTGATTCAGCCATTGATTGGCAAAATTTAAATGTATCTATATCTTCCATAATTTCAAGTATATTGTTAACTTTTGTTTGATTGATTTTATCTGAAGAAAATAAAGACTTCATCTTATTTCTTATTTTTGAAGATTCAGTATTGAGTGCATGTACAGCTGGTAAAGATTTTTTTTTTCTTAATAAATCTGCACCTACCGGTTTTCCTGTCTTATTAGTTCCCCAAACACCTAAAATATCATCTCTAATTTGATAAATTCTACCTATTTCATGACCTATAATTCGCATATGTTCGGATATTTTAGATTGAATTTGTTGCAAGTTTGTCATGCTACCAAGGTACATTGCAGATTCTATCAATGCTCCAGTTTTAAGTTCTATCATTCTAAGGTACTGATCAATGGATACTGTTAGTGTATTTTCATATGCTATATCCAAATATTGACCCTCCATCATTTTTAAATAACTTAGTGTAATTTCTTTTTGTAACTCAATTGCGAATTCTTTACTAATTTCATTAGAAATAATTTTTCCCATTATTTCGTCAGAAATTTTCAACATTCCATTTCCTGAAATAATAGCTTTACTGTCTCCCCAAATTGCCCAAACTGTAGGTCTATGATGTCGAAATTTATCTCTATCTTCTAGGTCATCATGAATTAGGGAAAAATTATGAATATATTCTAGTGCAGTAGCAAGATTAATAGCTATATTAGGATTACCATTCACACAATCAGAAGATAATAAAAGTAATGTGGGTCTAAATCTCTTCCCTATATGATTTTCATATTTTCCACCTAGAGAATTCCAGCCCATATAATATTCATGAGTAGTGTAAATAGGATTTTTTCTATGTAGTAGTTCTTTTTTTAGTCCTTGATCAATTTGTTGATTATATTTATTGAAACAATTGGGCAGATTGAAGGTTTTTTTATAATTATTATTCACTATGATTTTTTAATTTTTTATCAGTATATCTAACTATATATATATGATAAAAAAGTTGCTTAGTTTTATATATTAACTAAAAAAAGTTTTTGAATATTAATTTTATAATTAATATTTACTTATCATTAAACTTTATAACATTATTGTAAATAAATATTAGTATGATAATATATATATAATTATAAAATGATTTTATATTTGAGGTATTTGTGGGACATTATGAAACTCTTGGCGTTTCTAAAAATGCTACTGATTCTGAAATAAAAAAACGCTATCGTGAGTTAGCCAGAGAATTACATCCAGATTTGAATCATAATGACAAATCTGCATCTGAGAATTTTAAAAAAATTAATGATGCTTATGATGTTCTTTCAGATAAAAATAATCGTAGAGATTATGACCAATTTGGAGACAACTGGAAACATGCCGAGGAATTAAGGAAAGCAGGGTATAGTAACAGTAACTTTTCTGGTGTAAATGATTTTTTCAACCATTCCTTTACAAATCAAAATCCCTTTGGAGATATTTTTTCAGGTTCAAAATCTAAGCCTAGAGTGAATGAAGTAACTGTTGAAATTACTCTTGAAGAAGCTTTTTATGGGACTCAGAGAAGATTGACTTTAAGAGATAACCATTCTGGAAATAAGACTATCGAGATTAAAATACCTCATGGAATAACTGACGGTAAAACTATTAGACTTAATACTTCTTCAGGAGTGATAGATGTTAAGGTTAAAATAAAGAGGCATCTTAATTTTCAAGTTCAAGCTAATAATCTGAAATTTAAACTTAATATTTCTATGTTTGATGCAATTTTTGGTTCAGATATTGAAATCCCTACTATAGATGGTAAAATTTCACTTTTTGTTCCTCCGGGGACTCCAAATGGAAAAAAGTTTCGAATAACCGGTAAAGGTATGAAGTTAATGGATAGTGATTCTAGAGGTGATATGTACGTACAAGTAGAAATTTCATTACCTAGAGATTTTACAGATAAAGAACTAAAAGAGCTTAAAAAGATGAAAGATAAAAGGAAGGATAATCTGCAGTGATGCATGGAGAAAATGAACCTGTTTATGCTATTGGAGTTGTCTCTCGAATTATAGGTGTACATCAACAAACTATTAGAAATTACGAGAGATGGGGATTGGTTATTCCTAGTAGATCAGTGGGTGGTAGAAGATATTATTCTCAGGTTGAGGTTGAAAACATACAAAAAATTAGAGAATGGATTGAAGTATTGGGGCTAAATAGAGCAGGAGTGGAAGTAATGAAAAAAGCCTATAGGCAAATTAGTTTACTTGAGGAAGAAAATAAAAAATTAAAATTAGAGCTGATTAAATTACATAAAAAGAATGAATCACTTTTGGATTATTGAAATTTTAATGGAGAAAATCTTATGAATATAAATTTGTTTGACAATACCAATTCTACTGAACAAGTAATTAATGCTATACAAATAGCTGCTCAAGAAGCTATAGAAAATCGAACTTATGTAGATATTGAAAATATTTTAGTTGGATTAATCGATGTTAATGATTCTTTAGTGAAAAAAATCTTTGAACATTTTGGTGCTAATCCTGATCAAATAAAAAGAGATGCTAGAGATGTGATTTCGCGTTTTCAAAAATTTAATCCTGAGCAGACAATTACAATTCAATTTAATAATAGAGTTATTACATTGAAAAATAATGCTAATGATGAAAAACAAAGGCTCAAAGATGAATTTATCAGTGCTGAACATTTATTAATTGCTATGACTAAATTTATTGATGGAGGAATAGCTGATATTTTTCATAAACATAACATAAATCAGACTAATATTTATAATTCTGTTTTATCAGTCCGAGGATCCTCTAGAGTTACAGATCAAAATGCAGAAAGTAAGTATAAGGCATTGAGTAAATATAGTATTGATCTAACAGAACTAGCTTCTTCAGGTAAACTCGACCCTGCTATTGGAAGACATTCTGAAATCAAAAGGGTTATGCAAACTCTTACTAGAAGAACTAAGAATAATCCTGTACTAATTGGAGATGCTGGAGTAGGTAAAACAGCTATTGCCGAAGGATTAGCACATATGATAATTAATGGAGATGTTCCTGATAACTTAAAAGGGAGAAAAGTAATATCTCTTGATATGGGTTCATTTTTAGCTGGATCAAAATTCAGAGGAGAATTTGAAGAAAGATTAACAGCTGTATTAGATGAAATAAAACAAGCAGCTGGAGAGATAGTTCTCTTTATAGATGAAATACACACTATTGTTGGGGCAGGTAGAGGGGATGGGAGTTCTTTGGATGCAAGTAATATGATGAAGCCAGCATTAGCTAGAGGAGAACTACAAACACTGGGTGCTACGACTCAAGATGAGTATAGGAAATTTATAGAATCCGATTCTGCATTAGAAAGAAGATTTTCTCCAATTTATGTTGAAGAACCAGATAATGATGTTGCAAATTTAATGATAAAGACATTAAAGCCTCGTTATGAGAAACACCATGGTTTAAATATTTCAGACGAAGCAATATCTTCTGCAATAAAATTATCTTCAAGATACATTTTTGATCGTTATCTTCCTGATAAAGCTATTGATTTAATTGATGAAGCTGCAGCAAAGTTACGTATAGAAAATGATTCTATGCCTAAAGAAATTAAGGATTTAAGAGATTCTATTAGTAATATCAAAGATCAAGAGCAGGCAGCATCATCTAGAAATGATTATGAAATAGCTGCAAACTTAAAAACTGAACATATAAGAGAAAAAGATAAATTAAATAATTTACTTAAGAATTGGCAAACAGAACACGAGGTTTCAGATACCGTTAGAGATAAAGATATAGCTGTTTTAATTGAAGAGAAAACTGGCATTCCTGTAAGAAGGTTATTAGAAGGAGAGGTAGAAAAATTTCTTAATTTAGAAAAGAGATTGCATACTAGAGTTATAGGTCAAAATCATGCAGTTTCTTCCTTGTCAGATTCTGTTAGACGCACTCGTGCAGGTATAAAAGATCCAAAAAGACCTGTAGGGAGTTTTATTTTTTTAGGACCTACAGGGGTAGGTAAAACAGAATTAGCAAGAGCACTTGCAGAATTTATGTTTGATGATGAAAATAACATGATTAGAGTGGACATGTCTGAGTATCAAGAAAGTCATAATGTTTCGAGATTAATCGGTTCACCTCCAGGGTATGTCGGTTATGATGATGCAGGTCAACTAACTGAACAAGTTAGAAGAAGACCATTTTCTGTAATCTTATTTGATGAGATTGAAAAAGCCCATCCTGAGATTTTCAACGTACTCTTACAGGTATTAGATGATGGACGTTTAACTGATGGTCATGGGAGAACTGTTGATTTTAGTAATTGCATCATTATTATGACAAGTAATTTAGGTTCCGAAGGTGTTGCAAAAGAATCATTTGGTTTTAATAAATCTGATGTTGATGATGTTCGAATCAGAACTAATGTGGAAGATGCATTAAAAAGACATTTTAGACCAGAATTTTTAAATCGTATAGATGAATATATAATTTTCGATTCATTAAATTCAGATGATATAAAAATGATTGTAGAAAAATTTTTATCTGAATTTAATGACAGGATCAAAGATATGGAGATATCTATAAAAATTTCTAATAGTGCTAAAGATTGGCTAGCGAAAAAAGGTTTTGATCGTATGTATGGAGCTAGACCATTAAAAAGAGCTATACAGAAATATATTGAAAACCCTATATCAAAAGAAATTCTTTCAGGAAGATATTCTAAAGGGGATTTAATCTCTATTGGATTGAAAAAAGATTCTTTAACAATTACTTAGATAATCTTGAATCAATTATTGTTAGTTAATTTATAATTAATCAAATGAATAATTGGATTACTATATGAAAAATTCTATAAAAGTTTACGGGATACTTTTAGCTGCAGGCTCAAGTGAAAGAATGAACGGGGTTGATAAAATATGGGCAGAACTTAATGGGAAACCAGTAATTTCTTATAGTGTTGATTTTTTTCACCAATCAGATTTGGTTAGTGATTTTGTTATTGTCACATCAAAAAAAAATATAGACAGTTTAGGAAATTATTTACAAGAAAAAGGATTATCTAAAATTAAGTTAATTATTGGAGGTGATCGAAGGCAAGATTCAGTAAAAAAAGCTATAGATTATATAAATAGTTTAAAAAAGAAACCTGAATATATCGCTATACATGATGTTGCCCGTCCATTAATATCGCAATCTATTTTAGAAAAAGGTCTAAAATTAGCCAGCAATATAGGTGCAGCAATTCCTGTAATACCTTCAAAAGATACAGTAAAAAAAATTTCAAATAATTTAGTACAAAATACTCTTAATAGAGATGAAATATTTTTCTCTCAGACTCCACAAATTTTTTCTCTTGGGAATTTATCTTCAGCTTTTGAAATGGTTAATCAAGAAATTACTGATGATTCTATGCTAATAGAAATTTCAGGAGGTATCGTATCTACTTTTCTAGGGGATCAAAAAAATATAAAGATTACTAATACTAATGACTTGAATTATATCTCATATCTATTAGGTGAAGGTCAATATGAATGGTCAAACGGTAATGGTTTTGATGGCCATAAATTTGAAAAAGGTGGGCCGTTAATTTTGGGAGGTATTAAAATAGATTTTGGATATCATCTCAAAGGACACTCAGATGGAGATGTTCTTTTGCATTCTATTTCTAATGCTATTTTAGGAGGCGCATCACTTGGAGATTTGGGGAGATATTTTCCATCTACAGATTCAAGATATAAGGATTTGAATTCAAGTTTTTTTATTAAGAAATCAGTTGAATTAGTAAAAAATAATGGTTGGAATATAAACAATATTGATGCTACTATAATTGCCGAGAAACCTAGGTTGAAGGAATTTGCTCTTAAAATGGAGGATAATATTAAATTTTTGATTGATTCATCTTTAGTTAATGTTAATGTTAAAATTACCTCTACAGATGAAGTTGGAGAATCTGGTAATAGTGAAGGTATCTTAGCTCAATCAACAGCTACACTATATAGAAATATGAAAATTAAATATGAAAATTTATAATAGTCTCACTAGAAAGAAGGAAGATTTTACAGCTACTAATAATAGTGTAAATATGTATGTATGTGGTGTTACTACCTATGATAAACCTCATATAGGGCATGCTATGAGTTATATAATTTTTGATACATTTCACAGATATTTGGAGTACTTAGGTTTTACTGTAAATCGTGTGCAAAATTTTACTGATATTGATGACAAAATAATCGATAGAGCAAATAAAGATTCTTTAGATTCAAATCAAGTTTCAGAAAAAAATATTAAAGCTTATTTTGATGTTATGGATAAGCTCAATATAAAGAGGGCTAATCACTATCCTAGAGCTACTAATGAAATTAAAGAAATAATAGGTATAATTTCTAATTTAATTGAACGTGAATATGCTTATGAATCAGGAGGTTCAGTATATTTTTCAGTTAAAAAATTTAAAGACTATGGTAAGTTAAGTCATAGAAATGTAGATGAAATGCTAGAAGCAACAAGATTTGATGTAGATGAAAATAAAATAAATTTTGCGGATTTTGTATTATGGAAATCGGCAAAACCTGGAGAACCTTTTTGGGATAGCCCATGGGGTAATGGTAGACCAGGTTGGCATATAGAATGTTCAGCAATGGTATTGCATCATCTTGGTGAACAAATTGATATACATGGAGGTGGGCAAGATTTAGTTTTTCCTCATCATGAAAATGAAATTGCTCAAAGTGAAGCTGCTTTAGGTGTAAATTCTTTTGCTAGATTTTGGGTTCATAATGGATTAGTACAAATGGATGGAGATAAGATGAGTAAATCTTTGGGGAATGTCTTTGATGTTGAAGTAGCATTAAAAAAATATACATCTGATGCAATTCGTTTGTGGGTATTGCAGAGCCATTATCGTAAACCTTTAAATTTAGATGAAAATCATATAATTTCTTCCGAAAAATCTATTAGTAGATTAAGAAATGCTATTGATATTGAATCTAATCAAGATAAACAACCTATTTCTTCGCAAACTTATATTGATAAATTTATTCAGTCTATGAATGATGATTTAGGTACTCCTGCAGCTATCGCAACTTTATTTGATCTAGCTAGAGCTATTTTTAGAGGTAGAGACAATAAAGATAATGTAATAGATCTTATAAAAGCACTAAAAAAATATTCAAAATTATTGGGTTTTGACCTTAAACCATCGAAAAAAAACATTCAAATATCTGAGAAGGATATAGAAGAATTAATTGATTTAAGAAATGATGCTAGGAGTAACAAACTTTTTGAAGAATCTGATCGATTGAGGGATAAACTTCAGAGCTTAGGTGTTCAGATTTCAGATTCCCCTGAAGGGACAACGTGGGAAAGGATATAACTATCCACTAAATCTCACGTTTAGTATCGCTACTACAACAAATAATATAGCCAAAATAATAGTAAACCTAAATAAAAATTGTTCGATACCTCGACGTGATCTAAAAGTGGTTTCTGCTTCCCCAAACAAGTTACCACCAGTACCTCTGGCTTGTAAAAGTAAAACAACTATGGTGATGATAGCTATTACTATAAGTACGAAATTAAAAGTAGTTTGCATATTATTATTTTATCCATTAAAAAAATTTTAGCACTTAAATGATATCATTGATCAAGTTTTGAACGGATTAATTTTATTGATTGATTAGGATCTGCTTGGCCTTTTGTTTGTTTCATTAGTTGTCCCATTAGAAATTTTAGAGCATTTTCTTTACCATTATTATAATCTTCTACTGCTGAAGGATTGTTACTGATTATTTCGTTTATAATAGAGTTTAGTTTATTATCATCTTTGACTATTACTAAATTTAATTTATCAATTATTTTTTCTGGATTCTCGTTATTTTTTAACATTATTTCAAAAATTTTTTTTGCAGAGTTATTATTTATTTTTTTTGTTATTATTTTTTCTATTAGGATAGATAAATTTTGAGGGGATATTGGAAAAGATTGGATATCTGATACTTTATTTTCTTTTAAATATCTAAAAATTTCACCATTTACCCAATTTGCTGTTTCTTTAGCATATCGTTGCTTATAATCTTCATTTTCTATATTTATATTAGTAATTGTTTTTTCGAAGTATTCAGCAACATTTTTTGAAGAAGTAAGAAGTTCAGTATCATAATCTGAGAGTTTATACTCTTTTATGAATCTTGATTTTTTTTGTAACGGTAACTCAGGTAATTTTGACTTAACTTTTTCTATTGTTGAATTATAAATTTTTAATGGAGGTATATCGGGTTCAGGAAAATATCTATAATCATTAGCTTCTTCTTTGCTTCTTTGCGAAACAGTTATTCCTTTATGATCATTCCATCCTCTAGTTTCTTGTACAATTTTACCTCCAGATTCTATCTCTTTTATTTGTCTAGATATTTCGAATTCAATTGCTCTAGTTACAGCTTTAATTCTGTTCATATTTTTAATTTCGACCTTGGTCGTTAATTTTTTTTTCCCTTTTTTTCTTACACTAATATTAGCATCACATCTAAATGATGCTTCTTCCATATTTGCGGTTCCTACTTCAAGGTATCTAATTATTTTTTGTAATGATGAAATATATAGTTCAACTTCTTCTGAAGTATTCATATCAGGTTCAGTTACAATTTCCATTAATGGGACTCCAGATCTATTTACGTCAATTAAAGTATGAGTAGGTTCTCCATCCACTCCATATTCATGAATTAATTTTGCAACATCTTCTTCCATATGAACTCTATTGATTCTAACTCGGGTAATTTGATTGTTTGGTAAATCAATATATCCGTTATAGCATATAGGTTGATCAAACTGAGAAATTTGATAACCCTTCATAAGGTCAGGATAAGTATACTGTTTTCTATCAAATTTTGTTATTTCTCTTATTGAACAATTTAAAGATAGTCCTATTGCAATTGCATCCTCAATTGCTTTTTTATTTACTACAGGTAATGTACCTGGCAAAGCTAAAGTAACTGGATCGACAACTGTATTTGGTTCTGCAGATTGATAATTATTACTACAAGAGCTGAACATTTTTGTTTCAGTATCTAATTGAACATGTGTTTCAAGGCCTATTACAGCTTCGTATTCCAAATTTTTCTCCAATGTAAAAAATAAATATATAATACTAGTATATTTAAACCTCAAAAAAATAAATAAAATTATTATAGAATTTATATTGATTTTCAATTTTATTTATTAATAATTTACATTTTTTGGTATAAAATTAAAATACTAATAAATTTATTTATATATTACTCATTATGAATCAAAAAAATACTATTTCTAGAACTACTGATTTGTCAAATAAAGACTATAAATGGGGATTCTCAACTAATGTAGATACAGAGCTAGCTCCGAAAGGACTTAATGAAGATATAGTTAGATTAATTTCATCAAAAAAAAATGAGCCTAAGTGGTTACTTGATTGGCGTCTTAAAGCATACAATTATTGGACCGATTTAGAAAGTAAAAAAGAAGAACCAAAATGGTCTATGATAAATTATCCTGGAATTGATTTTCAAGATATTTATTATTATGCAGCTCCAGTTTCATCAGAAAAATCTCCAGAGTCTTTAGATGATGTAGATCCAGAAATGTTGGAAGCTTTCGATAAACTAGGTATCCCACTTCATGAAAGAGAGAAATTAGCTGGAGTAGCTGTTGATGCGGTTTTTGATTCTGTATCTGTTGCTACCACTTTTGCCGATAAATTAGCCGAACTGGGTATAATTTTCTGTTCTTTTACAGAAGCAGTAAAAAATCATCCAGATTTAATAAAAAAATATTTAGGATCTGTGGTGCCATATACTGATAATTTTTATTCTGCATTAAATTCAGCTGTATTTAGTGATGGATCTTTTGCTTATATTCCTCCTGGTGTTAAATGTCCGATGGAACTAATGACTTATTTCAGAATAAATACAGAAGGAAGTGGTCAATTTGAAAGAACACTGATAGTCGCAGATAAAGATTCTTATGTTTCTTATCTTGAAGGATGTACAGCTCCTATGAGAAAAAGTAGCCAATTACATGCAGCTGTGGTTGAACTTGTGGCATTAGAAGATTCTGAAATAAAATATTCTACTATTCAAAATTGGTTTCCAGGAACTAAAGATGGAGAGGGAGGAGTATATAATTTTGTCACTAAACGCGGTAGAGCAGAAAAATCAGCAAAGATTTCTTGGACTCAAGTTGAAACTGGTTCTGCAATTACCTGGAAATATCCAAGCGTAATACTTAAAGGTGATAATTCTGTAGGAGAATTTTTTTCTGTGGCATTGGCAAATAATTATCAACAAGCAGATACTGGAACAAAAATGATTCATATAGGTAAAAATACTAAATCTACTATAGTTTCTAAAGGGATTTCTGCAGGTAAAGGTAATAATACCTATAGAGGTAGCGTACAAATTTTACCAAAGGCTGAAAATGCTACTAATCATACCCAATGTGATTCCTTATTGATAGGTGATAAATGTGGAGCACATACTGTACCATACATTGAAGTTAAAAATCCTACAGCAAAATTAGAGCATGAAGCATCTACATCTAAAGTTTCTGATGACCAATTATTTTATTTAATGTCTAGGGGTCTTTCTGAAGAAGAAGCTCATCATATGATAATTACTGGTTGGAGTAGAGATGTAATTAAAGAACTTCCTTTTGAATTTGCTGTAGAAGCATCTCAATTATTGAAAGTGTCTTTAGAAGGTGCTGTTGGCTAAATTAAAATGTTAGAAATTAAAAACCTTCATTCTTCTGTTACAGATGATAGTAATATAAAAATTCTTAATGGTGTAAATTTATCAATTTCTCCAGGGGAAGTTCATGTCATTATGGGACCAAATGGTAGCGGTAAAAGTACGTTAGCAAATTTACTAATGGGAAGACCAGATTACGAGATAACTGAAGGTGAAATAAAATTTGACAATAAATTAATTAATGAATTACCTACAGATAAAAGATCTCATTTGGGGATGTTTTTAGCATTTCAATATCCTGTTGAAGTTCCTGGGGTAAGACCTTGGCAGTTCCTTAAAGCTTCGCTAGATTCCAAATATGAAGCTTTGGATCAGGAAAAGATTTCCGTAAGAGAATTTAATAAAATCTTCGAAAAAAATGTAGAAGAGGTAGGGATTAAATCTGATCTTATTAAAAGATCTTTAAATGAAGGTTTTTCTGGTGGTGAAAAGAAACGTAATGAGATATTGCAGCTTAAAATTTTAAAACCTAAACTAGCTATTATGGATGAGACTGATTCGGGGTTAGACATTGATGCATTAAAAGTAGTATCTGAAGGAATAAATTCAATGAGATCTGAGGAAAGATCTTTTCTGATTGTTACACATTATCAGAGATTATTAAATTACGTTAAACCGGATTTTGTACATGTGCTTATTGGTGGAGAAATTGTAAAATCTGGTAGGTCAGAATTAGCTTTAGAAATTGAAAATTCTGGATATAAATCGTATATTACGTAGGATATATTTTATGGCGGACAATTTTTTTCCAAAATCTGTGCAACAATTTGACCAGCTCTATAATAAAATTGAAAAAAAATCTTATACTGATCAAAAAATTCAAGAAATAAAGAATATTGCTTGGGATTATTTTTTATCTACAGGTTTACCTCTTCATCGAAGAGGTAATGAAGAATGGAAATATACAAATTTAAATCCGATATCTGAAATTAATTTCAATTTAAATCAATCGAATTCTGATATTAAAGAAATTAATAAATTGATACCAATCTCTTCAGATTGGCAGAATATAATTTTTATTGACGGTAAGATTTCAAACCAAAATTTCATTTCTAACAAGGAGATAATAATTTCTAAGATAGATTCAATTAACTTACCAGATGAATTTGCAACCTTAGCTAAGCCTGATTCTAGCCCATTTACTGCATTGAATACGGCATTTTTTTCTGAAGGTATACTAATTGAAATTCCAGATAATGTTATTGTACAAAAAGATTTAAATATAACTTTTGTTAACTCTAATTTTTCTAAAAATCTTATTACGTTTCCAAGGGTTTTTTTGAAATGTGGAGAAAATTCCGAATTAAAATTAATTGAAAATTATATTAATTTATCTAATAGTGTCAATCTAACACTTCCAGTGTTGGAAATTGTTCAATCAAAAAACTCAAGAATTGAACATTTCAGAGTACAGATTGAAAATCCATATTCATTTAATATAGCTAGCACTAGAATTTTACAAAAAAGTAATTCAAATTTTTTCTCAACTTCTTTTTCAACTGGAGCAAAAATAGGTAGAAATGATATTCATGTACTTTTTGATGCCCCAGAAGCAGAGTGCGGCTTATACGGACTTTATATTAGTAATGGTGATCAACAGCAAGACAGTGAAATAAGTACTACACATTCAAAGCCTAATTGCACTTCCAAACAGTATTATAAAGGAATTCTTTCTGGAAATTCTAAAGCAGTATTTAGTGGAAAAATTTTGGTTGATAAAGATGCACAACAATCTGATGCTGATCAGAAAGATTTAAATTTATTACTCTCAAGAAATTCAGAAGTTTACACCAAGCCTTCATTAGAGATATATGCCGATGATGTCACTTGTGCTCATGGAGCTACTGCAGGAAATATAGATATGGATACCCTTTTCTATCTTCAGAGTAGAGGTTTAGATTTAGAAACAGCCAAAGTTATTTTGATTAAGGGATTTGCAGAAGAAATGATTAATAGATTTAAACCAAAGGATTTAAGAAATTACATTTCCAATTTTATTGATGATCTTATTCCAGTATTAAGAGACCAATCAGATACAATTGGGACATTTTAGGATGATAAATTTCGATAATATCCGAAAAGATTTTCCTATATTGGATAGCAAAGTAAATGGTCAAAATTTAATTTATTTTGACAACGCAGCTACTTCACAAAAACCTAAAAAGGTAATTGATTCAATATCAGATTATTATACAAATTATAATTCTAACGTTCATCGGGGTGTACATACCCTTTCCATGAAGGCTACAGATGCATATGAAGAGGGAAGAAACAAAGTAGCAAAATTAATTAATGCACCAACTGATTGTATTATTTGGACGAGAAATACAACAGAATCTTTGAATTTAATTGCAACTTCGTGGGCTATAAATAATATATCTGAAGATAACAATATAATCATTACAAATGCTGAACATCATTCTAATTTGGTAACTTGGCAACAGGTTTCTAAAAAGACAGGTTGTGAATTACGTTTTTTAGATATTACTGATGGTTTTAATATTAATGAATTAAAGAATATTTTTGATGTTAATACCAGTTTAATTTCTATTACACATATGTCTAATGTATTAGGATATGTCATTCCAATTGAGCAAATTACTGAACTCATTAGTGGAACAAACACTAAAATTATTGTTGATGGTGCTCAATCAGTACCTCATATGCCTGTCGATGTATCAGATTTAGATATAGACTTTTTAACTTTTTCTGCACACAAAATGATGGGCCCAACTGGAATTGGAGTGTTATATGGTAAAAAAGAATTATTGTTAGATATGCAACCATTTCTTTTTGGTGGAGATATGATTATTGAAGTTTCTTATGATGATGCTAAATGGAACCAATTACCATATAAATTTGAAGCTGGTACACCTAATATCGCGGATGCTATTGCTACTGGAGTTGCAGCAGATTATTTAAGTAATATAGGCATGGAAAATATTTGGAACCATGAATTAGAACTATCGAAATATGCCTTAAATAAATTTTCTAGTTATGATAAATTTACTGTTTTAGGTGATAATTTCTCACATTTACGAGGTGGAGTTATTTCTTTCATACATGATAAGATACATCCACATGATATTGGAACTTTTTTAGATCAAAAAGGCATTGCTATTAGAACTGGACATCATTGTGCTATGCCACTAATAAGAAGCTATGATACCTCCGCAGCAGCACGAATAAGTTTTTATATTTATAATTCTATTGAAGAAATAGATAGTTTTTTTGAAGCTCTTAATGAAGTAGAGGAATACTTTTCATGAATATGGGAGGATTATCAGGGTTAGATGATTTGAATGAGATGTATGAAAGCATAATTTTAGATCATTATAGGAATCCTAGAAAATCAGAAAAAATTGAAAATTCTGATTTTGAAATCAATGTAAATAATCCTTTTTGTGGTGATGAGTTATTTATACAATTGAAAATAAATGAGGGTATTGTTGACGATTTATCAATTTCTGGAAATGGATGTGCTATAAGCCAGAGCTCAGGTTCTTTATTGGCTGAAAGTATTCAAAATTTAAATAAAGATCAGATTTTAATTTTAATAACTAATGTAAGAAAAATGATGAAAGATGAAGATATTTCTGAAGAAGATAGAGATTCCTTAGGAGATATTGAAGCTTTAGAAGGTGTGAAAAAATTTCCCGTAAGAATTAAATGTGCTTTATTAGGATGGGCTGGATTAGAAGATCTAATAAAGGATAAAATGACCAGTTAATTATTTTTTACAAACCAATCAATAGTTCTCTTTAATCCATCCTCTAATATAATATCTGGAGACCATTTTAAGAGGTTCTTAGCTTTATTAATATCTAATATAATTTTATCTATATCTCCCGGTCTCTTATCCAAAAAAACAGGATTCAATTTGTATTTACAGTATTTTGATAACGTATTAAATATTTCTAAAACTGATGTGCCTTTTTCTGTTCCTAAATTAATAGGATATGGTAAATATAATTCAGATGCTAAAATACAACCTTTTACTAGATCAGTAATATATATGTAATCTCTTATATTTTCACCATCTCCAAAAATATTTATATTTTTATTATTTAACATAGAATTTATAAATATTGCTATTACTCCTGCCTCACCATTAGGATCTTGGCGAGGCCCATATATATTAGCTGGCCTGACAATGGATGTTTTTATTTTATGATTTTTTCTAAAGTATTTAATATAATTTTCTGAAGAAAATTTTGAGATTGCATATGGAGATTCAGGTTTTGGAATTAAGGATTCATTAGCAGGGATAGTTTTTGTATTGCCATAGATCGCTCCACCTGTAGAAATAAATAAAAAGGATTCATTTCCTTTTCCTACGGTGGATAATGCTTCTAATATTTTAATTGTAACTACTATGTTCTGTTCTGCATCAAAAGAAGCTAATTTTGTAGATTTAGAAACACTTACTTGTGCTGCAGTATGGAAAATTGAATTAGGTTTAATTAGTTTAGTTAATTTGTTGATATCCCCAGTTGTTAGATCTATAAGTTCTAAATCAATATCGTCTGAAATATTTGATTCTTTACCTGTTGATAGGTTGTCAGCAACTACTACGTTCCATCCTTCGTTTTTCAAGTAATCAGCAATATGACTACCTACAAAACCAGCTCCACCAGTAACCAAAGCTGTTTTTTTTGACATATTTTTTCCTTCCTATAGATTATTATGATAATACTATTTGTTTTTATATTAATACAATTATTTAGTTTGTTAAGTATTTGTTGAGATTATAATTTTATTGTTAAATATTTTAGAATTTATTGGGGGTAATTATGACACATCTAAAAATCATGGTTTCTCGTCATTCTGCTTTTTATAGTCCATTAATTGCTACTATAAGTGGGAATTTCCTTGATCAATATGGAATTTCAGCTAGTTATCATATCGCAGACAAAGGTAATACTATTGAAGAAGTAGGTAATGGGAATATGGATATAGGTCAAGCAGCAGTATCGGGTAGTTGGTCTTATTTGGAGAATATCCAAAAACCTCCGGTAACACATTTTGCTCAAATAAATTCTTATGATGGTTTTTTTATTTTAGGTAGAAAAGAGTTAGATTTTTTTAGTTGGAATGAAATAACCAAAGGAAAATTTTTGTTCGTGCATGGTGGACAACCTGAAGCAATGCTTAGATATGCTTTATCAAAAAAAGGAATTGATTTAGATAGAGTTGATAAGATTTTTTCAAATGGAGGGGAGGAAATGATGAAACAATGGGATGATGGGATTGCAGATTTTTTTCATGAGCAGGGAGCTTATCCCCAACAACTCGAGTATGAAAATAAAGGTAAAATTTTAGGATCTGTAGGTCAAGTTATTGGTCCAGTAGCATTCAGTAGTCTGATTTGTAGTTGGGATTGGGTTAGATCAGATATATATTATAAATTTATTGAAGCTTATGCGAAGGCACGTGAATGGGTAAATACAGCAGAACCATTTGAGGTAGCTGAAATAGAAAGAGATTATTTCCCTAACATTTCTATAGAATCTATCTCTAAAGCTATAGAATTCTATCAAAAACTTGGTACATGGGATAAAGATATAAAAATAGAGCCGGAATTATACGAAAAAGCCTTAGATGTATTTGAATTTTCTAACCTTATAAAAAGTCGTTATGATTATGATGATGTTGTATTTAACGGCTAGATTAGTAGGATATATTCATGTCTCGATATAGTAAGGCAAAAAAGTTACATATTGCTACTGTCGAAGGTAGAAGATCAGTACTTGAGACTATTAGATCAGACCGAGAAATCAAGAAATTATTAATTGATGAATCTATTGAGTTAGGTTCTCAATTAATAGAAATTAAGAAATTAGCAGAGAATAGAAATATACAAATTGAATTATTGAGCAAGAGAAATTTAGAAAAACAGGCTCATACAAAAAAACATCAAGGTGTTGTTGCTGTAGTTCCTGATCCAATATATTCAGATGTAGATGAAATTTTAGATCTTGCTTCGAGTAAATCTGAATTACCTCTTATAGTAATGTTGGATAATGTACAGGATCCTCAAAATTTTGGTGCAGTTGCTAGGAATGTCGATGCATCTGGGGCACATGGTTTAATAATACCATTGAGAAGGTCTGCAAGTATTTCCCCTGGTTCTATGAAGGCCTCTTCTGGAGCTCTAGAACATATTTTAGTATCTAGAGTCACAAATTTAAATTCTGTAATTCTAAACTTAAAAGAACGAGGATTTATTGTTATAGGCTTAGATTCCGATGGTAATTCTAATTATAAAGATGTAGATTATTCATTTCCTACCTTAATTGTTGCAGGTTCAGAAAATGAAGGATTATCAAAAATGGTAAAGAAAAATTGTGATTATTTAGTTTCTTTACCTATGAAAGGGAAGATTTCTTCTTTAAATGTCTCAGTTTCGACTGGAATCCTTTTATATAAGATTATTGAAAAAAGAATTAGTTAATTCTTCGATATATTTTCTATAACATTCAGGATAGGTTTTTTTGTAACAAATCTATCAATATTTTCAGCAACTGTAGTATACCTTCTCTTCATTGTTCCAATAGTAGCTCCTGAATGATGTGGTGTCATAATTAAATTATCTAGTTCCCAGAAAGGGAATCTTGAAGGCCTAGGTTCATCTTTTTTACCTTCAGGATATATGTACCACGTATCTATTGCAGCACCTGCAATAGTACGATTTTTTAGGGCATAATATAGAGATTCTTCATTGATAATTTGACCTCTTGCTACATTAATTATATATGCTGTTTTTTTCATCAATTTTAGTTCCCGTTTATTAATTAAATCCTGAGTCATTTTATTAAGTGGTGTAGAAATTAGAACAAAATCTGATCTTGTCATAACTTCATCTATTCCCTTTTTACCGTAATGATATTCAATTTCTGATTGATTTTTTATAGAATTTCTTTTAGTTCTCCCTGTTCCTATTACTCTCATGTCATATGCTAAGGCGAGTTTAGCAACTCTCATCCCAATATTACCAAGTCCTATTATTCCAAAAGTTTTATTATATAGTTCACTGTAAGCTCCAAGTCTTGCAGGCCATTGACTCCATGAACCATTAGCAAACGTAAGATGACTTTTAATTAAACTATGATCAAGTGCACTAGCTACCATCATTACCCATTCTGAAATCGGAGCTTCATGATGATATGCATTTGCTACAATCGTTCCATCTGGTAAAGCATCTGGATTTATTCTCTCATAACCAGCTGCAGGGATGAATATAGCTTTAAGTCTGTTGGCATATTTAGACATTTCCAAAGTAAAATCAGTACCAATCAAAATATCAATATTTTTTAGTTTTATAGGTTCTGGTTTGTAATTAGTATACTCTGTTTTTATGAAATTCACTTTTGTATCACTTGGCCACTTTTTTGACATTACAAAACTTAAAGGTAAAGGGTCATTAGCAATTAAAATATTTATTTCATTTTTATTAGACATTAATTTATCCATATGATTTTTTTTGAGTATACAATTACGTATATATTACTATCCAAATAATTATTATTGACCACAAATATAGGACTATATTCTTCATCTTTTAGTCGCTGGAAAATTGTTATAGTTGCAGCGATAGCTTTGTTTATATTTGTTTTTGATATGGTAGTTACTACTATGTCCCTTCCAAGTATCGCTTCTGATCTTTCAATTACATTAAGATCAGTTGCTTGGGTTGTGATAATTTCTTCTTTGACAATGTGTGCATTTATGCTTCCTTTGGGAAGAGTAGCTGATGTATATGGGAGAAAAAAACTTCATATTATAGGATTAGTAATTTTTATTATTGGTTCTATTATTATTATTATTTCACCAGGTTTATCTAGCATACTTTTTGGAAGATTTTTAATGTCTATTGGAAATGCTATATGTTCTGCTGTAGCATTTGCGATAATAATTTCTAGTTTCCCTGATCAACAAAAAGGTAAGGCATTAGGAATAATAACTACTACTGTCGGTTTAGGAAGTAGTATCGGGCCATTACTATCTGGAGTACTTATTCCTGTTTTTGAGTGGCGTGGAATGTTTGTAATAATGGGGATTTTATCTTTTGGATGTTTGATTTTATCTTATATAGTTTTAGATAAACGAAATATTGATTCGACTAAATCATATTCTATATCTGACTATGATTGGATAGGAGCTATTTTGTCTGCTGTATTTTTTACACTATTAATAGTTACTATTTCTAATCCTTTCAAAATTCCTTGGATATCATTTATATTATTTTCATTGTTTTTATTTTCTATTATTTTTTTATATTTATTTATTAGGTGGGAATTAAAGTATAAAAATCCTATGATAGATTTAAGAATTTTTTCTAATTCAACATTTTCTCTTTCTTCTTTGGTAAGACTTTGTGGATTTATTGGGAATTCAGCTGTATTTTTTTTGATACCAATTTTTGTTCAAAGTTTTCTCGGACTTAGTCCTATTAATGCTGGGTTAATTTTGTTTAGTACTGCAGCCGGAGTAGTAGTTTCATCTCTTTTTTCAGGTAGATACTCAGATAAATACGGGACAAAAAGGTTTATTTTATTTGGATTATCACTAATCTTTATTACTGGAATATTTTTAGCATTTATCACTGCCCAAACAAAAACCAATATATTAATGCTCGTTTTATTTGTTAATGGTTTAGGTATGGGTTTATTTATGGCTCCCAATATGAGAGCTACTCTTAGTGATGTTTCAAGGGATAATTATGCTACTTTTAGTGCTTTTTTAAATCAAGTTAGAAATGTTGCTACAGCTATTGGACAAGCAGTTTCAACAGCAATTATTACAGGAATAATGTTAATGAATGGCAATGAGGTGGGATTAAGTGAAATTAGTGCTAATTCTGGTAATGATTCTTTAGTAGATAGTTTTCTTTTTGGTTGGAAGATTGCTTTTATTATTCTAGGTTTAGTTATTCTTATAGGATTTATTACCGCTTATAAAGTTAGATCAAAATTATAATTATATGTTAAATATTGACTATAAATGGAAGGCTTTTTCTGCAGTCGGTATGTCATTAGTTACTATGGTAATGAGCATGAGTATGATTGCCGTTGCATTACCATCGATTTCTGGATTTTTTGGTAGTTCATTGCAAGTTGTTTCATGGGTGGTAATTGCAAATTCTCTCACTGTAACTGCTGTATTATTACCATTTGGGAGACTTTCTGATTTGCTTGGAAGGAAATTAATTTTAACATCAGGATTATTATTTTTTTTAGTTGGTTCTTTGATGTGTATACTAGCAAATAATATAATATTTTTAATTTTTTCTAGGGTAGTAATGGGATTAGGTGGAGCTATGGCACAATCGGTAGGAACAGCTATAGTGGTTTCAGTTTTTAAAAAAAATGAGAGAGGGAAAGGTTTAGGATCTCAATCTACGGCTGTAGCTTTAGGTGGAGCATTAGGTCCTTTTGCTGGAGGGTTAATTTTACAATTTTATGAATGGCAGGCTGTGTTTATATGTATATTCATAATGGCTACAATATCTTGTATTTGGAGTTTATTGATTCTAGATGATTCAAAAATAGGCTCAAATCAATTAAAAGATGAGAAATTCGATTTAATTGGAGCAATTTTTTCTGGTATTGCTATGCTTTCTTTAGTTTTATCAATGAATAATCCTTTTGAAGGGTTATTATTTTACTTAGTTACTTTGATAAATTTTTCTATCTTTTTGTTTTTCTTAACACTTTTTATTATTAATCAAAGAAAATCCGAATCACCAATTATTGATCTGAATCTTTTTTTTGATCCTGTTTTTCGATATGCCTCAATCACAAGAATTATAGGATTTATAGGTCGTTCATCACTTTTTATATTGATGCCAGTTTATTTGATAAATATTAGAAATTTACAACCAGCTATGGTTGGAATATTATTGTTAGGTTCAGCCATAGGAATGGGCATAGGAGCGCAAATGGGTGGTAGATTGGCAGATATTTATGGGCACAGGAGGTTTACTATTATTGGCTTCATATTAGCGATTATAACGGGTGTTTTTATTGCTAATTTTAATCTTCAAACTTCTTTATTATTGATTGTAATAATATTATTATTCAACGGTTTTTCGATGGGAGTTTGGGCTACTCCAAATCAGTTAGCTACAATGAATTCTGTGACCAAGGAAAAATATGGATCTGTAGGAGCATTTGTTAATCTTACTAGAAATACTGGAAATGTAATTGGACAGGCTTTAGCTACCTCAATTATTTCATTTGTAATGATTTATAAAGGATTTGATGTTGAATTATCTGAAGTCGGGAAAATACCAAAAACAACTGATGCATTTATATTAGGATGGGAAATAGCGTATTTTTTTGTGATAATTATTACATTCATTGGTTTAATTTCAGCAATTATGACAAAACCTAATAAAAAATAATGAGGTATCTAAATGAATAAATTAAAAGGTAAGGTTGCTATAGTAACTGGTGGTGCTACTGGAATTGGTAAAGCTATCACCGAAAAATTTTTATCAGAAGGGTGCAATGTAGTAATTGCAGCTAGAGATCTTTCTAGATTAGAAAATGTAGTTAAAGAACTTTATACTAACAAGTCAGATATATTATCAATTAAAACAGATGTTACTAAAGAAACTGAAGTAGAAAATTTATTTTCTTCAGTTATAGAAAAATATGGAAGATTAGATATTCTTGTTAATAATTCGGGAGCATTTGATGGAGGAGTTTTGGAAGATATTACTTTCGATCAATGGAATCGGGTAATGAGTGTAAATGTAACTGGAATGTTTTTATGTACAAGGCAAGCTTTTCCTATAATGAAAAATCAAGGTGGAGGTAAAATTATAAATATAGGATCTATAGCTGCACAGAGAGCTAGGCATAATTCTGTCCCTTATACTACAAGTAAGCATGCTGTTTGGGGTTTAACTCAAGCATCTGCTTTAGAAGGAAGAGATTTTGGAATAGCAGTAAGTTCTATACATCCTGGAAATGTTGCTGTAGAAAGAAGATCCGATGGTAGATCTTCAACTGGACGTGATGAAGGACCTGAACCACTAATAAACCCTGAAGAAATTGGTGAGACAGCTTTATTAATGGCATCTCTGCCGAAAAGTTCTAATATGTTGGAGGCGATAATATTACCATTATCTCAAGATTATTTAGGTAGAGGTTAGATGTTAACCATAAGAAAAATAATAGCTATTTTATTAATATTTATTTTTACTCCTTTTTTTATTATTAGTCTAATAATTTCACAATCTACTTCATTCTTTCAAAATTCAAAAACTCTTAATCAATTTATAAATGAAACATTAATCATAGAAAATTTTTATCAAGTAATTTTGCCTGAAATATCTAATGAAATTGTAAAGAAAGAAATTGAAGTTGCAAAAATTAATGATCAACCAATCTATTTGAAATTCATTCCAGATGAATCTTCGTCTATGGTTATAAATGATATATTTATAAATCTTTTGCCTGAAGAGTATATTTCAGAAATTTCTGAAAATTTAGTAACACAATTATCTTTATATATTAATGGCGATATTGATGAATTTGAAATAGATTTTAAGTTTGGTCAAAGGATTTCTTCAATAGGGGATTCTTTTGAGAAGGCAGTTTATGAACTCAATTTAGTTCAAAGTTTATCTCAAGATGTTATTATTCCTATTTCTTATAATAAGTTTTCACCCACAATTTCAAATTCGATTGGAATAAATTTTACCGATGAAGAATTTAGTAATTATTTCCAGACTGTAATGCCAAATGATTGGCTCGAACAAAATCTGATTAATGGAGTTAATGAAATAACATTTTATTTTTCTGGAGAATCTGATGATTTCAATATTAATATTCCTGTATCTGATCGGGTAAATTTAATCGGTGAAGTGTTTAAGGACAAACTACAAAAGGATGAATCTGCTAGAACTGTTGTTTTTACAAAAATAATTGAACCTATGTCTAAAACTATGATTAAATCTACTAATAATTTTAATTACGGAATTAGTCTTTCTAGAGAAGAAATTATTAAGACTATTAAAGGTAAAGCATCTGATAAGTGGATGAAAGAAGAATCAGGAAAATTTATTGATGCATTTATAGATCATTTAAATAGTGATGAAGAAAAATTTCTATATGATGTGGATATTACAACTTTAAGAGATGCAGCAATAGAAAATTTCATTATAGTTACATCTGATAGATTAGATCAAAGAGTTGAAAATCTCCCACAATGTAGTGGATTGGCAGCTTTATTTACAATTAATCTAAAATCTCCTGATCTCCCTAAATGTTTGCCTGAAGATGAAAATTTACGCGAAAATATATCTTCTGCATTACATGAAGTTATTAAAACTCAGGTAACTTCTTTTGTGATGAAGAGTTTACCTACCTCATTCAAATTTTCACTATCTCAAATTTCTGGAGGTAAGAATTCTGATATAGATAAATCAGTTAAGGATATTAAGGGGATTATGAAAAAAGGAATAGTTTTTTCTGAGCAAGATTTTTATGAGATTTTATTAGATTCAAATAATCAAAACTTCAAAGAAAATATAGACTTAGTTAGAAAGGATATTCCGGTTAAGTTTGATTCAGATAACTTGGAAATGTTAGAACCGGTTAAAACTATTACAAAAAGAATATCTCCATTATCATATTTGCAATGGATTTTTATCCCAATAATTTTATTAATTTCTTTCCTTGCAGTTAATGGATTAAGAAAAAAAATTAAATGGGCATTATCAATAATTGGGTTTTGGATATTGTTTTATTTAATTTTATTTACATTGGTTTGGGGTTTTGTTTCTCCTGATAAAATTATTTTTCAAATAATTAAATTAACCGAGATTCCATTTATAACCGAACCTAAAACCGTAGAGATAATAAATTCTGAATTATCATTATCAATTTCAAATGGTGTAACATTTATCAGGAACCAATTTTTGTCTGCAGTATTACCTTGGGCGACAATCTTTTTAGTACTATTAGGAATATACTTTTTTTTGCAAAAAAATAATAAAATCAGTAAATATTTAAATTCTAATAAGGAATCTAGTTAAATAAAGGATATACTTCAGATAACATTTTTATAATTACTTAGTAGTTTTATAGAGAAAGATTTCAATTATGTATATTTTAATGGTTAGGTTAAAAGTAAAAGAAGATAAAATTCAAGAATTTATCGAGTCATCTATAGGTGATGCTAAAGGTTCTGTGATGAATGAACCAGGCTGCCGTAGATTTGATATTATACAAGACAATTCTGATCCTACTAATTTTGCCTTTTGTGAAATATATAATAGTAAATTAGATTTTGAAGCTCATACCACTTATCCGCATTTTGAAAAATGGAGAGATGCCACTAAAGATATGTTAGATGGAGACCCAGAAGTTTCATTTTGCAAACCAGTTTTTCCTTTAGGTGATGCTAGTTGGGATTCTTATAAAGATGATGCTGTAGATGACACATATTTCGCTTCAAGTTTACATGTAATACATGTCCCTAAATATGTTAAGGCAGATAAAGTAGATGCATTTATCGATTCTGTAAGCTTGGATGGTGTCGGTTCAACAAATGAAGAACCAGGATGTTTAAGATTTGATGTATATCAAAATATTGAAGACCCAACTGAGTTATATTTATATGAGGTTTATGTAAATCCTGCCGCTTTTGATTATCATAAAGGTACTCCACATATAAAAGAATGGGCTGAAACCGTAAAGGATTGGTATGATACATCACGTGATGGAGGTGGGAGAGTGGGTAAAAATATTTGGCCTCCTGATAATTGGAAATGGAGTTCAGGAGAACCTAAAAGGTAATTTTTATATTTTTAAATCGTAGAATTTTTTTGCTGTTTCTCCAAGAATTTTCTTTTTAGAGTTTTGATCTAAATTTCCAATTAAATTTCTAGCAGTTTCAATAACTTTTTCGTAATCTGCTGCTAACGTACATACAGGCCAATCACTACCGATCATTATTCTGTCATATCCAAACATTGACAAAACGTGATGAGCATAAGGTCTAAGATCATCTATTGTCCATTTTGTTAGATCGGCTTCAGTTACCATTCCAGATAATTTTATAAAAATTGATTCTATATTAGCTACTTTTCTAAGATCAGATAACCATGGTTCTATTTTTTTATTAGCTATTTCAGGTTTTGCTATATGATCTATTACACCTTTTAGATTAGGAACTAGGTCAAAAACTTGAGGTATATATTTGATATGATTTGGTCTAGCTAAAAAATCAAAAGTTAAATTTCTTTTAGATAGTTCTTTTAGTCCATTTATAACACCAGAATTTAATATCCATTTTTCATCTTTTTCATCATGCCAAAGATGTCTAACGCCCTTAAAATATGGATCTTTTTGTAAATAATCTAGTACTTTTCCTATTTTAGGGTCTGTTAGATCTACCCATCCAACAATACCAGAAATAAACTCGTTTTTATTAGCGAGTTCTAATAACCATTTTGTTTCTTCTATTGATTGGTGTGCCTGAACAGTTACTGTATAATTTACATTTGAGGTTTCTGTAAGTTTTTTTAGTGTGTTCGGAATCATATCTTCTTTTAGAGGTGATTTTTTTGGCATCCAGTCATAATCGAACCTATTTATTTCCCAAAAATGTTGATGAGTGTCTACTGTAATCATTAAAAAGTTTATGTTTCCTAAGAGTTGTAATTTTTTATAAGGTGAATTTTGTATTGTTAATATATATTGTTCGAATCAAAATCTATTTTAAATACGTATAAAAAATATATATAAATATTTTTTTAAAATCCACTATAATTAATTGTCAGGTATGTTAATTACGGAGCATATTTATTTTAAATACTATTTTTTACTTAACAACATTTATTAGCTTCGTTTAAATAATCTTAGTTGTAGAATATCTGTGATGTTGTTAGTATACATGGAGTTAATATGCCTTCGAAATCAATGGTAAAATCTTCCGATAGAAATTCAGAAAGAGTTATGGTTTTTGTTGATGGTTCAAATTTATATCATGTACTTGGGCAAAATTGTTCAAGACATAATGTTCATTTTGATAAATTAGCTAATAAACTTGCTAATGGAAGAGATTTACGACGTACTTATTATTACAACATAAAACAGGAAGATGTAAATGGAGATCAAAAGAAATTTTTAGATTCTATGTTTGATACACCTTATCTAGAAGTAAAGTTGGGGATTTCTAAACAAAGAGGTGAGGCAGTTGTAGAAAAAGGTGTAGATGTTATGCTTGCTACTGATTTAGTAGTGCATGCTTATAAAAATCATTTTGATACAGCTATAGTTGTGAGTGGAGATGCTGATTTTTATCCAGCATTACAAGCAGTTAAAGATGTAGGTAAACATGTTGAAGTTGCTGCTTTTGAAAGTAATATTTCTAACGAATCTTCAAAAATTTCAGATGTACATATTAGATTAACTAAATCCTATTTTACTGGTTTATGGATGCCAAAAATATCAAATACTGTTCCAAAAGCAGAAATTTCCGATGAAGCAGCTTCTCCGAATGGCGAAGATAAATCAAAAACTAGAAAAAATTCTACAAATAATAGACGTACACTTAATAAAAATATAGAAAACAAAAAATATATAAAAAAAGAACCAAAAAAATCAAATTCTTTGTCTTCTACTGATGAATCAAATCTTAGAACTACCCCTACAAGAAGAAAAGTAGGAGGATCTACTAGTGGAAGAGGTGATTACAAAAAAATATCACCCCCTAAACTAAGAAATGATATTGATAAAGATTCAGAAAAAACTGGATGGTTGAAAAAACTCGGGATTTAATATATCACCAATCTGCATCTATTATTTCGTATGAAGTATTTGTTATTCTCTTTTGGTTTTCTCCAGAATTTTCCATATAATATAAATCGAAATCCCCATCGTTCATAGATCTAAATAAAATATTTGATCCTTTATCATTCCAAACTGGTGAATGATCTTCTACTCTATTATTAGTTAGACGATTTTCTTTATTATTATTTGGGTCAAAAGTATATATTTCAGAGTTACCATCTTTGTCACTTACAAATAATAATTTACTTTCTCTTGACCAAGAAATAAATTCTTCATTAAAGTCATCTGGTGCGACATTTTGAGATCTTTCATTATTAATATCATGAAGATATAAATCGTTAGATCCATCTTCCGTCATTCTATTGAATGCTATCCATTTACCATCTGGAGACCATATTGCATTAGTATCTTTACCTGATGTAACTAAAACTTCATCAACTCCATCTGGATTCTTTTTTCTTATTCCAGGATTATTATTTTCAATAATGCTAAATAGTAACCATTCACCATCAGGTGACCATCCACCTAAAGTAGCATTTTCTTTTTTTCTAGTTAAATGACTTATTTCATCATTTTCTAAATCTATCACTGATACCCATGTGTAGTTATCATCGTTGATTTGAGCAGCAATTTTCTTAGATTTTGGACACCACTTAAAATTTTCCACATCTCCTAATTCGGATAACAGAGATTTTTTTGATTCTCCATCTTTATTCATAATATACAAAGACGAAATACCATTTTTTTCTGATAAAAATGCGATTTTGTCTTTATCTTTTGACCACCTAGGTTTTGTATCTATACCTTTATTATTGGTTAATCTTGTTACTTCAAAATCTTTTAAGTCTATTTTATATATATCGGTATTATTATTCTTATTAGCTGAATAAATAATTTCTTGATCATTAATACTATCTCCAGAACATGAAATAAAGATTAATGTAAATATCATAGATATAAATAGGATATTTTTTTTGTTTTGAGTCATTTTCTCAATAAATTTTATTCTTACGAAGAAATCCTAACAATAAAATATAAAATATTTCTACAGTAAAAGTTTTCTTATATCCATAAATTTTCAGTAAGATATATACAAAATACTTTTTTATTTTAATAATTCAATGAAAATTTATGGATAAATTACAAAAACTTTTTAATATTGTTGATGATTCTGTAGAAGAAATAGTAAAGCTTGAGCAAGAATTAGTTCGTATTCCTTCTGTTAACACTGGTGTAATGCCTACTGGTAACGAATCTGAAGTATGTGATTTTATATCAGACTTACTTAAGAAAGAAGGTATAAAATCAAAATTATTACATAGAGATCCTGGTAGAGATAACTTAATTGTAGATTATCCAAATGTAATATCTAGTGAATGTAAATTATTGTTAATGTCTCATACAGATGTGGTTCCAGTAGAAAATGAATCTAAATGGAAATATGATCCCTTCGGAGGTGAAATTTCTTCAGGGAGAATATATGGTAGAGGTTCTAATGATTGTAAATCGCTGCTTACTAGTCAATTAATGTCAATAATATTGATGAATAGAGAAGATGTAAAATTAGATAAAGGATTGAGACTCATAAGTGGTGCTGATGAAGAGCATGGTGGAAGATGGGGTTTTGGTTGGTTATTGGAAAAATATCCAGAATTGTTAAAATCTGAATATGCTGTAAATGAAGGAGGAGGAATACCTGTAGAAATTGGGGAAAAAATTTATTATTTGTTGGGGACTGGAGAAAAAGGCAGGTTAGAGGTAGAGATTACAATTAAAGGTGAAAGTGCCCATGCCTCATTACCTTGGCTTGGTGTAAACTCAAGTTATATATTATCTCAAGCATTAGAATTAATAAAAAATTATCAACCTAAAATAGATACCTCTTTACCGTTTTTCCAATATATGGAAAATTTTGGAATAGAAGAAAAAATATCATCAAAAAATATAAATCAAGTAATTAAAATACTTGAGAAAAAACTTCCAAGGATTAGTCATCTTTCAAAAGCTTTATCAAGAATGACAATAACTCCAACTATAATAAATGGAGGAATTAAATCAAATAGTGTTCCAGAGAAAATAAAATTAATCTGTGATATACGGACATTGCCATTTCAAGATGAAAAATATGTAATAGAAGAATTAAATAAATTGTTCCATAAAATTGAAGAAATAGATTATGAAATTGATTATATGTCTGTACCTAATTCTTCTTCTTTTGATACTCAGTTAAAAGATTCTATAAGTAGAGCACATGCGAAATCTATTGGGCTAGATGAAATAAAGTTAATTCCTTCAACAAGTAATGGATTCACTGATTCTAGATTTACCAGAGCAAATGGGACTATTACTTATGGATTTTCAGGAGCTCATCCTGATGATGATCCTGGTTTAGCTAATGTTCATGGCACTGATGAATCCATTGGAATCTCTTCATTAGTGAGCGGTACAAAAACAATGCTTGCTTTAGCATATGATTTATGTAATTCTGAATAGTACTATTTAAGAATTACTCTAACCTGTAACTGCTCCTTTAGAAGCTGGTTGAACCAATTTTATATATTTACCAAGAGTTCCTGATTTATATAACGGATCTTTAGGTACCCAAAACGTTTTTCTGAGTTCTATTTCATTTTCAATCGATTTACCAGTACTTTTCCAATTTTTGAAATCAATAACATTTAATTCAAATTTTTCTAAATTAATTTCTACAACATCATTATTTTCTACTATAGCTATAGGACCTCCTACAGCTGCTTCAGGTCCTACATGACCTATCATAGATCCATGGCTAGCACCTGAAAATCTTCCGTCAGTAATTAAGAAAACTTTTTCTCCAAGTCCTTGCCCAACTAGTGCTGCGGTCACTGATAACATTTCCCTCATACCTGGTCCCCCTTTAGGACCTTCGTATCTTATAATAATCACATCACCTTCGTTAATTTCTCTTTTCTGTAATGATTCCATTACACCTTCTTCTTGTTCGAAAACTTTTGCAGGCCCTGAGAATTTTGAACCGAATTGATGCCCAGCTACTTTTAATACACAACCTTCCGGAGCTAAATTCCCGAATAAAGTTACTAATCCGCCTGTTTTTGATAATGGTTTTTTCACAGGATATACTACTTTATTATCACCTGGATCTTCAATATCTTTTAGATTTTCTTCAATTGTTTTTCCTGTGACAGTCATGCAATCTCCATGTAATAAACCTGCATTTAATAATCTTTTCATAACCACAGGAACTCCACCGATTTTATCTAGATCTAGCATGATATGTTTTCCACCTGGTTTCATATCAGCTAAAAGAGGTGTTTTCATAGAAATATCGTGTATATCTTTTAGAGATAAATTTATACCTGATTCATAAGCAATAGCAGGTAAATGTAGAGCAGTATTTGTAGAACCCCCCATAGCTACAACTAGTGTTACTGCATTTTCAAATGCCTTACGAGTGAGAATATCACTTGGCCTTATATTTTTCTTTAGTAATTCTAATATGTAATGTCCAGCCTCTCTTGAAGATGCTAATTTTCGCTGATCAACATTTGGTTCGGATGCTGATCCTGGAATTGATAAACCTAATGCTTCACCGATCGAAGACATAGTATTGGCTGTAAACATTCCTCCACATGAACCAGGACCAGGGCATGCTCTTATTTCTACATTTCTTAATTCATCATCATCAATTTCTTTTAGTTGATGTTTGCCTACTGCCTCAAAAACTGTTTGAATTTGTATATCTTCCCCCCTCCAATTACCTGGCATTATAGAACCGCCATATATAAAAATTGCAGGAATATTTAACCTAGCTATAGCCATCATTGCTCCAGGTAATGATTTATCACATCCTGCTACTGCAATAAGTCCATCATATCTTTCTGCAAAACATACTGTTTCTATAGAATCGGCAATTATTTCTCTAGATACTAAAGAACCTTTCATTCCTTCGGTTCCCATTGAAATGGCATCAGAAACTGTTATAGTCCCAAATTCAAAAGGAGTACCATTAGCTGCAAATATTCCCTTTTTAACTTCATTAACTATTGGAAGTATTCCTGCGTTACAAGGCGTAACCTCATTGTGAGTAGATGCTACACCTACAAATGGAGATTCAATATCTTTATCTGTTAACCCCATTGCTCTCATCATAGATCGATGTGGAGCTCTGATAGCTCCTTCCGTTGTCTCCCAACTACGCCATTTTCCTTCTGCTCTTTTTTTTGCTTTCAAAATAAAATTATTGTTCCTTTTAAATAAAAAATTATATTAATATAATAAAATATTTATGAATTAATACTTAACTGATGTTAACATTTTTTTTATGTCATTATTTAATTGTTTTTCAAAATTATATTACAGATTATAATTCAATTTTCAGTAAATTTATGAGTTTCGAATATTTACCTGAATTAGGTACTAAAATAAATGATCTAGATACTCCTGCATTAGTTATTGATTTAGATCTTGTAGAAAGTAATCTTTCTATAATGCAAAATGCTGCAAATAAAATGAATATAAATTTAAGGCCACACTCTAAAACTCATAAGAGTACTTATTGGGCGAAAAAACAGATTACTTTAGGAGCAATAGGTATTTGTTGTGCAAAGATTGGAGAAGCAGAAATAATGTCTAGATCTGGAGTTGATAATATACTTATAGCTAATCAAATTATAGGACATTCAAAAATTGAGCGATTGATTTCCATAGCAAAAATGTCAAATGTTATTGTAGCTTGTGATTCCGAGAAAAATATAAGGGAATTATCCATGGCTTCGACACTCAATAGTTTAACATTAGGAGTTTTAGTAGAAATAAATGTCGGACAAAATAGATGCGGAATTGATCCTGCTAAATCATTGGAGTTTGCTAAATTAATTGACACTTTACCAGGTTTGACTTTTAAAGGGATTATGGGTTATGAAGGTCACATAGTTGGTGAGAAAGATTATGAAATAAGAAGTAAAAAAGCTAGAGAGAGCATGAAATTTTTACAAGATTCTGTGGAAATTATTAAAGCTGGAGGTTTGAAATGTGAAATTGTTTCGGCTGCAGGTACTGGAACATACTCTTTTTCTGGTTCTGTAAAAGAGGTTACAGAATTACAATGCGGTTCTTATATTTTTATGGATGGTGATTATATGAATGTAATGGATGATTTTGATTCAGCACTTTTTTTACTAACGTCAGTAATTTCTAATAACGTACACAATCAAATAGTAGTTGATTGTGGATTGAAGTCTATTAGTGTTGATAGAGGACTTGCTAATGTCATTACTCCAAATGATGCTGAAATAGTTAAACATTCTGAAGAGCATACGATTATTTCTACAGATGGAGACTTAGAAATAGGTGATAAAGTTAGATTACTACCTCAACATGGTGATACTACTATTAATTTACATGATTTTTATTTTGGTGTACGTAATGGGAAATTAGAAACAATTATTCCAATTGATGCAAGAGGAAAATTTAGATAGAATTATTTTTCATTTGTTATAAAATCTATAGCTTTTATTCCGAGCTTAATCACGTCTTCAGGAGGCATAGATTTTTTTCCTTCTAGGTTAAAAATTTTAGATCTTTTTAGTAACTGTTCTTTTGTAACCCAAAACCATTTTTGTTTTGTATTTACATTTATTTTATTTATATGACTTGTTAATTTTGTAAAATAAATTAGATCTATATGTTTATGCTTTCCATCTTTAGGATCATCAATATCTTCAATCATTATCGTAAAAGGTGTTATGATTTGTTTCAGGTTACTGATTTTTAAAATTTTATTTGTAGGAATGATTGTAACTTCTAAACCAGTTTCTTCTAAGATCTCTCTGTTTAAAGCTTCAATAGGGTCTTCATTTTTTTCTATATGTCCACCTGGAGGTAACCATTCCTTAACTTTTTCGTGCCAATGTAGTAGGATAGATTTTTTTTTAACTATGAATGCTGTGACAGTCATATGTTTTTTCATTTTTTCTCTCCTATATTATCTATTAGAACCATAAAGATTTGTTTACTATGTTCAGTAATTCATTATTATTTTGGAACCGATAAAAATTTTCAATAATTATTTCGAATCTCCTATCATCTATATTTAAATCTCCATATGCAGCTATATGAGGCGTTAGTATAATGTTTGGAGCATCCCATAATGGATGATTAATTGGTAATGGTTCTATTTCATATACATCTAGTGCTGCACCAGCTATATAATTCTTTCTTAGAGCAGTATTTAAATCATCAAGTTTAGTAGTCATACCTCTACCTATATTTATAAAATTACTCGTTTTTTTCATAATTTTGAATTTATCTAAATCAAATAAACCTTCTGTCTCAGGTGTGTGTGGGATAGTAAGTACTACAAAATCTGATAGTGGGAGATAATAATCTAATTTTTCGGGTGTAGAAAGAATATCTATATAATCAAAATTTTCTTTTTCTATAGAATCTATACCTATAACTTTCATTCCAATTGATTTACATAATTTAGCAGTTTCTTTACCTATTCCTCCTACACCTATTATTAGTACGGTTGATTCTGGAAGGAAAGTTGAATGATACTTTGGAGTTTCAAGAGGTTCCCATTTTTTAGAAATTTGTTGGGTGATATAAAGATTTATATGTTTTGTTAGTGATAACATTAGAGCTAGAATATGTACAGAAATATGATCATTGTAAATTCCTCGAAAGTTAGTCACTTTTGCAGGATGTTTAATTAATTCTTCGAAATAATAACCAGCAGGAGGGGCAGCAGCTGGTGCTTGAATCCATTTAAGATTTGTTGCATGAGACAACATTTCTCGATCTAGGGTGCCAAAAATAGCATCAGCTTCAATAATTTCTGATAAAGCTTCTTCTCTAGTATTAGGTACTTTTATATTCCAGTTATCAAATCTATCTTGTAACTTTACTTGCCAATTTTTAATTATCTCAGAGTGTGGAGGCAAGAATACAAAATTTATTTGTTTATTGTTTTTTGTCATAATATTTTTGAACTAACTTTCATAATAAAATTTTCGATAATAATGATTATATTTGGTAATATATATTTTTAGAAAATATGAAATTATAATACTATGGCATTAAAAGATTTTAAAATAGAAGATGTACAACTTTTTCCTGGTGTTACATATTGTATTGCTACTTTACATCCATGGATAAATGTAGGAAATGTTTCAAAATTAGTTATAGATAGATTATCTAAAAATTTTGGCGCAAAAAAAATTGGTGAGTTAATTCGACCTAGCGAATTTTATGATTATACTCGTTATAGACCAAAAATAGAAATTAACTCTGATAAGAGGTCTGTATTAATACCTAACACAAAAATTAGTTTAATAAAAATTGATCAAATAAAAACAAATTTAATATTATTAGAGATGTTAGAACCACATATGTTTTCAGAAAAATTTAATGATTCAATTATTTCTTTGTTGAAATTTTTAAATGTTCAAAAATATCTTATGATAGGTTCAATGTATGATTCGGTACCACACACTAGGGCATTATTAGTGTCTGGATCAGTTAGAGGGGACACATATCCTGATATAGGGAAGGTAAATTTTTCGGAATCTACCTACACTGGACCTACTTCTATAACATCACAGATTTCTGAAAGAATAAATATTGAATTAGGTATTAGTACAATGTCTCTTATAGTACATCTACCTCTTTATTTAAAATTGGATAATGATTTTTCTGGAGCGACTAGAATACTGAATATATTATCAAAAATATATAATTTAGATTTGGATTTACCAGAAAGTAAGTTGGGTATAGAGCAATATTCTCAAATCAATCCAGCGCTAATTGGGAATGATTCTCTCAAAAAGCTTATTGCAAAATTTGAAGTCGATTATGATGAAAAAAAACCATCTACTCAGCAAAATTATACTCTTTCACCTGAGGTAGAAAATTTTCTTAAAGAAATATCTGAAGATTATAATGAAAATTAGTAATTAATTATTTCTTGACTTCAACGCCACTTAATGATTCTACATAATGAAGTATTGCAGAATGATCGTTTTTACCTTTTCCTGATTGCATCAATGAAGCTAAAATCTGTTGTAGGTTTGCTGTGACTTGTATAGGCACACCTAAAGATTTTGCAGTCGACATTGCGTTATTAATATCCTTATAATGTAGTTCGATTCTAAATCCAGGATCAAAATTTCTATTAAACATCATTGGTGCTTTAGCATTCATAACGTTCGATCCAGCTAATCCACCTTTAATAGCTTCAAATATTATTTCTGGATTTACTCCAGCTTTTGTTGCAAGAACTAAAGCTTCAGATAAAGCATGTATATTTGCTGCTACTATAATTTGATTTGCTAGTTTAGTTACATTACCTGCACCATGATCCCCACATAATACGGATGATTTTCCCACAATATCAAAAATTGGTTTGGCATTATCAAAATCTTTGGTGTTTCCTCCTGCCATAATTGCTAGATCTCCAGATATTGCAAATGGTTCTCCTCCTGATACAGGGGCGTCAATAAAATTTATTTTTTTATCGAGTAATTTTTTTGCAATTGATTTTGATATTTCTGGCTCTATTGATGACATATCTATTACTAGGTCGTTCTCTGAGGCTCCTTCTATTATTCCATTATTACCTGTAATAACCTCTAAAGATTGTGGACTATCCTGAACCATTGTTATTGTGATATCACTGTTTCTAGCAGTATCGGCTGGAGATGATCTTCCTATCGCACCTATTCTAGTTAAATCTTCTATATTTTCTTTGTGTCTATCAAAAACAGATAACTCATAACCTGCATTTTTAATATTAATCGCCATTGGTTTACCCATAATACCTAAACCAATAAAACCAATCTTTTTATTCATAATATTCTCTCCAATAATTGTTATTAGTCGTCGTCTTTCCAAAATCTTTCTTCAATGAAATAGAAATCTGTGTTGGAAAATCTTTGATTTACATCTTCAATCATTTGAGGATGTCCGCAAGCATATACACAAGTTTCTTTAGGATTCAATTTTCTTTGTTCTACATAATCTTCTACTAAAGTATTTATTCTTCCTTTTGCACCATTCCATCCAGAATTTCTTTTCTCATCCGGTCTACTTATTGAAGGATAAAAATCAATATTATTATATTCTTCTGATAGACTTTTTAATTCTTTATCGTATCCGAACTCATCAACATAGCTTGCACCTTCCAAAACATAAAAATTGTAATTTTCTCTCTTTATTTCATTATCATTTTGCCATTGATTATCATTAAGATATTTTCTAAGCATAGAAACATATGGAACTGTCCCTGTCACAGTACCTACCATAACGTGATTTTTATAATTTGGTTGAAAAACAAAAAGCCCTTTCGCTCTTGGGCGAATAGTAAGTTCTTCACCTATATTTAATTCTTGTATTATTGGTGTGAGATTTCCGTCTGGAGGAGGAACTACTTCAATAAATAGTTCAATTTCTTTTTCATCAGGTGAAGATACTATTGAATATGGTCTTTCAATACCATTTTTACCTATAGTGCAATATTGTCCAGGTTTAAAATTAAAAGGATCAGAAGTTTCAATCCAAATTTTAAGTAAATCTTCTGTAAGGTCTTCTCTACGAGTAATTTTACATGTTGAAAATTTACCCTTAATTGTGGATGATTGAGATGTAGTCATTTTAAATATTTCTCCTAAAAAAAATCAACTACTATAGGGTAACTCAATAAATAATCATTTGTAGTAACTTGAATGTTACTACAGACAATTTTAAAATGAAAATACTAAAAATTATATATTTTTAGTTGGATCTGAGTGAAATTTATGAATATTTGTATTGTGGGCGGAGGAATTGTAGGGTGTGCAGCAGCATATTATTTATCTAAAGCAGGAAATGATGTTACTCTACTTGAAAAAGATGATATAGCGTCAAAGGCTTCTGGATTTTCTTTTGGTGGCCTATTACCTCCAATGGTTTCAGATCAAGATAAATTGAATTTATTTACAGATTTTTCTATTCAGCTACATAAAAAATTATTTTCTGATCTTTCATCAAAAAATATAAATTATGGATTTCGCAAAAAAAATTCTCTTATTCTCGCTACCAGTGAGGATGAGTTAAAAAATATAATTGAATTTTCTTCAGGAATGTATTTTCCTAGTGGTCAAAATCCCGTAATACTTAATCATGGTGAAATAAGTCATATTGACGCGAGAATTTCCGATAAAGTTTTAGGAGGATTATATATAAATAATTCTTATGATGTTGACGCTTTTAATTTATGCTCTTCACTCTGGTACGCAGCAAAAAAATATGGAGCAAAATTAATTAAGGATGAAGTTATATCAATTGATGTTAAAAATAATTCAGTCCGATCGATAGCTTTAAAATATTCTAAAAAAAAAATAAATACCCAAAATGTAATTTTGGCTGCAGGTCCATGGAGTAAATTATTAACTGAATCATTAGGTATAGATATACCCTTAAAACCACTAAAGGGCCAGATACTTAGATTTGATAACGAAAATCATCCTGATATGAATATAAATTTTTGGTGGGGAGCTAACTATATTTCAACAAAATATGATGGATATTTATGGGCAGGTACCACTGAAGAAGATGTTGGCTTTGATCAGAATATAGATAAGAAAGGTGCTCAAAGTATACTTTCTTCTTGTATAGAAATTTTTCCTTATATCAAAAAATTAAAGATAATTAAACAAACAGCATGTCTTAGGCCAATTACTAGTGATTTACGTCCAATTATTGAAAATTTTCCAAATGAAATTTCTGGTTTAGTATTGTCAACTGGTGGCGGAAGAAATGGGATTTTATTTGGTCCAGCTATGGGGTATATTGCTGCTGAAATGGTTTTATCAAAAAAAAATTCAGTTGATACTGCTTTTTTAAATTTAAAAAGGTTTAATAATTGACTTTTTTTTCAAATAACTTATAGAATTGTAATTGAAAAATTTAATAACCTTTAAGTTTTATCCAGAGAGGTAACAAGGTAAATAAAAATGCAATTTCTTTCAAATATCCTCGCGTATATGCGGGGTTTTTTATTTAATAGTAATTATTAGAGTAGTAATATTTTGAGTCAAATTTTAATGGATCAAACTAATATCTCTCGTTCAATAAAAAGAATATCTTTTGAAATAATTGAAAATAATCAATTAGAGAATTTAGTTTTAGTTGGAATTCATACTAGAGGTGTTAATTTAGCTCAACGTATAAGAGATAATATTCGTTTAAATTCAGGACATGAATTTACAGTAAATAAATTGAATCCAATACGTTTTAGAGATGATTCAAAAATTTTAGATCCTAATACTCTTAATACAACTTCTCTAAATAATGATATAAATAATAAAACAGTCATTCTTATAGATGATGTTTTATATACTGGAAGGACTGTTCGAGCGTCTATACAGGCTTTATCAGAATATGGAAGAGCAAAAAACATTAAGATAGCAGTATTAGTTGATAGAGGTCACAGAGAAATACCTATTAAGCCAGATTATGTAGGGAAAAATATACCTACTTCTGCAGAAGAAAAGATTAGTGTTAAATTTATTGAAGTTGATGGGATTGATAGAGTTGATTTATTCTTACCTGAAGGAGAATTATCAAAATAATGAATTTAATAGATGATAAAGAAGAATCTCGAAGAGGACGAAAAGTTAATCATTTACTTGACGTTGATTCTCTTTCATTAAATTCCGTTAATACTATTATAAATTCATCTAAAAAAGCTAAAAGTATTTTACTTTCAAAAAATAAGACTCTTTCACTTAAGGGCAAAACTATTGTAAGTATTTTTTTCGAAAACAGCACTAGAACTAGAGTTTCTTTTGAACAAGCTGGAAAAATTCTGGGTGCAGATGTAATAAATGTTAATGTTCCCTCCAGTAGTATTTCAAAGGGGGAATCAATTTTAAATACGGTGAAGACTATACAGTCAATTGGTATGGATAGTCTTATAGTTAGGCATAATCATTCAGGAGTACCTTATTTTATTGCTAGAAATGTTAATGTTCCAGTTATTAATGCTGGAGATGGAATGCATGCACATCCCACTCAATCTCTTCTAGATATTTTTACTATTAAAACTGAAATAGGTGACATAAAAAATAAGAAAATATTAATTATTGGAGATGTAAAACATTCTAGGGTAGCTAGATCTAATATTAATTTACTTGTCAGATTAGGAGCAAAAATTACTGTAGCGGCTCCTACTACGTTACTTCCAGATTCATGGATAGGAATTAATAAAAAAGATTTCAAAATTATTAGTCACTATAAAAAAATGGAATCAAATTTATCTGATACTGATTTAATTATGCTTCTTCGAGTACAAAAGGAAAGACAAGATCAGGGTTCCTTACCTAATTTGGAAGAATATTCAAAATTATGGGGATTGACTAAATATCGATATGATACTTTATCTCCCAATACTTTTATTATGCATCCTGGACCTGTTAATGAAGGTGTAGAGGTCGCATCTGAGTTGTTGAACCATAAAAACTCACTAATAGATAAACAAGTAGAAAATGGCGTAGCGGTAAGAATGGCAGTATTAGAATTTTGTATTTCATAAAGATAGTATTTGGAGTATAGTTTGGACAATAAGTATAAAAAATTAATTTTGAAAGGCGGATTTGTTTGTGACCCTTTTCAAAAAATTAATCAGATTTCTGACATTGTAATTATTGATGGGAAAATTACTGAAATTAGTAATCTTTTCAAAGATGACACTAAAATAAGTAATGACTTTAAGATAATTGATGTTAAAGGTATGATTGTTATGCCTGGATTAGTAGATTTGCATACGCATTTAAGAGATCCAGGATACGAATGGAAAGAAGATATTTATTCTGGATCTTTAGCTGCAGCTAAAGGTGGGTTTACAACAATTTGTGCCATGCCTAATACAAGTCCAGTCCCTGATTCAGCACCTGTGGTGAGAGACTTTTTTAATAAATCAAAAAATTCAATTATTAGAACTTTACCTTTCGGTTCTATAACTAAAGGTAGATTAGGTAAAAGTTTATCTCCTATGTATGAATTACAGGAAGCTGGAGTAGTAGGGTTTTCCGATGATGGAGATACTTTAATGGATTCCAATATTATGCGACAAGCTCTTTTATATTCCATAGACACCGGACTACCTATTATAAATCATGCTGAAGATATAGTAATTAAAAATAATGGAGTTATGAATAGTGGGTTAGTTGCAGATAGATTAGGTTTAAAGGGGACTTTACCATCATCTGAATATTTGATGGTAAAAAGGGATATAGATTTAGCTTTTGAAACTGGAGGTATAATACATATACCACATATTTCTACTGAACAAACAGTATCGTATATTTTTCAAGCTAAAGATGCAGGACTAAAATTTTCTTCAGAAGTTACTCCTCACCACTTAACAATGACAGAAGAATGGGTATATGGAGAAAGTGGCATTGATCCTGAATTTCTTTCAGAAAAATCTTATGATACTAATGCAAAAGTTAATCCTCCTCTTAGAAGTCATAATGATGTGAGCGCTTTAATTCAAGGAATTAATGAAGGAATTATTGATACAATTGCTACCGATCATGCTCCACACTCGCTAAGTGATAAAGAGTGTAGTTTTGATGAAGCTGCTCCTGGTATTAATAATATTGAAACTGCTTTTTCCCAACTATACGAATTAGTTAAAGATAAAAAGATATCTCTGGAAAAGCTTGTTTCTGCATTATCAGTTAATCCATCAAGAATTTTAAATAAAGAGCCATTTGGATCATTACATTTAAATAAACCAGCTGAATTAACGATTTTTGATCCAAATACTTCGTGGGTAGTAAATGAAAAAAATTTATTATCGAAAAGTTCTAACACTCCTCTAAAGGGAAAGTTATTAAATGGAAAGATTGTATTAACTATTTTTAAAGGAAGGATTGTGTATGATGAACTCTGATGCTAGATTAATACTTGAGGATGGTACTGTTTTTAAAGGTAAAGGATTTGGAAGCAAAGTAGAAGTAATTGGTGAGGTGGTATTTAATACATCAATGACTGGTTATCAAGAAATGTTAACTGATCCTTCATATGCTGGTCAAATCTTAATTCCCACCTATCCATTGATAGGTAATTATGGAATAAATAAAATTGACGTAGAATCAAATAAAGTCCAAGTGTCAGGATTTGTAGTAAGGAACCATTGTGAAAATCCATCTCATCCGTTATCAGAAATGACAATTGATGAGTACTTATTTGATAATAAAACACCAGGAATTTCAGGTATAGATACTAGATCTTTAGCAAAGAAAATTCGTTCAAGTGGAGTGATGATGGGGTTAATAACTTTTGAAGATGATATTGATTTATCTGTATCAAAATTGAAATCGTCAAAAAAATATGGGGAAACTGATTCGATTTCAAATATCACAACAGATGGTATGTACAAATGGGAAAATGATGATTTTGAGAAATCTAAATCTTTTTTTGATATGGACAGACGTTCTAAAAAAAATAATGCATATAATAAAACACCAAATATTTTGATAATTGACTTTGGAATAAAATATAATATACCTCGTTCAATTAGAGCAAGAGGTTGTGACGTAAAAATTGTACCCCCCTTTGGATCTTATTCTGAAATATTAGACTTAAATCCAGATGGGATAATACTTTCCCCAGGACCTGGAGATCCTAAACTACTAGATAACATTATAAAAGAAATACGAAAAATAGTCGGGATTGTTCCTATAATGGGAATTTGTTTAGGTCACCAGATTATTGCAAGATCTATGGGTGCCAGAACTTTTAAATTACATTATGGTCATAGAGGAGGAAATCAACCCGTAAAGGATTTATTTTCTGGGAATATTTATGTAACTGCACAGAATCATGGTTATGCAGTAGATAAGAATTATATTCCTAAAGATTTTGAAATTAGTCATATAAATCTTAATGACGATACTGTTGAAGGATTAGTTAATAAAAAATTGAATATTATGACTATCCAATATCACTCGGAAGCTTCTCCTGGTCCACATGATTCAGAATATTTATTTGATAGATTTTTATCGATGGTTACAAATGAAATGCGAAAGAAATTATAAATTTGAATTCGAATAAAATTAATAATAAAAAGGTATTGGTTATAGGTTCTGGACCGATTGTTATCGGTCAAGCTGCTGAATTTGATTATGCAGGAACTCAGGCTTGTAAATCTTTAAAAGAAGAAGGAATTGAAGTAGTTTTAGTTAACTCTAATCCTGCAACTATTATGACCGATCGTGATATTGCTGATCGTATATATATAGAACCTCTAAATGTGGAGGTTATAGAGAGAATCATTCAAAGAGAAAGACCATATGGATTGATTCCTACTTTAGGAGGTCAAACAGCACTCAATTTGTCTGTGGATTTGTTTAATTTAGGAATTTTAAAAAAATATTCTGTAAAAGTTTTAGGAACTTCAATATCTTCAATTGAAAGAGCAGAAGATAGAGAAAAGTTTAATTCTTTACTAAAAAAAATTAATGAACCAATTTTACCTTCTTACGCTGTAGATAATCTTGATGATGCAATTTCAGCAGCTAATGAAATTGGGTTCCCTTTAGTTATTAGACCCGCTTATACACTCGGAGGTACAGGAGGTGGGATAGCATACAATCTTCAGGATTTAAAAAGGATTACAACTTCAGGATTAAATGCTAGTAAAGTTAATCAAGTTTTAGTAGAGAAATCATTGTTGGGATGGAAAGAAATAGAATATGAAGTAATGAGAGACTTATCAGGGAATGTGATTACTATATGTAATATGGAAAATATAGATCCTATGGGAGTTCATACAGGCGATTCCATTGTAGTTGCTCCAAGCCAGACTTTAAATGATAAAGATTATCAGAGATTAAGAAGTTCAGCATTAAGGATTATATCTGAATTGGGAATAATTGGTGGTTGTAATGTTCAATATTCATATAGACCTAGTTCCGTAGTTAGTGAAGAATTAGATTCAGATTCAAATTATCTTGAAGAAGGTCCAATGTATTATGTTATTGAAGTTAATCCTAGAGTTAGTCGCTCTTCGGCCTTAGCTTCAAAAGCTACTGGATATCCTATAGCAAGGGTCGCGGCAAAGTTAGCACTAGGTAGAAGATTAGATGAGATTTCAAATTCTGTAACGGGCAAGACAACAGCTGCTTTTGAACCTGCTTTAGATTATTGTGTGGTTAAAATACCTAGGTGGCCATTTGATAAGTTTCGCGAAGGAGATCGCAATTTAGGGACACAGATGAAAGCTACTGGGGAAGTTATGGCTATAGATAGGAATTTTGAATCTGCTTTACAGAAAGCGGTCAGATCATTAGAAAATGGGAGAGGTTCACTTTTATGGGAAGATTCTGAATTAGATGTCAAAGAACTAAAGCCTAATGATGATAGGCTATGGTCTATTATGAAATTTTTACGTAATGATGGTAATTATATAGATGCTACAAAAAAAACTTTTATAGATCCTTGGTTTACTTTTGCATTGCAAAATATAGTAGATATAGAAAAAAAACTAATTAATAATAAATTATCTAATGAAAATTTAAGAGAGGCCAAAGAATTTGGATTTTCAGATAATCAAATTGCTACATTGTCAGATCTTTTACCTGATCAAGTAAGAAAATTAAGAAAATCTTATGGAATAGTACCTGTTTATAAGATGGTTGATACTTGTGCAGGTGAGTTTGAATCAGTTACACCTTATTTTTATTCAACATATGAAATAGAAAATGAAGCCTTTTCCGAAAATACTAAAAAAGCTATTGTACTAGGGAGTGGACCGATTAGAATTGGACAGGGTATAGAATTCGATTATTGTTCAGTGCATGCTGCCTGGGCATTAAAAAAATTAGGATATTATAGCGTTATGATTAATTCAAATCCAGAAACTGTTTCTACGGATTTTGATACTTCTAGACGTCTTTATTTTGAGCCTTTAGATGATGAAAGTGTGATGAATATTTTAGAAAACGAAAAAATAATTGACAGTTCAGGTTCATCAAATTGTCCAGGGACATTAGTACAATTTGGTGGACAAACTGCTATTAATTTATCACAACATTTAGGTAAGAATAATTTTCCAATTTTAGGTTCTAGCCACGAAGTAATTGATTTAGCCTCTGATAGAGGAAAATTTGAAAAGCTGTCTTCTAAAAATGGACTTCCGTTACCCCCAGGAGGAACTGCAAAAAATCATGAATTAGCTATTGATATTGCTAATAATATTGGTTATCCAGTTCTTGTTAGACCAAGTTATGTTTTGGGTGGAAGAGCAATGGAAATTATTCAAAATCAATCAGAAATAGTAAGATATTTTGATAAAATTTCTGATGATATCACAGACCAAAATATTCTTATTGATAAATATCTTACAGGTATAGAAGTAGAAATTGATGTTGTTTCTGACGGCGAAAATATTCTTATTCCTGGAATTATGCAACATATAGAAAGGGCTGGGGTGCATTCTGGAGATTCTATGGCAATATATCCTTCTGTTTCTCTTACTGATAAGGAAATTGAAAAACTAGTCGAATATACGAAAATGATTGCTAAATCTCTAGGGACTATTGGATTAATGAATATCCAATTCGTTATTACTGGTTCTGGTAATTATAGATCTTTAAGAAGTTCTGAGATTGAGAAGAATGATTCTGATTCAAAAATTCATATCATTGAGGTTAATCCTAGATCTTCTAGAACAATACCTTTTATTTCTAAAGTGACTAATATTCCTATGGTTGAAATTGCAACCTCAGTTATGTTAGGTAAAAAACTTAAAGATTTACCATATGGAATAAATCTTATACCACCAAAAAAAATTTTTGCTGTAAAAGCTCCAGTTTTTTCAATGTCAAAACTAGCTGGCGTAGATACATATTTAGGTCCTGAAATGAAATCTACAGGAGAAGTTATGGGAATCGATAAAACCCCTAACTCAGCTATGGTAAAAGCTTTAATTGCTTCGGGTTTAGTTATTAAATCCGGAGTATCAGTTTTGATAAGTGTTGCAGATATTGATAAAAAGGATTCGATTCCATTAATTAAAGATTTAGATCGACTAGGACATAAAATTTATTCTACCTCAGGAACAGCTAAAATAATAAAGGATTTAGGTATAGAAGTTGTCGTAGTAGAAAAAAGATTAAATAATAATAATAATAAAAATGTAGTTGATATTATCAGGGATGGAACTGTTGAAATGGTGGTGAATACTGTTACTGGAGATAGATCAGTTATCCAAGATGGATATTATATTAGGCGATCCGCTTCAGAAATGAATATTCCTTGTTTTACATCTATTGATACAGCAAGATGTGCTGTAGAGTCAGAAAATTCAGATGTTTCAAATTCTTATAATGTATTGACTATGAATGAGTATGTACTAGATTAATTTTTTTTTACGGCCGAAATTGATAACCATAAACGGGGTACAGAGCTGAGTTTCATATCGTCCCAAACATCTTTTAGAGATTTTTGTAAAACATCACACCCTTTATCTAGGGGTACTCCTGGTAAAATTCCTTCTATCCAATCTGAAAATCCAGAAATATGGTGATATCCATCTTTGGGTACTTCAATCCTTTGAATATCTTTCACTACTACATTGAAACCAGCGTTCTCTAAAATGGAAATATATTCTTCAGGTGTAAGTTGTTTTCGAGATTCTACTTTAGCAGATTTATCGGGTGATAGTCCATATTCAGTTTTTAATACCCTAAGGGATCTAATCATCCATTTTCTATAAAATTTGTGTGTCTCTGGAGGATGAGAACCCTCGAAAAATGATGTATTGAAAACAAAAATACCGTCTGATTTTAGTTGATTTTTGATTTGTTTAATTAAGGACAATTTATCTGGAACATAGTGAATAGAATTACAGTAAATTACTGCCTCTACTTTATCTTTTAGAACTTCTTTTAAATTTTGTACTTCAGAATGAATGAATTTGACTGTCGCTTGTTTTTTTTCACCAATTTCCTCTGAAGCAGTTTTTAATGCATTTGAAGAATGGTCAACAGCATAAACAATACAATCGTTAGCATCTTTTTTAATCTTTTTAAGAATTAATTTAGTAATTAATCCTGTTCCACACCCTAGGTCTACTATAGATTTTTGATTTTCTATTTTTGCTAGATCAAGGAGTCTTTTATTAATCTTTTTATAAAAAGGAAGTTTTGAAAAACTTGAAAAAGAATATTCTTCTGAGTAATTGGACACTAAATCTTCTCACTATGTATCATAATTTATAAACAAAAAACTATTTCAAATCAATTATTAGTATATCTACATTAAGTTGTAAAGTACAAATGCTTATGAAATCCAAATTAATATATCTTTTATTATTTAGTTTAGTTATATGTAATTCATGTAAAGTTAATAATAATGATCAACCTATGATCTTCGCTGCTGCATCACTTCATGATGTTTTATTAGATTTATCTTTAGAATATGAAAAAAAATTTCAAAGAAAAATCAGATTTAATTTTGGAGGTTCTAACAGCTTGGCGACACAAATAAAATCTTATGAGGCTCCTGCTGATGGGGTGATTTTTTCTGGTTTCCAACCATTAAATTTATTACTAGAATCAGAACATGTAAGAAAAGAAGATATTTTTATTTTTTGCGAGAATCTACTTGTCTTAGCATGGTTAAACGATAAAAATAAAGTTGAATCAATATCTGAATTAGCTTCTAAAAAAGGGAAAATAGCTATTGCAGATAAAAATTTAGCTCCTGCTGGGTTATATTCATATGAAGCACTTAATAATTCAGGAATTTTAGATGAAATTTCGAATAGATTGATTTATCTGCCGAATGTTAGAAATGCTTTATATACTCTATCTACCGGGAATGCAAATTATGCCTTGGTGTATTTATCTGATTTGAACAGTACAGGAAAAAAATTTGAATATATACTTGTAGATCATGATTATTATTCTCAGATTTTTTATCCAATGTCATCTATTATAGGATCAGAATTAAATTCAGAAGTAGAATTATTTTTTAAATTTTTGCGTTCAAATTATTCAAAGAATATATTTATAGAGAATGGTTTTATAGTGGATTAGTTAGAATGTCAGTTTCAGAGTTAGAAATAATAATTATTTCATTAAGGTCATCGCTTTTAGCTATTTTTTTAATTCTTCCTATAGGAATAATAGTTTCATGGATAATAACCAAAACAAATTTTAAGCTAAATTTTCTTTTAGAATTAATTAGTTCTCTACCTTTAGCATTACCTCCTGTAGTAACAGGATACTTTTTACTTTGGATATTAGGTTCAAATTCTTTTATTGGAAAGTATATAGAGTCATTATTTAATTACAATTTATCATTTACATGGATAGCTACTGTTTTTGCTGCAGCAATAGTATCTTTTCCTTTAGTAGTAAGATCTTTCATTGTGGCATTCCAATCTGCTGATCCTGAACTTGAAAAATGTGCACGTGGATTAGGTGCAAATAATTTAAAAATTTTTATATCCATCACATTACCACTATCATTGAAAGGAATCATGGCAGGTTTGTTATTGGGGTTTGGTCGTGCTTTTTCAGAATTTGGAGCTACTATTGTTGTAGCAGGGAATATTCCTGGAGAGACCTCCACCATTCCCCTTGCCATATATACTAATATTATTGTAGGAGATCCGGGATCTGCCACAAGACTTATAATTATTTCTATTGTTATAGCAATAATTACTTTAGGGATTCATAATAATCTTTCTCGTTTTGGAAGTTATAGGAAGGCTTAAGAAATATTTTGGAAATCAAGTTTAATTTTATTGTTAAAAATGGGATATTTATTGGTGAATATAAAGGTAAATTAAGTAATGGAATAACTACAATTATAGGACCTTCTGGTTGTGGTAAGACTACTTTTTTAAGATGCTTCTCTGGAGATCTAACTCCATTTAATGGTGATATTAAATTAGGAGAAAAGATTTTATTTTCAAAAACGAATAGGATTGATGTGCCTATTAATAAGAGGAATGTTTCTACTGTTTATCAAAATCATCTGTTATTTCCTCATATGAAAGTTAAAAATAATATTGAATATGGTTATAAGATCAAGAATAGACCTTTAAGAATAAATACTTCAGAGATTTTACATATATTGAAAATTGAACATTTATTAAATAAATTTCCACATCAATTATCTGGAGGAGAGGCCCAACGAGTTGGTTTAGCACGAGCTATATTTTCGAATCCTGACATTTTATTAATGGATGAACCTTTTACTTCTCTAGATTATGATACTAAAGGACCAATATTATTATATTTAAAACAATTACAAAAAAAATTGAACATTCCGTTTTTTTTTGTAACGCATTCTTTAGAGGAGATGTATTACATGTCCGATCAAGTTATTTTGATGAACAAAGGGCAAATAATTTCTGTTGGGAATCCCGATACAATTATATTAAATAAAATTGATGGTATTTCAAATAAAATAAGTAATTATATTCATGGTGAAATACTTAGTATATCTGATGAGAAAATCGCACAAATAAAAATAGGAAATATTGAATTATTTGCTCCAGTAAAATTAGCTCAGGTAGGATCTAATATTTTAGTACATTTTTTTGCTAATGATGTAATAATTTCTACTTCAAATATGTCTAATGTTTCAGCTAGGAATTTAATAAAAGGGGAACTGATTGCTTATCGATATATAGATACTTCTTGTCTATTAACTCTTTTGGTACAAGATATTGAAATATATGTCGAGATTACTAAATTTTCTATGGAAAAATTATCAATTACAATAGGAAATGATTTATATATGATAATAAAGAGTTCAAGTTGTAATGTAGTAGAATATTAAGAAATGGGAATATTTCATAAATTAAAATCAATTATCGATAAAAAAAAATCTTTTGTATGTGTGGGTTTAGATCCACATAAAGATTATTTGCCTATTAGTGATGTTTTAGAATTCAACAAAATTATTATAGATTCCACAATAGATGTAGTCTCAGCCTATAAACCACAATTCGCATTTTATGAATCTCTTGGTTTGGAGGGATTGAAACAACTAAAACTAACGATTGAATATATAAAAAATACTTCAGACGACGTTCTAATAATAGGTGATGCTAAAAGGGGAGATATTGATTCTACTTCGGCAGCTTATGCAAATAGTTTATTTAATTATTGGGAATTGGATATAGCTACTGTAAATCCTTATATGGGGAGAGATAGTATCTTACCTTTCTTAGAATATGAAAATAAAGGGATATACGTGATTTGCAGGACATCAAATATGGGAGGAAAAGATCTTCAGGAGTTGAAACTTGACTCTGGAGAGAAGATTTTTGAAAAAGTTGCTGAGTACTGTGATGAAATTTCTATTGAAGACAATTTAGGTTATGTTATAGGAGCGACATATCCTAATGAGATAAAAAGCTTAAGGCAAAAATATCCATTTAGATCTTTCTTAATTCCTGGAATAGGTAAACAGGGTGGAGATTTAAAAAATTCCGTGGATTCAGCAAAAGACTTTGACAATACTGGATTTTTAATTAATGCATCTAGATCTATCATTTTTTCAGCTAAAAATAATGAAGATTTTGGCTCGTCTGCAAGAAAAGAATCAATTAAATTGAGAGATAATATAAACAATTTATTAATATAGATTTTAGTAAATTGAATTTAAAACTTAAAACTTTCATAAAATCTTAGATTATTTGGATTAATTTCGATTTCGTTTGATTATAATTTGAAAAACATAGATAACGATAATTAGGTATTATGAATTTTTATGATTGAATTAGAAATAGAAAGTATAAGGGTAAATAAGATTTTTCAATCTAGAGTGGTACTTTTAAAAGATATTAATTCAGATAGATATCTACCTATATATATTGGGAATAGTGAAGCTTCTGCAATGGCTGTTCAATTAGAAAAATTTGAGACTAAGAGACCTCTCACACACGATTTAATATATCAAATGACCGAATTAATGGGCTGGAAATTTCAAAGGATAATTGTTTGGAAAATAGAAAATGATGTTTTTTTTGCAAAAGTAATTATTTCAAGAGAATCTAAATTTATTGAGATTGATGCTAGACCATCTGATGCTTTAAATTTAGCTATAAGAGCGAAAGTACCTATATATGCTGAAGAAAAGGTTATGGATATAAGTTCCATAACTATAGATCCAGAAACAGGAATCCCAGTTGTAGGGAATCAAAATGAAACATCAGATTCTGATGGTCTTCATGTTCCTTTGGGAAAAAAAGAATTAGATTCATTATCTATATTTGAAGATTTTGTAGAATCACTAGATATGAAGGGTATTGGTTTTGAGCAAAATGATGAGGACGAAGAACCTGAACCTCAGTCAGAAAAATAAGAAACATTGCAATCTAATTATAAAGATACTTTTATTTTGTTATCAAAGGTAGCCGGTATTGGGTGGTTTATCGCTATATCATTATCTCTTTTTGGATTACTGGGAGTATTTTTAGATAATAAATTTTCAACTGGTCCGATCTTCTTAATTTTAGGTGTAATTATAGGTTCATTTGTTTCATTTTCAGGGATATTTCGAATTTTTAAAAAATTTAATAATAAATAAAAATTCCTTTTTTGAAACTAACATTTTTTTTTAAATAGTTTTAAGATAGTTTGGGAGAATTAATGATAAGTCTAAAATCTTTTATAATAATTTTTTTTGTAGCTACGTTTATATTGTCTATCATTGGTGGTGCTCTAGGAAATTCTTTTGGTAGCTTCGGTGGATTTTTGGGAGGTCCTGTTCCTTTTATTTCTGTGCCAGCAGAAAAGTTTGTAGAAATTTATGGATATAAATTGCTCAATTCTACTGTTATGTTTTGGTTTGCTGGACTTCTATTATTGTTAATAGTCTGGTTAGGAACTAAAAATATCAATCAAATTCCAAATCGTATGCAAGGTTTATTAGAGGTTATATTTGAATTTTTTGCTAATTTATGCGATACAGTTGCAGGGGGAGGATCTAAATCAGGTAGAAGATTTTTACCTCTTGTAATAATCATTTTTCTTGTTGTTCTTTTCTCAAACTGGGTTGGTATTATTCCAGGAGTTGGTTCCATTGGACAAATAGAAACTTTAAGTGATTGGGTACATCATAAAGAACATCAAATAGAATCTGAAATTATAGAAAATTACCCAAACTTGAATCATGAAGAACATAAATACCTTATTGATTTAAAAATCTTATCTAAAGATGAAACATTTGTAATATTTGATGGCCCATGGGTTCATTTAGGAATGGGAGAAAAGGATAGAGTGCCTATAAGTGCATTGGTTAATTTTGATGCAGATCAGGTTGATATGATTTATAAAAAGATAAAATCTGATTACAGCATTATTTCTTTGGATAGATCTTTGGTTGCAAAGGATGTGGAATTTTTGAAAAAACTTCATGAATCAGTACATCATGATATTGAAATTGGTAAAGTAATAAAAAATTTCGATCTAGTTGGTAATTCTAATTACAACAATTGGGATAAGCATGAAGGTAAAACAGCAGGCTTACTTGTACCGTTTTTTAGAGGTGCTAATACAGATTTAAATACTCCGTTGGCTATAGCTATTTTTGTAATTATTGTTGTTCAATTCTGGGGATTTAAAGCTCTTGGATTTAAGTCTTATGCAGGTAAATTTTTTGTTAATCCTATTAGTAAAGGTCCAATTAATTCATTTGTGGGGATTCTTGAATTTTTAGGAGAATTCACTAGGGTAGTTAGTTTTACTTTTAGATTATTTGGGAATATGTTTGCTGGTGAAATACTTCTCATTGCTATGGCATTTTTATTTCCTTTAATAGGTATAATCCCATTTATGGGAATGGAGTTATTTGTTGGTGCTATTCAAGCATTTATTTTTGCAATGTTGACTCTGTTTTTTGGTGTAATGGCTGTGGCAAGTCATGAAGGTCATGATTCAGATTCAGAAGATCATTGATTTTAGGCTTGAAATTTTATTAAATCGTGTAAATATTAATTAAAGAAAAAAAATAATAAAAAATAGGAGAAAAAAAATGGAAGAAGGCGTACATTGGGTCTCAAAACCTATAGCAGCAGCTCTATCAATTGGTTTTGGTGCCATAGGAGCAGGTTTAGGGATTGGTCTTTTAGCTGGTAAGGCTTTAGAGGCATTAGGAAGAAATCCTGAAGCTGGTGGGTTAATTCAGCAGAATATGATTTTGGCAATTGCCTTTACTGAGGCATTGGCAATTTATGCTCTAGTAGTTTCTATTCTAATTATATTTGTTGCATAGAATATATGAATTTAAAATTGTTTGATAATCAACAAATATTGAGGTTTAAGATATGGGTGCATTAGGTATCAGTATTTCACAATTACTTACACAAGTAATAAGTTTTTTGATACTTTTTTTCTTGCTTTATAAATTGGCTTATGGTCCTCTTATAAAGATGTTGGATTCTAGATCAGATAAGATTAAGGAAAGTCTTGATGCTGCAGAGAAAGCAAAAGATTCCGTTAAAGAATCTGAAGATAGGATCGAGAAAGAACTCGCTAATGCTCGTCAGGAAGGTCAAAAGCTTATTTCTGATGCACGGGAAGCTGCTGAAAGAATTAGGAATCAAGAAATTGCTAAGGCAAAAAAAGATGCTGAAGATTTAATCAGTAAAGCTAAATCGGAAATTATTTTAGAAAAGGAAACAGCAATTGAAAATCTAAGGAAAGATTTTGCTGCCCTATCTATTATTGCAGCTGAGAAGATCATAAAAAAGAACATTAATAAAAGTGATCATGAAACCTTAATTAATGAAGTAATAAATAATGAATTGGATTCTATACAAAAATGATTTCTCATCTAAGATATGCGAAAGCTTTATTTGAATTATCTAAAGAAAATTCTTCAATAGAAAACTGGTTGCTTCAAATGAAAGAGGCAGAGAGCGTACTATCAAATGAAGATGTGATTGAATTGTTAGATTCTCCACAAGTCCCTGAGAAAGTAAAATTTGATGGGGTTAAAACTTTATTTACTAATATTGATATTCTTATTAGAAATTTGGTGTTTTTAATGATTAGAAATGGAGATGTAAGTAAATTTAATTTAGTTATTGATGAGTTTAATAAATTGGTTGATACTCATATGGGAATTACTAGAGTTCAGATAACTACTGTGGAGAAAATTTCAAGTCAACAAATTAATGATATAAAGCAAAAGTTACTTGATGTTTTTAATGTATCTAAAATTGAAATTTCTGAACACTTTGACGATAATATCATTGGTGGTATTGTTATTCGTGTTGGAGATAAAGTTATAGATGCAAGTTCTAGGACAAAGATTGGTAATATGAAGGAATTTTTGATTAAAGGATCAGTATAAATTTATATTTTTATAAAAAATTAAAGTTATTAAAGGATAAGAGGTAATTTATGCCTACTGCAGGACAAGATATAGCATCAGTAATAAAAAAACAGATACAGGAATTTGGTGGAGACCTGTCTATGGTTGACGTTGGAACAGTTGTAGAAGCAGCTGATGGAGTTGCCAGAATTCATGGGATGTCAGGAGTAAAATACTCGGAAGTTTTATCTTTTCCTGGCGGTGTGTTAGGAATGGCATTGAATCTGGAAGAAAATAGTGTAGGTGCAGTTATCCTTGGAGATTATTTAAGTATAAAAGAAGGTGATGAAGTAAAAAGTACTGGGAAAATTATTCAAGTGCCAGTAGGTGATGATATGTTAGGTCGTGTTTTAGATCCACTAGGTAGACCCATTGATGGTAGAGGAGATTTTTCTTCATCTGAAATCTTACCTGTTGAGAAAATTGCACCTGGTGTTGTTGAAAGAAAATCTGTAGATCAACCAGTTCAGTTTGGATTGAAAATCGTAGACGCGATGGTTCCTGTTGGTAGAGGGCAAAGAGAATTAGTGATTGGAGACAGAGTTACAGGAAAAACATCTTTGTGTATTGACGCTTTGATAAATCAAAAAGATAGTGAAATTCTTGGAGTATATGTTGCGATTGGACAAAAGGCCTCAAAAGTAGCTGAGACAGTTAGTAGATTGGAAGAAAATGGTGCTTTGGATAACACAATAGTTGTAGCAGCAAATGCGTCTGATCCTGCACCATTACAATATTTAGCTCCTTATGCAGGTTGTGCAATGGCTGAATATTTTATGAGTAAAGGTAAAGATGTATTAATTGTTTATGATGATCTAACTAAACATGCTTGGGCTTATAGACAAATGTCTTTACTCTTAAAACGTCCACCAGGAAGAGAAGCTTATCCTGGGGATGTGTTTTATTTACATTCTAGACTACTTGAAAGAGCCGCAAGAATTGATTCTAAGTTTGGTGGAGGTTCTATTACTGCATTACCGATTATAGAAACTCAAGCAGGAGATGTTTCTTCATATATACCTACAAATGTAATATCTATTACTGATGGTCAATTATATTTAGAACCAGATCTTTTTAATTCAGGAGTTCGTCCAGCTGTCAACTCTGGATTATCAGTTACTAGAGTTGGATCTTCAGCGCAGCTTAAAGGAATGAAGAAAGTTGCTGGTTCATTAAAAAGTGAAATGGCTCAATTTGCTTCTTTAGCTACATTTGCTCAATTTGGTACCGAAGACTTGGATGCTGTTACCAAAAGGCAATTAGAAAGAGGAGCTAGATTAACCGAAATACTTAAACAAGATGAGAATTCTCCATTGCCTTATGAAAATCAAGTTTGCATAATATACATTGCTAATTCAGGAGGGTTTGATGATGTGCCAGTTGAAGATGTTAGAAGGTATGAATCTGATTGGCATGATTATGTAAATGCAAATCTTCCAGATGTAATGTCAGAAATTTCCAAATCTGGAGATATATCTGATGAAAATGAAAAAAAACTTACTGAAGCTTTCAACGCTTTCAAGTCTACTATGAAGAAATAGTATTAGGATTAGATATTTTGCCAAGTACAAAAGACTTAAGAGATAGAATTAGATCAGTATCAAATACTGCCAAGGTTACTGGTGCTATGCAGTTAATTGCAGCTTCAAAAATGAACCGTGCTCAACTAACAGTACAAAGAAGTCGTTCATATTCTGAACAAATAGCTAAAGTTCTATCTATTATTTCTCAAGAGGTTACTAAATTGGAAGATATCGATTCATTGCCTCTTATAAAGCAGAGGCCTTTAAAAAAAGTTTTATTACTACTTATAACTCCAGATAGAGGTCTAGCTGGTCCTTTAGTATCAAATTTATATAAAGAAGCTGGTGAATTTATTTCTAATTCTACTGAACCTATTTCAATAGTTACTGTTGGTAGAAAAGGTGAAAGATTTATTGGAAGAACATCTCAAGATTTGTTAGCTTCATATAGTGTTCCTGATAGACCTAAATTAGAAGATACTAATTCTATTTCTAACTTTTTGATTAATGAATATGTAAATGAAAGATTTGATAAAGTGGTTATGATTTATGCAAAATTTATCAATACTGCATCTCAAGTAGCAGTAACGAAGCCTATACTACCGATATCTCCACAAATAGACGATAAATCTCCAAATGGAGAGTTAATTTATGAACCTGATCCTATATCTGTTCTGAATGAACTTATACCCAGGTATGTGGAAACTCAAATCTATCAAGGGGTACTTGAAGCTATCGCAAGTGAACATTCTGCAAGAATGGTTGCCATGCAGAATGCTACAGATAATGCCAATGAGTTAATAGATGGATTGACTTTAGATTTAAACAAAGCTAGACAAGAATCAATTACATCCGAACTACTAGATATTGTAGGTGGGGTAGCAGCACTTGAGTCTTAATATAAAAAATACAAAAATCAAATTAAATTTATTTGGAGTAGATTATGCCTGAAGAAAATAAAGGAAAAGTAGTACAAGTAATTGGAACAGTTGTTGACGTAGAATTTTTACCCGATCAACTACCAAAAATTTATTCAGCTCTTGAACTTGAAAATGAAGGAGAAAATTTAGTTCTTGAAGTAGAACAACATGTTGGTAATAATTGGGCAAGATGTTTAGCTTTAGGTCCTACAGAAGGTTTGGCTAGAGGATCAATAGTTACAGATACTGGTGAGCCCGTTTCTGTTCCTGTAGGAGATGCTTCACTTGGCAGATTGTTTAATGTTACTGGTGTACCTTTAGATAACTTAGGGGAACTACCTAAAAATACTGAAAGGTGGCCAATACATAGACAACCTCCTCGATTTGATGAACAGTCTGGTACTACAGAGATATTAGAGACAGGAATAAAGGTTTTAGATCTTATTACACCTTTTGCTAAAGGTGGTAAAGTTGGTGCTTACGGAGGGGCAGGTGTGGGAAAAACAGTAATTATTACTGAATTAATTAGAAATATTGCTCAGGAGCATTCTGGTGTTTCTGTTTTTGCAGGTGTAGGGGAAAGATCTAGAGAAGGTAATGATCTATGGCATGAAATGCAAGACTATGGTGTTATGGATTCTACAGCTTTGGTTTTTGGTCAAATGAATGAACCACCTGGAACAAGGGCACGAATCGCTCTCACAGGATTAACTATGGCAGAATACTTTAGAGATGAAAAAAAACAAGATGTACTTTTATTTGTAGACAATATTTATAGATATATTTTAGCTGGAATGGAAGTTTCTGCATTATTAGGAAGAATGCCTTCAGCTGTAGGTTATCAACCAACATTATCTACTGAGATAGGTGATTTACAGGAAAGGATAACATCTACTAAAAATGGTTCAATTACTTCATTTCAGGCTGTGTACGTACCAGCTGATGATTATACTGACCCTGGTATCGTAACAACTTTTGGTCATTTAGATGCAAATATTTCTTTGGATAGAGCTTTAGCAGCTCAATTTTTATTTCCAGCAGTAGATCCTTTGGCTTCTAATTCGAGAATTTTAGAACCAGCTGTAGTTGGAGAAGACCATTATAGAGCTGCCATGGGTGTAAAAAGAGTATTACAAAGATATAAAGACCTTCAAGATGTTATTGCTATTTTAGGTATAGATGAACTTTCTGAGGAAGACCAGATTACAGTAGCAAGAGCTAGAAGAATACAAAGATTTCTTACTCAACCATTCTTTGTTGGAGAAGTTTTTACAGGAAGACCTGGAAGATATGTTTCTATTAAAGATACAGTAGAAGGATTCCTAGAAATACTTGATGGGAAACATGACACACTGCCTGAACAGGCTTTTTATATGGCTGGTGGTATTCAGGAGGTAGTAGAAAATTCTAAGAAAATGAGTGAAGAAGAAAAGTAGAAATTGTTATGTCACGTATAAATCTCAATATTACTACTGCGGAAGGAGAAATTTTTTCTGGGAATGTTGATTCTGTAACCCTTCCAGGAGAAATAGGGGAGATGACAATTTTACCTTCTCATGCCCAATTGATTTCTACATTATCTTCAGGTGAAATGAAATTAGTAATAAACAAAGAAGAAGAATTTTTATCAATTATTGGTGGTTTTATTCAGGTAAATAAAGATTCTGTAGTTATATTAGCTGATGCCGCAGAGCGTGACAGCCAAATAGATTTAGATAGAGCAGAGCAAGCCCTTAAAAGAGCAGAAGAAAGAGTTGCTAATAGTAAAACAGATATGGATTTGCAACGTGCTGTTAGCTCGTTAAGAAGAGCTAAAATTAGACTGAAGATAGGTAAGAAGAGAAAAAACAGATCTCCCAATTAGTCAATTTATATTATAGAAAACTTTTATACTGACGCTTCTGATGTTTCTGCTTCTGCTGAATCTATTTCTATACCATCAGATCCATCAAGTGCCCTTTTGGCTGACGCTTTAGAATCAACTGTATAAGAACATTGAAGACATTCTAGTTTTGCACCAAAAGAATCAACTGTGTATTCAACATCACCTTTACATTTCGGGCAAGCTTTTATGTATATCATTTTATAATCCTGTTACTAAGTCTCCGCCAATTAGGTCAGAGCAATATTTATTTTACATAAATCTTTGACGAATTACATTCATAGATTTTTATTTTTTTTTCCCGAAACAGATAGTACTACGAAAAAAGTAATAAGTCTACATTTATTAATATTAAAACGTAAGAAGTTTAAAAAAATATTTCTTTTGAAATTATTTAAGTTACGAAAAATACTATATAGTTGATATATATTGTATCAAGTTAATGATATGATATGTATTAAGTGTTTGGGGAATTTCCCAACATTATAAGTATTATCATGGTAAAGAAAACTTATTTCATATCTCATCAATCTTATTTAGATACTGTAAATTCTGATGAATCTTACACCTATCTAAGAGGTGTATATGTTATTAGTGTAGCAGCTAAAATGGCTCGAATGCATCCACAAACACTTCGTAAATATGAACGTGTTGGTGTAGTAATTCCTAATAGAACATCAGGTGATCAGAGATTATACTCAGATATGGATGTAAAAAGATTACAGATAACTAAGCAGTTAATCGATGATTATGGTTTAAATCTAAATGGTGTTAGTTTAATTTTAAAAATATTAGATGTATTAAATGTCTGGAAAGATTTGTTGGACAAAAAAAGAAAAAATAATAATTCAACAGATTTAGATGAGATTTATCAGAACATTAAATCCTTAATCAATAATATTTCACCTACTAAATAATTAAATTGAGTAAATGTATGTCAAAAGAAGATAAAATAAAATCAGATAAAGATCATAAAATAACAGATAATTCTGTTGATTTTGAAAATTTACAGAAAAATTATGAAAAACTTGAAAATATAGCTGCAAGGGCTCAAGCTGATTTAGTTAATTTTCGAAATAGAGTTCAATCTGAACAATCTCAAATCAAATTACGATCTGAACAAAGAATAGCTTTGAAATTTATTGAAATTATAAATCAATTTGAGGTTGCGATTAATTCTGAAAATATCGATAAAAATGATCCATGGATTGAAGGTATTACCGTTATTTTTAAAAATTTCGAACAGGTTTTAAATTCTGAAGGTTATGTAAGAATCGATACTGTTGGGCACCCATTTGATCCTAGATTGCATGAAGCTATATTAAATACACCTTCTGAAAAATTTGATACTGGAACTATAATCAGTGAACTTATACCTGGTTATATTCATAATGATGTAGTTGTTAAACCAGCGTCTGTTGAGATTGCTACATCTAATAAAAAAAATAATGATATTAGTTAATTTATAATAATAAGAGGTAAGAAATAATGTCTAAAATTATTGGAATTGATTTAGGTACAACTAATTCAGCAATGGCTGTTATAAGTGCAGGAGAACCTGAGATTATCGAATCTTCTGAAGGTAGAAGAACTGTACCTTCTGTTGTGGCAATTAACCCTAAAACAGATGAAAGATTTGTTGGAGAATTAGCAAGACGACAAGCTATAACTAATCCTAAAGATACTATTTATTCATCTAAACGTTTCATTGGGAGACGCTTTGATGATCCATCAGTTCAAAAAGATATTAAAAGAGTTTCATTTGATTTAAAAAAATTAAAAAATGGTGATGCAGGTATAGATTTAAAAGGAGAGACAAGGCCACCTGCAGAAATTTCGGCCATGGTGTTGAGAAAATTAAAAGATGATGCTGAAAAAAAATTAGGTGAAAAAGTAGATCAAGCTGTTATTACAGTTCCCGCATATTTTAATGACAGTCAAAGAGAAGCAACTAAAGTTGCTGGACAAATTGCTGGTTTGGAAGTTTTAAGAATAATTAATGAACCTACAGCTGCATCACTTGCATATGGGCTTGACAAAAAAGGTGATCGTACAATTGCAGTATATGATTTAGGTGGAGGAACTTTCGATATAACGATATTAACTATTGGTGATGGAGTATTTGAAGTTAAGAGCACTAATGGTGATACTCATTTAGGTGGTGATGATTTTGACTTAAATATAGTTGATTACTTATCTGACGAGTTCAAAAAAGAACATTTAATTGATCTTCGTGAAGATCCGGCAGCACATCAGAGACTTCGTGTTGAATCTGAGAGAGCTAAAATAGAGTTATCTTCTGTAACATCAACTGAAATAAATCTACCTTTCATAACTGCAGATTCTACAGGCCCAAAACATTTACAAATTACTTTATCAAGAGCTAAGCTAGAGGAATTGTCTTCAGAGTTGGTTAAGCGCACTATAAAACCGACTGAAAATGCATTGAAAGATGCAGGTATTAAATCTTCAGAAATTGATGATATAGTTTTAGTTGGTGGCATGACAAGAATGCCATTGGTAATAAAACAAGTTTCTGAAACTTTTGGGAAAGAACCTAATAAATCTATTAATCCTGATGAAGTTGTAGCTATCGGAGCGTCTATACAGGCAGGGGTATTACAAGGGGATGTTAAGGACGTTCTTTTATTAGACGTTACACCGTTGACATTAGGTATTGAAACGCTTGGCGGTGTTCGTACTGTGTTAATTGATAGAAATACTACAATACCTACATCAAAAACAGAAACTTTTTCCACTGCAGCTGACAATCAACCAGGGGTTGAAATTCATGTTGTACAAGGTGAAAGAGAAATGGCTGCTGATAATATTTCTATAGGTAGATTTACTTTAGATGGGATTGTACCTGCTCCTAGAGGAGTTCCTCAGATTGAGGTTACTTTTGATATAGATGCAGATGGTATTTTGAAAGTTTCTGCCAAAGATAAAGGAACTAATAAGGAGCAACATATAACTATTACTGGTAGGTCTGGTTTAGATGAAAACGAAATTGATGATTTAATTAAGGAGGCTGAAGAGCATTCTAAAGAAGATAAACAAAAGAGAGAAAAAGTAGAAATAGTTAATACTGCAGAAACTATGATATTTCAAGCAGAAAAAATTATCAAAGAAAATCCTGATCAAATTGAAGATGGGATAAAGTTGGAGATAGAAAATAATATAAAGGAATTAAATGATTTAATTTCTGATCAAAATTCTAAATCAGAATTAATTGCTGAATCAAGTAAAAATTTACAAGAATCTTTACAAAAATTAAATATTACAAATGAATCTCCACCATCTGATGATACAAATGAAGATACGGATGATACAGTTGAAGGTGAGTTTAAAGAAGTTTAATTTATAGAGGAAAGTATGTTTTACAATCAAATCTTATTGAATAATAAAAAACATGTAACTGTAAGAAATGATGAAGATTTAGATAGAGGTTTTATTTTACCTAGACAAGTGGTTTCTAGCACTATGGATTTATTTAAATCTTCATTAATAACAGGTTTGTCGGTTGATAAATTAACAGAAAAACTAATTAAAAAATTTTCTATTAATGAAACTTATATTAACGGAAGTTTATTGATTCCTTTTGATGCACCAGAGGTATGGGCTTTTGGTGTTACATATATGGACTCAATGAAAGAAAGACAGTCTGAAAGTGAGACTCCTGATGTTTATGCTAAAGTTTATAATGCTGATAGACCAGAAGCTTTTTTTAAGGGCACTACTGATAGAATACAGCCTCCTCTAGGAGATGTTGGAATTAGATCTGATTCTACTTGGGATGTTCCCGAACCAGAATTGGCATTTATGATTATGAATTCTAAAATTGCTGCCTTTACTGTGGGTAACGATATGAGTAGTAGATCTATTGAAGGTGAAAATCCTTTATATTTACCTCAGGCAAAAGTTTACGATAAATCTTTATCCATTGGCCCATTTATAGTTCCAATAGATAACGTTGAAGATCCTCAAGATTTAGAAGTAAAAATGAGTATTTTCCGGGGGAATAATTTAGTTTTTGAAGGGACAACAAATACATCTAATATGAAAAGGAATTGTGAATATTTACTTGATTGGTTATTAAGGCATAATTCAGTACCGGATGGAACTATAGTTTTGACAGGTACGGGAATTATACCTCCACCGGAATTTTCATTAAAAGAATCGGATAATATACGGATAAAAATTACTGGGATTGGAGAACTAGTTAATTCAGTAGTAAAAGTTTAAAAGGCTCCATAACCAAAATTTATTTTATTATCTATTTCAGGTACGACTATTACTCTAAGTAAATTAGTATTTCCTGGTTGCCCTATAGGTAAACCTAAAACTACTACTATCGAGTCATTAGCTTTTGCTAGTTTTGTTTCTATAGCTATTTTAGATCCTTCCCTGAACATATCTTGAACTCTACTGAAATTTTTTACTTTTATAGGTATGATTCCCCAATTTAAGCACAAATTAATACACACCTCATAAGAGCTACATAATGCAATAATAGGAGCTTTAGGGCGAAAACTAGCAACTCTTGAAGCTGTTGAGCCTGATTCTGTAAAAGCAAAAACTGCTTTCGATTGTATGGAATTGGAAAGATTACAAGATGATAAAGCTATTGCATGATCAATGTCTAAATTATTTTTTTGATGTATAAATTTATCTCTTCTATTAGCTATGTTATTTGTATCTAGGTACTTTTCAGAAGTTTTCGCAATTTTCGCCATAGCTTTTACTGCTTTTATAGGATTCTTACCAACACTTGTTTCTCCAGATAACATTACTGCATCTGTTCCATCTATTACAGCATTATGAATATCAGTTACCTCTGCTCGAGTTGGATTTGGTTTATCAATCATAGATTCAAGCATTTGGGTAGCTGTGATTACAGGTTTACCATATTTATTAGATAATTTAATTATTCTTTTTTGTACCTCTGGGACCTTTTCAAATGGCATTTCAACTCCTAAATCTCCTCTAGCAACCATCACACCATCACTGTTGGTTATTATTTCATCAATGTTTTTAATAGCTTGTTCTATTTCAATTTTAGAAATTAATTTTGGAGGATTTTTTATACCTACTAATTTATCTTTTATATTCATTAAATCTGAAGAATTCCTAATAAAAGATAAACCTATATAGTCAACATCTGAAGATTTTACAAAATCTATAGCCTCTAATGTTTCTTTAGAAAAATAATTTATATCTGATGAATTGCCTGGTGCAGTTATAGATTTATTATTTTTTAATATTCCTCCTGAAGTTACCTTACATATTATTGATTCTTTATTTTTCACTTCTAATTTCAGTTCTATAGATCCATCATCAACTATCAACTTTGAACCTATTTTTAAATTTTCTATAAAACCACTTGGCCATATATTATGATGTTTATTATTTTTTGTAATTTTATAATTATATAAATCAAGAGTTGAACCATTTTGTAGATCTAGATCTTGGGAATCTATAATATTTATCCTGTATTTTGGTCCAGGAATATCAGCCAATATAGCTAAAGGGAAATTCATTTCTTTTGATGCAGTTCGAGCATTTTTTATTAGGTTTGTATGATCTTTTATATTTCCATGTGATAAATTTATCCTAGCTACTGACATACCACTTTTAATTAATTTTTTTATACTACTAATAGATTTTGTACTAGGTCCTAATGTACAAACAATTTTAGTTTTAGGACGACTTTTTACAAAACTAGGAATGATAAAGTTTTCTGAGGTATTTGATTTCAATTTCTAATTTAAATTTCTACTAGTTGTCTTTTAGTATTTAAAACATTAATTCTAACCTATACATTTAATATGAAGCCTTTTAGAAGTATGCTTCTTTAAGGATTTATAAATGAGGAAAAAAATTTGGATGAGATTGCATCAGCATTAATATCATTACAAGAATTAGATCAAATATTGTCTAAACAGAAAATTCGTTTTGTAAAAATTTCAAGAGTTATTGAACAAGATGGAGGTTTAGTGAAATTACAAAGTGATTACGATAAAATAAAACGTGACAATTTACAATTTCAACTCAATGTCTCTAAAATTGATTCAGAAATCTTAGAAATTCAAACAAAATCGTCTGAACTACAAGAAAAGCTTTATGGTGGTTCTATTACTAATATGCGAGAGTTAACCGCCATTGAGGCTGAATACAATTCTCTTTCAAATATTATTACAGAAAAAAATCAAGAACGTACTAATGCTTTATCACAAGTTTCTGATACAAAAGAATCTATGGAAAAAATGAATATTGACTTAGATCAAATAAAAAATTTGTGGAGAGAAAAGAAGAAATCATTACTTAAAGAAAAATCTGAAATTGGGAAAAGATTTAATTCTAAACTTAAGGATAGAAATCAATTTATAGAAAAAATACCTGAAGATATTTTTAAAGATTATAATCGATTATTTAAAGCAAATAATGGAATAGCGATTGTTACTGTGAAAAGAGATATTTGTCAAGGATGTTTAGTCAAATTACCTGTTGGTGATATAGATAAAATGAAAAATTCTTCTCTTCCTGTTTTATGTAATAGCGGAAAACATTTTTTAACGGAATAAACCTTGCGAGCAGTTGGATTTTTTTCTAATAACAAATTATCTAGAAATTCTGATACAAAAATAATCAACTTTAAACAACTTATAGAAAAATATTGTCGCGAACACAATCATAAATTATCAAAAATTTTTTCTCCAAAACCTGATATTTCTAATGAAGATGATAATCAATTAGATTTTAGGTATAAAACATTAGTAAATTATTTTAGTGATCCCGGGAAACAGAAATCGCTAATTCTAATTCCAAATTCTTCTCATTTAGCTAATAATCTAGAAATATTTATGTATAGATTTATTGAATTATATGAGATGAACCTAAGGATTTTATGTATTGATTCAGATACTATCGACCCACTTCAAAATGCAGAAAAAAAATTGAACTTAAAGGGTCGTGAATTTAATAATCTAAATATAAAAAGAGACAAAATATTTTTAAAAGCATCAAAAGGTAAAGTACTAGGTAAAATACCCTATGGATATAAAAAATCAGATCTTGGAGATTTAATTATTGATCCTAAAGAAGCTGAAATAGTATTAAGGGTATTTGATTTATATACTAATTCAGACAATGCTTTTGGTTTACGAAAGATTTCTAGATATCTGAATGATGAAGGTATTAGAACAAGAAATAATAATTTATGGAATACAGTTTCACTATTATCAATATTAAGAAATACAATATACATTGGTAATTATTATAGATATGGTGTTCAAATTTCTAATAATCATCAATCGATCGTCGAGAGGGTTAAATTTAATTTAGCTCAAGAAATTCTAAAACAAAGAACCCCAAAACGAAACAAAACTTCTATTACTAATGTTTTTAAGCTTTCAAAAATACTGATATGTAATAAATGTAATAAAAATTTAAATGGGTTGACTAGAAAACAATCTTGGATAAATAACAGTGGAGAGAGAAAAAGAAAAATATATAGATATTATATATGTCCTTCTAGGAAGGTAAGGACTAACCCTTATAATCAAGGGCATGTTATTTGGAGATTTGACCTAATTGAAAAATTAGTTGTTGAAAGAATACAAAATTTATCGAAATTTCAGGAAAAAAAATTGAGGATAAATCTAATAAGTTATGATGAAAAATTAAGATTATTAGAAATGAATTTTATAAAAGAATTAAGAAATCTAAATCATAATTTAGAAGGTATTATATCTATTAAATCTGTGTTGAATGAACTTATTTATTTCAAAAATAATAAAAATCAAATTGAAAAAGAACATTCTATTTTCAAAGAAGAAATCTTATATAAAATCCATTCAAATAACTTTTCAATTGCAATTGAAAATATAAGTTATCTTGATGTGAAAATTTATGTCCATGATGAATTTCTTGATATAAAAATATAATATTACTCGTAAATTTTGTGTAGAATTAACTATTCATGTGAGATAGACGTGTGATCGCTATATTTTAATATAGAGGAAAGTCCGAGCACCTCATGGTCAGAATGCCTGCTAACAGCAGGGCGGGGTGACCCGACGGAAAGTGCAACAGAAAAAATACCGCCATTTATGGTAAGGTTGAAATGGTGCGGTAAGAGCGCACCGTATATCTGGCGACAGATATAGCTTATGTAAACCCCATTCGGTGCAAGGTTAAATAGGGAAACAATACTTGACTATGAGTAGTTTCCGGGTTGGCCGCTTGAGGGTATTGGTGACGATACTCCTAGATGGATGATCACAAACTCATTATATGGGTTACAGAACTCGGCTTATAGTCTGTCTCACTTTATGATTATGATGCCCCTATACCGCCATCTATTGAAATTACACTTCCAGTTATATATTGAGAATCTCTAGAAAGTAACCATACTACACTATCTGCAATTTCATTTGGAGAACCATATCTTTTCATAGGTATCCAATTTATTATTTTATCTTTTTTATTCTTATTAGATTGATCTATTTGATTCATCATATTTGTTTCTGTTGGCCCTGGAGCAATAGCGTTTATTCTTATAGAATTTTTAGCGTAAGAAATAGCTGCTGATTTTGTCAAACCTATAATAGCATGTTTACTAGCTGAATAAATTGGATAATTTGGATTTCCCTTAATTCCATTTATAGAAGAACAATTTACAATACTTCCGTTGGAATTTTTCAACATGATGTTTATTTCTTTTTTCATACACAACCATGTTCCGTAAATATTGGTATTAATTACATCCCAAAATTCCATCTCATCTATGCTGTGAAGAGGAGATGAATTTTCTAAAATACCAGAATTATTGAAAGCTCCGTCCAATTTACCATACTTTTTTATAATTGAATTAAAAAGAGCATCAACATCGTTACTTTTTGTAATATCTGTAGGAATAATTAATGGCTTTGCACCTATCTTTTCAATTTCTCCTCCGATTTTTTCTAAGCCATTAAGATTTCTTGAAGCAATAATTAGTTTAGCTCCTAGAGCTGCTAATTTAAGAGATGTAGCATACCCTATACCTTTGCTTGCTCCTGTAACAAGTATTACTTTATCTTCTATATAATTTCCCATAATTAGCTTTCTTAAGATTATAATATTACACATAGGATACAGAATTAATTAAAATGTCTCTAATAAATATTAAATGATTAAGTTGTTTGATGAGTAATTTTACAAAAAAACAATTAGGTAAATGGGAATTAATTTATGATGAATTAATTTTTGGAATTAAGCTTCCTTTGAAAGAATCTAATTCTTGGTTTTTAGGTGATAAACATGGAATAATTGCTATATTTAATGAGGATGAAATTCTTTATGTTTTAGGTACAGAAAACATAGGTAAAACAATTAATAATATAATTAAAGGTATAAATGTTGGTGATTTTCGAAAAATGCTAGCTATTGTAGAATTTAACTTGTCTGGAAATAATATTGAATCTAAAATTTTGAAAGGGACCTTAGCTACAAAAATAGACAAAAAGATCTCCACTTTTTCTTTTTCTATATCTCAGGCTCCAAAACAACATTTAAAAAGACTTTCTGAAGCTTTTAACGTAGTGTCTGACTCTACATATGGTGGACCAACCGTCAAATCTAATATTTCAATTGATTCATTGCCTAGTTAATTTCTAGTCCAAGTTGCATTGTTTTAGACATTCCACCGCGTATTCTTCTAACAGCAGATGGATGCTTTCTCAGAAATGGAGGAATTTTTACGGCCTCAGGATTATGCATCGCTTCGAAAGTAGTTTCTCTATCAATTAGATCTAAATCTTCCTGTTTAGGAAATCCAGTAGCAATTACAGTGAGTTTAACTTCATTTTCCATATTACTATCTATTACATTACCAAAAATAATATTTGCATCTGGATGTACAGTAGATGAAATAACTTCTGAAGCTTTTTGAACTTCTTCTAATGTCAAATCTGATCCACCTGTAATATTAAAAATAACTCCTTTAGCACCTGTGATTTCAACTTCTAATAAGGGACTATTTATTGCTTCTTCCGCAGCTTTGACTGCTCTATCCTCTCCAGTACCTTTCCCAATAGCCATCCATGCAGGACCTGCATTTTCCATAACAGCTCTAACATCTGCAAAATCTAAGTTTATTTCTCCAGGTATAAGGATTAATTCAGCTATTGATTGTACCCCCTGAGCTAAAACATCATCCGCCATTTCAAATGCTCCGGTCATAGTTAAATTTTCATCTGAAACAGCCATCAATCGATCATTTGGGATTACAACCATTGTGTCAACATGTTGTGAAAGTTGTTCTATTCCTTCTATAGCTTTTTTTGATCTAACTTGACCTTCAAAGTTAAATGGTTTAGTAATTACGCCTACAGTAAGACAGTTTAATTCTTGAGCAATTTCTGCTACTACAGGAGAACCACCTGTCCCTGTTCCACCTCCCATACCTGCAGCAACAAAAACAAGATCTGCACCGGTTAGTAATTTTTTTATTTGCTCTCTATTTTCTTCATGACACTGTTTACCTTTTGAAGGATCTCCTCCTACACCCAATCCTCTTGCAGTTTCATCACCTACACGTAGTTTATGCTCTTCAGGTAAATGAGCACTCTTTAATGCTTGTGCATCTGTATTTACTGCAATATAATCTACGCCTTCAACTCTTTCTCTATACATTCTATTGACAGCATTTTGTCCTCCCCCACCTACTCCTACAACTTTTATTGACGCGTTTCCAATTCTTGGATTTTGCATTTTTGTCAATTGTTCTACCATTTTTGTACTCCTGATAAAAATAAGTTTAAACTAGTACGTTTCAAGAAATATCAATTCAATATTTATATACATTACAAGAATATTGCTTATTATTGCTTAGTAAAATATTTACAACTTTTTACGATTTTTAGTACATAATAATTTTGATTTTTTTTTTTACCTATTAATTGTTTTACTTTCATTACTGGTTTTTGTAGTATGTTATTAGTCCAAAACATAAGATTTGAGGCACATATGAATGGTTATGAAGTAATTGCTAAAATATTAAAAAAAGAAGGATTCCAATGGATGGCTTGTTTTCCAGCTAACCCTTTAATAGAAGCTGTTGCGAAAGAAGGAATACAACCTATTACATTTAGGCAAGAAAGAGGAGCAATAATGGCTGCTGATGCTTATAGTAGAAATATGGCTTCAAAAGGTAAGTATGGACTATTTGCATGTCAAGGAGGGCCGGGGATAGAAAATTCTTTTGGAGGTATTGCTCAAGCTTATGCAGATTCTGTTCCGATTCTTTTTTTACCTGATAGTCCAGGTAACTATAAATCCGAAGTAAAACCAAATTTTTCTGGACCTTTAAATTATCAAAATATTACTAAATGGGCTGCTTCAGTTAGGAATGTAAAAGATATTCCAGATTTAATGCGCCGAGCAATGATTTCTTTAAAAAATGGAAGACCTGCGCCTGTAATGTTAGAGATGCATCGTGATGTTATGACAGATGAAATTGATAAATTTGACTATCAAATTACTGAAAAATATACTTCAGTACCTAATACTTTAGATTTAAAAAAAGCTCTAAAAAAAATTCAATCTGCGAAAAAACCTGTAATTTGGGCAGGACAGGGAATTTTATATAGTGGTGCAACAGAAGAATTACAAAAATTTTGTGAAATAATACATGTTCCTGTAATTACTACTATGCCAGGAAAATCAGCTATTAATGAGAATCATTATTTATCTTTAGGTGCAGCCAATAGAACTGCACCTAAACCAGTATGGGATTGGATAAAGGAGTCTGATGTAATTTTTGCTATTGGTGCAAGTTTAACAGTTACAAATTACGGTATAGATTTACCAAAGGGTAAATTTCTTATACATTCGACTAATAATATTGAAGATATTTCCAAAGAATATGATACAAATATAGGTCTACTTGGGGATTCTAAAGAAACTTTAAAGCTCTTGATAAACCAAGCCAAAGAAATGAATTTTTATAAAGGTTCTAAACTTCATGATTCTTTATTAGATGAAATTAAGCAATCTAAAGAGGAATGGATGAAAGAATGGCTACCTATATTAAAGACTGATATGATTCCAATTAATCCTTATAGGGTAGTTTATGAAATTAATAAAAATATAGATAACGAATCTAGTGTCGTTACACATGATGCAGGACATCCGAGAGATGAAGTTATGCCATTTTATAATGCCACTATTCCATATAGCTATATAGGATGGGGAAAAACAACTCATCTTGGCTATGGAATCCCTTTAATGATTGGAGCTAAAATAGCTGACCCTTCTAGGTTTTGTGTAAATATTATGGGAGATGCAGCTTTTGGTATGTCTGGTTTAGATATAGAAACTTCAATTAGGGCTGGAGCTCCAATCACTACTGTAGTTTTGAATAATGGGACAATGGGAGGATATAATCATACCTTACCTACAGCTATGGAAAAATATAATACAGCAAACATGACAGGAAATTATTCTGTAATAGCGGAAGGTTTAGGAGCCGTTGGTATAACAGTAAACTCTCCCGATGAGATAGGTATTGCTATAAAAAAAGCAAGAAAAATTAATTTCGAAGATAAAAAAAGTGTTTTAATTGATATTAAGACTCAACAACAAATGAAATTTTCTATTTATAGTTGATCATATAGAGGATATTTATGAAAACAACAGGTTTTAGAACTATGGTCCTAGGTACGCCTTGGAGAAATTTAACGTATTGTATTATTGAAACTGACGAAGGAATAATCGGTATAGGAGAATCAAGGGTACTAGGGAAAACTCATACAGTTTCTGAGTATTTAAAAGATGTTCAACATCACTTTATAGGATATGATCCTTTTGATATTGAAGCTCTTTATAGAAGAATGACTCTTTTAGATTTTGGGAAACCTGGAGAAGTTGTTTATACCGGTTTAGCTTTAGTTGAATTAGCTTATTGGGATATTATAGGTAAAGCATGTAATCAACCAGTATATAAACTATTGGGGGGCAAGGTTCAAAATAAAATCAAAGCTTATGCTAATGGTTGGTATACTGTAGAGCGAGAACCCGAACAATTTTCCATAGCAGCCCAGAAAGTTCTAGATAAAGGTTATAAAGCTATGAAATTTGATCCATTTGGTAATGGTGATATGGAATTAGAAAGAGATGAATTCTATAGATCACTTGATCTAATAGAGGCTGTAGCTTCTACTACTGGAACTCAGGCACAAATAATGATAGAAATGCATGGTCGTTTTGCTCCTTTTCAGGTAAGAGAAATAGTTAATCAAATTCAAAAATATAATATTGGCTGGATAGAAGAACCTGTACGACCTGGAGATAATCCAGCTTTAAAATCTGTACGTCAACATACTTCTTTACCTATTGCTGTAGGAGAGAGATTATATGGGGCTCCAGAATTTAGAGAAATATGGGGATCCCAAAATGTAGATATTTTACAGCCTGATATTACACAGAGTGGAGGTATTTTAGAAACAAAAAAAATTGCTTCTACAGCTGAATCATATTCAATTATGATTGCACCTCATAATGTAGGCGGGATTGTATCTACAATGGCCGCATTACATTTATGTATTACCTTAAGAAACGTTAAGATTTTAGAGCATTTTAATGATTTTGCCGATACGTATGTTAAAGAAGCAGGTAAAGGATATCCAGAAGTTTTAGATGGATATTTTTATCCACCTGATAAACCTGGATGGGGTATAGAAATTGATGAAGAATATATAGAGAAATATCCTCCTAATTTATCATCTGCAGGTATTATAGCTGATCCAGGGTTAAATATGTTTGAGAATAATAATTGGGCTAAACGAGGCCAAGATTAATATTTAATTAATAAAATCGTAACTAAATTTTATGAGAAGTTCAAATTTATTTTCAAAAACTTTAAGAGAGGCTCCATCTGATGCTGAAACCATAAGTCATCAATTATTGATAAGATCTGGATTTATACAACAAATTGCTTCAGGTATTTTTAGTCTTCTGCCACTTGGTAATAGATCAATTTCTAAAATTAGAAATATCATTAGAGAAGAAATGAATAATATAGGAGCCCAAGAAGTAAATTTACCTGTGGTTCAACCGCGTGATATTTGGGAAGAATCTGGAAGAGCAAATAGTTTTTCTCCACCTTTAGCATCTTTTATAGATCGACGAGAACGTCAAATGGTACTAGCTCCAACACATGAAGAAGCGGTTACGATAATGGCACGTGCTAATGTGAAAAGCTATAAAGATTTACCTTTTATCCTATACCAAATCCAAACAAAATTTAGAGATGAACCAAGACCTAGAGGGGGATTACTTAGAGTTAGGGAATTTGAAATGAAAGATGCTTATTCTTTTGATATAGATGAGGAGGGGCTTGATAAAAATTATAATTTTGTCATTAATGCCTACAAAAATATTTTTAATAGATGTGGTATAAAGGTTGAAATAGTTGAGGCAGATTCAGGAGGAATAGGTGGTAAAGATTCTAATGAATTTGTGATGTTAACAGATTCTGGAGAAGATATAATTTTACTTTCAGATAGAGGTGATTATGCAGCAAATATAGAAAAAGCTGTATTTGAAAAAGAACCAAATTCTAATGAAGAAATATTAGATATTAGTGAAATATATACTCCTAATATAAAATCTATTCAAGAATTATCTATAGATCAAAATATTTCTAAATCTAAAACACTTAAATCACTATTATATTCATCAGAAGAAAAAGAAATTTTGGTTGTTATAAGAGGAGATTATGATGTTAATGAAACAAAATTAAGAAATTTACTTGGAGGTATAGAGGTAAGGTTATCTAATGAAAAAGAAATTAAATCTATGGGTTTGGATTTGGGTTTTATATCTCCAGTAGGTCTTGAAGGGGTATTTATAATAGCTGATGATTCAATTTCTATGGGATCAAATTTTTTTACTGGAGCTAATAAGGAAAATTACCATTTAAAAAATGTAAACTTTCATAGAGATTTTAAGGCTGATATAGTTGCTGATATAGCAGAAGCAAAAAAAGGATATAAAGTTAAGGGTAGTGAAGGTATTTTATTAGAAAAAAAAGGTATAGAAGTAGGACATGTATTTAAATTGGGGACTACTTATTCAAAGAAAATGGGAGCAAAATATACCGATCAAGATTCTAATTCTATTGATATATTAATGGGTTGTTATGGCATAGGTATTGGAAGGCTTTTAGCTGCAATTGTTGAATCAAATAGTGATTCTAAGGGTATGATTTTGCCTATTTCCATTGCACCTTTTCAGGTTTGTATTGTTCCTATAGGAAAAGATAATAAAAAAGTAAATGATTATAGTGAAAAATTGTATATTTCTCTTCGTAATAAAGGGATAGATGTTTTATTTAATGATACTGATGATCCACCTGGAGTTAAGTTTAATGATTTAGATTTAATTGGGATTCCTATAAGAATAGTTATAGGAGAAAGAAATTTAAAAAACCGTTTGGTCGAAATAAAATTACGTAATTCTCAAGATTTTAGTCTAATCTCTCTAGAAGATGTTGAAAATGAAATATTGAAGTTGACTTCTGAAAAATAAATTTTTTGGCAATTCTTAAAATCTGTTTTAGAAATATATGTTTGTAAAATTTTTGCATGATAAAATTAAATAAGTTAATTTATTTAATAAAAAGTTTTCTTTTATAAGTGGGTGGGTGCCCACTTTATTTTTTAAATATAATTTATTTTGGAGTAATCATGAAAAGTGATCTTTTGCTTGTAGTTACTCAGTTGGCTGCTGAGCGTAATTTGCCACAATCTTCTGTCGTATCTGTTGTTAAAGCTGCACTTTCGTTTGCTTATAGAAAAGACCCTGCTGCCGATGGACAAGATGTAGAAGTTGATGTAGATCTTGAAAATGGAGAGGTTACATTAAATACAGTTAAGCATATAGTAGATGAAGTTGAAGATGATAAAATGCAACTTACAGTACAGGAAGCAAACGATATAGGACATAACGTTAAGGTAGGTGATTATATTATTACCGGTTCACTAGAACATGTTCCTGGACGTATAGCTGCTCAAACTGCTAAACAAGTTGTTTTACAAAAACTACGTGAAGCAGAACGAGATTTAGTTTTTGATGAGTTTGCTGATAAAGAAGGACAAATTTTAACTGCTACTATTCAAAGGATTGAATCTGAAAGAATTATTGTAGATTTAGGTAAGACTGAAGCTTTAATGCCATTATCTGAACAATCAGAATTTGAACGTTATAGACCTGGTCAACAGTTGAAGTTTTACGTACTACAAGTAGGTAGAACTATACGAGGTCCAGAAATAATAGTATCTAGAACTCATCCCGACCTATTAAGGAGATTATTTGAAGTTGAAGTCCCCGAAATTTTCAATAATGTGGTTGAAATCAAATCTATTTCTAGGGAACCAGGTTCCCGGGCTAAAGTTGCTGTTTTTTCTAACCAGGAAGGTGTAGATGCAGTTGGTGCCTGTGTAGGTTTAAGAGGAATCAGAATACAAAATGTAGTAAATGAGTTATTAGGTGAGAAAATTGATGTAATTGAATGGAATGAAGATCCTATAACTTATATTAAAAATGCCCTCAGTCCATCTTCTGTAGAAAAAGTTGTTATTAATCAAGCTGAAGAAAGTGCTTTAGTTTTAGTTCCAGATAAGCAATTATCTCTTGCAATTGGTCGTGATGGTCAAAATGCTAGATTGTCAGCAAGATTGACAGGATGGAAGATTGATATACAACCATCAATAACAAATGAAAATACTATTATTGATGATAAACCTAAAGAAACTATTGAACCTGAAACTAGTGAAAATAATGCTAAAAATGTTGATAATGAGGAAACGGAAATAAAAGATGAAATTGACACTATAGTAAATTCTGAAGCATCAGTAATAGACGAAAATATAGATTTAGAATTGATAGCTCTTGAACAAGAAATTGCTGAATTAGAAAAACAAGAACAAGAAAAAGAAAAAGCTAAAAGTTCTGATATGAAAGAGGAAGTTTTAGATCTTTCTTCAGATTCTTTATGGGAAATTGGTAATAATGATAATTCTTCTGCAGGTGAGATTAGATTCGCTGAAGATATTGATGAATATGATCGTAATAAACCTATAAGAAAAACCGCAGCTGATTCTCGTCCTGCAAAAAGTAAGCGAACTAAACGTTGATCGTTTGTAATATAATTCTGAGTTTTTATGCCCAAAAATAAGAAAAAAAATATAAATAACACTTCATTATCTACAGATAATTTTGATACTAAAAATGCTGATAAAGATGAAAATAAAGTTTCTCCTGTTGAATTGCCTCCTACTATGACAGTCGGAGAATTATCATCAATAATATCCAAATCTAATGTTGACACAATAAAGTCATTGATGCGTCAAGGAATAATGGCTACAGTAAATCAGTCTGTAGAATTTGATATAGCTGCAAAAGTGGCAGCTTCTTTTGGAATAGGTGTTATCAAACCTATAGATAAAGAATCTAGTAAAGTTGACTCTAGTATAGGTAAAGATGAAACTATTGATGAAAGTACGGCTGAGGTTCGACCACCGGTAATTACTATTTTAGGTCATGTAGATCATGGAAAAACTACTTTATTAGATAAGATACGTGGAGGTAGTGTTGTAGATTCGGAAGCAGGAGGAATCACCCAAAATATTGGAGCATACCAAACAATTCATAATGGTAAAAAAATTACTTTCATAGATACTCCAGGTCATGAAGCTTTCACTTCAATGCGGGCTAATGGTGCGCAAGTTACAGATATTTCAATTTTGGTTGTAGCTGCAGATGATGGTGTTATGCCACAGACTATTGAAGCTATCGATCACTCGCGTGCAGCAGGAGTACCTATAGTGGTAGCGATAAATAAAATAGATTCACCTGGTGCTGATATTGATAGAGTAAAAGGACAATTAGTTGAACAGGATTTAATTGTAGAAGATTATGGTGGAGATGTAGTTTCTACTGAAATTTCTGCTTTAAAAGGTGAAGGTATTGACTCTCTACTGGAATCTTTGGTTTTAGTATCTGAAATTGAGGAACTTAAAACAAATGTAGATAAAGATGGTATGGGGATAGTAATCGAAGCCTCTATAGATAAAAACAAAGGTATAACTGCTACTGTTTTAGTAAAATCTGGAACCGTTAAATTAGGTCATTCCATAGTTGTTGGTACTTCTAGAGGAAGAATAAAAAGTATGACCGATGGATTTGGGAATAATATTGATCACGCTACTGCATCTACACCAGTTAAAATTTTAGGTCTTAACACTGTTCCTAATACTGGGGAGAGATTAGATGTAGTTGAAAATGATAAGGTAGCTAGAAATATAGTATCTTCTAGGGAAAAATATTCTAAAATTATCCCCGAAGAAAGATCTCCTACTACAATGTTGGAAGTAATGCGAAAGGTACACTCATCTGAAGCTAAGGAATTAAGATTAGTAGTTAAGACGGGGGCATATGGAAGTATCGATGCTGTAGAGAGGGCATTAGCCCAACTATCTGGTTCAGATGTTCAATTAAAATTATTAAGATCAGCAACAGGCGCTATAACGGAATCAGATATAATGTTGGCTTCAGCTTCAGATGCAATGGTTGTAGGATTTGAGACTATATCTGATAGAGGTGCTAAAAGTTTGGCGGAATCAGAGGGTGTAATTATAAGATTATATGATGTTATATATAATTTGATCGATGATGTAAAAAATGCAGCTAAATCTTTATTAGATCCTACATATAAAGAAATGGTTATAGGGCATGCATTGGTACAAGAAATTTTTCCTAGAGGAAAAAGACAAAAGATAGCAGGTGTTAGGGTAACTAGTGGTTCAATAAAAAGGAATAGTCGCTTAAGAGTTTTGAGAGGAGGTGATTTACTTCATGATGGAGTAATTACTTCAATGAGACACTTAAGTGAAAATATTAGAGAATTATCAAATAATTTTGAAGGTGGAATAATGATTGATGGCTTTCATGACTATGAAGAGAGAGATGAATTAGAAGCATACGAATTAAAAGAAGAATAAGTTGAATATTCGGACAGAAAGAATAAATTATTCAATACGTAAAGTAATAGCTAATGCGATTAATAATGAACTATCTGATCCTAGAGTGGCTTCTTCAGTTACTATAACTCGTGTTTCTGTTTCACCTGATTTATCTAGAGCTAATATATATGTTAGTTTATTTTTAGAATCATACACTCAAGAAGATGTTTTGAGTGCTTTACGTTCTTCGAGTGGAAGACTAAGAAAGAATATTTCAAATAAATTACGAATTAGGAAAATTCCAAAGTTAACTTTTTTGGTAGATTCAGGTATGGATGAAGCCTTAAAAATCGACAAATTAATTGATCAAGTAGTTAATGAAAAATCTTAAGACATAAATTAATTGTTGGTATACACATTACAAACGGTTTTTTAAATATCAATAAAAATATTGAATGGACTTCTAATGATGTCTTGAGAAAATTGCGTAATTTATTTGATCAAAAAAAAATTGGGCATGGAGGTACTTTAGATCCTTTAGCTACAGGAGTTTTACCTGTTGCTTTAGGGAGAGGTTGTAGGTTGTTATCTTATTTTTTGAATGGAGATAAGCAATATTTTATTACGTTAACATTAGGCTCTTCTACAGATACTTACGATTCTACAGGTGAAGTTATAAATAAATCAGATTGGAGTTCCATTAAAAAATCTAAAGTAATAGAGGTAATGGATAATTTTCTTGGTTATATTAATCAAACTCCACCAAAATATTCAGCACTTAAGTTTAAAGGTAGAAGATTTTATGATTTGGCTAGATCAGGTATTGAATTTGATATTCAACCTAGAAAAATCAATATTAAATCAATTGATTTAGTACACTATGATCCTCCCATATTGGGTTTTAAAATTTTAGCTACAAAAGGATTTTATGCTCGTTCATTCGCTAATGATTTTGGTAAAGCTATCTCAATACCTTCACATATGTCTGCTTTATGTCGTTTATCAAATGGGAATTTTTGTATAGAAAATTCTTATACACTAGAAGATATAGAATCACATATTATTAACAAGAAAATAAATTCTATTATTTTACCTCTAGACTATATTGTTAAATTTTTACCTGATATACACCTTTCTAAAAAATCAAGTGTGAATATAAAAAATGGTCAAGCAATTAGTTGTAAAAAATTTAAATCATATATTAAAAATACCTACCGTATCTATGACAATAATGATAATTTTATTGGTATAGGTGTTTCTGAACTTAATAGTAGCTTAATCAAGCCTGTAAAAATATTTAATTAATTTATATGATAATTTTTGAGGAAATTTTATGTCCATAATTAAACAAACTCCAGAGCATACATTAGATAAAAAAACTATAAAGAAATTAAGAAAAGTTAATACCACTGCTATCGTTGATATTTTGGCAAGAAATGGGTATGATCCAAAATATGTCTATATGCCTAATATAGAAACTATGTTACCAGGAAAAAGAATCGTTTCTCGGGCAGTTACTGTTAGATTTATTCCAGCTAGACCAGATGATGTATTGGAAAAACTACAAGGTGAAAAATCTCCAGAATATGCAGCATTTGAAATTGCTGGTCCTGGGGATGTTATAGTGATGGAGTCCATGAAGAATAAAGTTATGTCTATCGGAGGAGATATTAAATTTTTAAGATTAAAACAAAGAAAAATTGATGGTTTAATTTGTGATGGTGGGATTAGAGATATGCATACAGTAAAAAATTATGGTTTAGGGTTATGGAGTTATGGTAAAACTTCTAATTTAGGTACTAAAGTAGGTACTCCTTTTTCAACTAATGATTCTATAAATGTAGATGGAGTGTTAGTAAAACCTGGAGATTATATCGTTGCTGATGATGATGGAGTTGTAGTAATCCCTAGACAAATTGCTCCAGATATTGCTGAAAAATCTATTGAGTATGATGATTTGGAGGAGTGGATTCGTAATCGTTTGGATAAAGAAAATCTTAGTCCTGGGAAATATTATCCACCTGATGATAAGATTATAAATTTATATAGAAAATCAAAAAATAATTAGTAGTTCTAAAATTTTATTTTAATTTTCTGACCATCATATGCATATTTTATATCGATATTCTCTTTTTTTAGTTGATAGTTAATTCTGTTATGATCAATATCGTGTGTTGCATTGGTTAGAAATGTTTTTTTTGCATTGATTTTTTTTGCAAATTCTACAGCTTCTTCAAGTGTAAAATGTGTACCATGTGTCTTTTTTGGTCTTAAAGCATCTATAATTAAAATTTCTGAACCTATGATTAAATTTTCGGTTTCTTTTGATATATATGAAGTATCAGATACGTAACTTATATTTCCAAATTTATACCCAAAAATTTCTAAATGTTTCCCATGCATTACAGGTAATGGGATAAAAGATATTCCATGAAGAATAAAAGGTTTTTTATTAATAATGGAAAAGTTCAATTTTGCTACACCTCCGCCAGTTAATTTATTTCTTTTCACTAAATAATTATGGCTTTTAGAAATTGATTCAAAATCTTTTTGTCTTAGATAAATATTAATTTCTTTTTGCAGATTATTTGTCCAATCTCTTAAATCATCTAATCCACCTACTGCATCAGCATGTGTGTGCGTGATTAATATTGAATCTATAGTTTTAATATTGTTTTTAGGGAAAATATTTATAGCAGATTCATAGAAAAATTTACCTACATCGATAATTATGTTTATATATTGGGAATTTATTTTTTTTGTGATTAAAACTGATGTGTTTCTTCTTCTGTTTGGTGAATTAGGAAGAATAGAATCACTACATACTGCACACATCTTGTCAGATTTTGTTAGACATGATACTCTGGGTATGCCTTCAGATGTACCGGTACCTAGAAATATTAGTTCAGAGTCATTCATTTTAATTTTATGATATTAAATAATCTATGGATAATATTGAAATTTTATATAAAGATTTTGTTTTAGGAAAACTTGTTTCTCCTTTAGATAAAGAAATTAATCAAATTTCTTTATCTAAAGTATTACAAAATTTTGTAGATCAAACAAATACAGATTTATCTGGAGAATTAAAAAAGATTTCGACAAAAATTTTAGAAAAACAACATTTAATATTTTTTTTAGCGGATGGATTTGGTATGAATTTTCTAAATAAACTAAGTAAAAAAAAATTCTTAGTAGATAATTTTTGGAATGTTGGATGCTCTGTTTTTCCTTCCTCAACTGGTCCCAATTTACTTTCTTTAGCTACAGGAAAAATGCCAGGAGAACATGGTGATTTAGGATGGGAGACATATATCTCAAAAATTTCAGATAATGCTACTTTATTTAAATGGGAAAGGTCTAAAGATAAAGAAATATTATCAAATCTGGGATTAAATTTAGATGACATCTATCTAGAAGAGCCTTTTATAAAAAAAAATAATATTGATTATTTAGCATTTGTTCCCGAAAATCTTAAATCTAGCCCTACTACAAACTGGATTACTAACGGAAAAATTTTTCCTTATGATGATTTATCAAATGCCTTGAGTTCATCTATCGATAGAATTAATAATTGTAAAGAACGAACATTTACTTTTATTTATTGGCCGGATATAGACTTTTATGCTCACAAAACAGGTGCTAATTCTTCAGAAACTATTGGCAAAGTAAATCTATTAGATGATTATGTTTATAATTACCATAAAATGCTTCCCAAGGATACAGCATTTATTTTAACGAGTGATCATGGTCATTTAGATGCTCAAGAAAAGAGGATTAAATTATCTAATTATGATGAATTGTTCCAAAAAATACGCCAACCTATCTCAGGTGAACAAAGGTTTGCTTTTTTACGATTAGAAGAAGAAAGAGAATCTTTTTATGAGATTTTTAAAAATGAATTTAGTGATCATTTTTATCTTTTTGATTCAAAAGAAATATGTGAGAAAGGTTTTATTGGTGAAAATATAAATGAAATTGTTTTTAGTAGGATCGGTGATTCTCTCATACTTTCTAAAGATGAATTTTCTTTTGATTTTTCTAAAAGTTATAATAATTTAGATGGATTATTTTCTGATCATGGAGGCTTAACTTCAGATGAGATGGACATTCCAATAATTTTCTATAATACTTAGATAATAGATTTAATTTAACAGGGTATTTTAAATGTCAATTAAAGAAAAGTTAAAAAAGGGAGAAATAGTTGTAGGGCCTTTCGTAATAATTCCTTCAGTAACCATGGTGGATACTTTAGGTTTTTCTGGGATGGATTTTTGTATTTTGGATACTGAACATGGTCCCTTGTCAATTGAAACAGCTAATGAACTTGTTATTGCATCTCATGCAACAGGTATTTCTCCAATTATTCGTGTTGGATCTAAAGAAGAATGGCCAATATTACGAGCGTTAGATATAGGTTCTGATGGAGTTCAGGTACCTCAAATAAATACTAAATCTGATGCTGAAAAAGTTATTAATGCAGCTAAATATTCACCACTTGGGAATAGAGGTGTTTCAATATTTACAAGAGCCGGTAAATATTTTTCTAGTGAAGGAAAAAATCATACTGATGAGCAAAATGATAAAACGATGGTTATTGTACATATTGAAGGAGAAGAAGGTCTTAATAATTTAGATTCAATAATGGAAGTAAATGGTATTGATGTTTTATTCTTAGGTCCATATGACATTTCTCAATCTTTAGGTGTTCCAGGAGATGTTAGAAATCCTATTGTTGAGAAAGCATTAAAAGAAGCTTCAATTAATGCTAGAGATAATGGTCGTGTGGTAGGTTCTTATGCTAAAGATATAGAAATGGCAAAATGGTTAATAGATCAAGGAGTTCAATATTTGTCTGTTAATGTAGATGCGACAATTTATATGCAGGCTTGTGAAAATATAGCTAAACAACTAAAAGGTTGATAATTTTTAGGTAAATTTTTAATTTATTATCATTAATCTTTAAAGTTTTAGTATTATCAATATGAAAATTTTGAAATAATTGTCTAGTCGGGGCGTGGCGCAGCGGAAGCGCACCCGCTTTGGGAGCGGGGGGTCGCAGGTTCAAATCCTGCCGCCCCGACCATTAAATCTTAATTTTCTACTTCAGGCCAATCAGGGATAAGTGATTCTTTAGTGTTATTCAAAAAGAAAACCAATATTCCACCTGCAATACTAAAAATTGCTGAGAGATATATCGCAATATTATAATTACCATAAAGATCGAATATTACTCCTGGTATCATACCTCCTATTGCCATTCCTATTCCAGCACCTAGTATTTGCCATCCATATATTGTTCCCATTGGCATATGACCATAATATTGGCGGTTTACAACCGGAAAAGGACCACCTTCTCCTCCGTATGGTATAGCCCAAATTATTGCAAATACATAAAAATCCATCACTGAAGTAGCATTAATTAGTAATAGTACTCCTAGTCCTTGACCAATAAATGAAACAAAAAAAATTATCTTTGATCCAAAGTAATCAGACAAAATTGGTCCTAAAAATCTAGTGCTAACACTTACTAACGAAATTGTACTTAATATCCCAGCGGCTGTTATTGGATTAATTCCTCTAGATATAGCAAGGGGTATTATGGCTATTAGGATAATTGCGTGCCCAACACATCCTAAAAAATGTAAATTTACTAAATTCCAAAATGAGTTAGTTTTATATGCATATGATTCATAAGATTTTTGTAATTGGTTAAATCTTTCTCCTGAAGTGATTAAAGGCTTGTCTCCAAGTAAAGTTCCAAAAGGGATTCTACCCGATTGTTCGGGTGTATTCTTAAATATTAATAAAAGTATGATTAATATCCCAAAACCATAAATTCCAATTATAATAAACGTATTGTTCCAACCATTATTTTCCAGTAGAACAGCTAATAATTGGATCATTAAAGCAGGTCCTAAACTCCAAGAAACCATAATAATTCCTGTAGCTATACCAAGATGTCTTCTAAACCAAGTAGCGACAGCTGGAATTATAGGTACTAATAACATCGATTGAGAAATCCCAAAAAGTACGCCATAAGAAATGTAAAAACCTAATAGAGTCTGTGTATTTCCAGTCATAATCATTCCAACCAAAAATAAAAAAGATCCAATAAACATAGTTTTCTTAGCGCCATATTTTGTACCTAACCAACCTGCTACTGGTGAAAATAAAGCAGATATTATCGACATTAGTCCATATGATAAACCTACTTCACCAGGAGTCCATCCAAAAGAATCTGCTAGTGGATCAATCATAACACCGAATGACATTCTTATTGCTGATCCTACTCCCTGCACCACTACAGCCACGAATACAATTATCCATGAGTAATGTAGTAAGTTATTTTTATTAAGAAATTTCATTTTCAATGGAGAGGGCACATAAAAAGAAATCCATTTTCCCACCATATATCCTCTGTAGAGTTTCCAATTGTTTCAATATTTTCTCTATTATTTTTTCTTTCAGAAGATACAGCTGCCCCTAAATAGATCAATATAATTATTGAGAATAAAATTGATATCCCAATTGAACTAATCCCATAATAAGGAATTTTTATATAATTATTTTGCATTTATTCTTTCATCAATTAGTTCAGTGTTTTTATAGTATGATATTTGATCCAATCTTCATCTAAATTCATGCCTAATCCTGGGGTATCATTTATGGAAATTTTTCCATTTGATTCAATTTCGATATCATTAATTACCCCCCATTGATGAAGATTTTCAGGTCTCCAGTATTCATAAAAAGTACAATTATTTACCGACATAATCACATGAAGATTTGCCATGTTCATTAAAGAATTTCCTGCTAAACCTATTTCGCAGTTTATACCAAAAGATTCGCTCATTGAACATAGTTTTTTTAGGCCAGTTATTCCTAATTTTCTTGTAGTTCCTCTAACCATCCCTAATAGATTTTGTCCAATATAGTTTGCGGCTTCTCCTAATAAAAAGGTAGCTGAATCGCTCATGTTAATAGGTGTTTTTATTTTATTAGATAATTTTTTTATTGCTCTTATATCATTTACGTTCACAGGATCTTCAAACCAATAATAATCATTTGCATCTAAAGCCTCACCAACCTTAATGGCTTCTTCCAGGTTATAGCCATGATTTCTATCTAGCATAAGCGTCATCTTCTTCCCCATATTTTCTCTTATTTTTTCAATTACTTTGATTGTTTTATCTATATCTAAATTTCCAGGATGTATTTTATAAGCTTCAAACCCTTCATCTGACAATTTTTCAGCTTCTCTAATAAATCCTTCAATAGAATTATGCCTAGGAGGAAAAGTAGCATAAAGAGGTGTTTGAGTTTTTTGGGCTCCTAGAATTTTATATATTGGCATATTAACGTGTTTTCCAGCGATATCCCAAAGCGCTACATCTATAGGTGCCCAAGATGAATTAATAGGTAATCCGTGTCCTGAAATACTTCCAACTTGAGACCATAACCATTCACGATGACTTACATCCATTCCAAGTAACTTAGGTTTAATTATTTCATGAATAATCATTATACGATCTAAAGAATTGCGGGATTGTTCTCCAATAAAACTATTCCCCTCTATGCCATTGTCTGTAATTATTCTAAGTATTCCTTGTTTAGTTTTTCCACCTAAAGTTTGTCTCTCATCTATTACATTAATTGTTTCAGGTTTAATCTCTATTACATCAATTTTTATTTCTGAAATTTTCATAGCTTATATATCAATTGAATTTAGTTCTTCCGCATAAATAACTTCTCCAGAATATACCTCTCTGATATCCCCTAACCCTTTTTCTAGTGGTCCATGTTTAGAAATATTTGGACCCATATGAACTAGTATTAATTTTTTTACACCTGCTTTTTGAGCCATTTTTCCTGCCTCAATTGTTCCAGTTTGTCCGATATTCTCTCCCGATTTATTCATGATATCTTGATCATCCCAGCACATTGATAACATAATATCTGCGTCATATGCTAGATTAGTGACAGAATCACATGGTTGAGTATCTCCTGTAAAGATAATCGACTTACCAGATTTAGTTTCTAATCGATATGCTAAAGAATCTAAATATGGCTGTACATGCTCTGCATTTGCTGATGTCACTTCCCACGTATTCGAAGTATATACTAATCCTTCAGATACGTCTCTTGCTTTTACAGAAGGAGGTTTTCTCGGTAAAGTCCCCCCTCTATTTTCATAAACTTTTTGACTTACCGGATGATATACTCTGGCTTTCCAATCATGTGAAAATAAGCCATCTTTTCCAATTATCCCTTCTGTAATTTTTTCAGTAAGTGTTGGTCCAAAAACTTTTAATTGGTTTTCCTTTCCAATAGATTGGTCCCATCTACATAGTAAGAAACACGGATAATCAATATCATGGTCAAAATGATGGTGGGTAAAAAAAATATTATCAATTTCTGTTGGCCATAGTCCTGCTTTCACTAATTTATGAGTTGTAGCTGGACCACAATCAAACATAATTTTTTCATTATCTATATCTAATACGTACGCACTTCCAAATCTAGTAGGAGTAGGTGTGGGTGTTCCTGCACCCAAAATATATAATTTATCCATATATTTCCTTGATCTATAAATGAGATAAAAATATTATCATTTAAATATTACAAGAAATATATCTTTCCGTTTTAGATTATTGTGGGAAATTGCAACTGTTCATATAATAAATCTAAAATTAAAATAAGATAAAGAAATATTGAATTTAAAAGATCAAATAGAAAACCCAACACGAAATAAAATAATTAAAGAATTACATAAGAGTCCTATGAAATTTATTGCTGTAATTACCGGAGCTGGTACTACTGCAATTTCAGATATAATGTCTTTACCTGGTTCTTCTAAAACTGTTATTGAGGTTCTGATACCTTATTCAAAAGAATCTTTAGAGTTTTTTAATTCTTCTCCATTAAATAAACATGTTTCAGTAATTGAATCTAAAAATATGGCGTCATCTATATATATAAAAGGAAAGAGCTATTTAGACAAAAATGAAAAATTTATAGGGATAGGATGTACTGCTGCTATATCTACTATTCCTCAGAGAAAAGGGGAGGATAGAGCTCATATTTCTATTTGTAATGGCGATATAATTAAATCTGTAACAATTAATTTATCTAGGAAAAATAGATCTAGATTGGAACAAGAAAGAATTGTATCTGACCTAATAATAAATTTACTTGCACAGTCTTTTGATATTGATTTAAGGATGAATTTAGGTTTATATGATGACGAAAAAATTATTATCCATAATTAATGGAATATATCAAAATTCAATTCCATTTATTTATAAAGATATCGATGGAATATGGGGTACTAAATTACCAAAAAACTTGTTAATTCTTTCAGGTTCTTTTAACCCTTTTCATGAAGGTCACTTAGGAATGATGCAAAAAGGAAAAGATATTACTAAATTATTACCTGTTTATGAAATTTCAGTTTTAAATGTCGATAAACCTAGTCTTTCACTAAATGATTTATTTGATAGATTAGATACTTTTCCTGATAAATCAAGAATTTTAATTACTGCTTCTCCAAGATTTAATGAAAAATCAGTATTGTTTCCTAATTCGAAGTTTTTAATTGGTTATGATACAGCATTAAGATTACTAGATTCTAAATACTATAGTGATTTTGTTGATATAAATAATAATAATATTGTTCTTGATGTTTTAGAAGTAATTAGAGAAAATAAATGTTCTTTTATTGTTGCAGGAAGAATAGATAAAGTAGGTAATTTTAGATCAATTGATGATTTGGAAATACATCATTCTTATAAACAACTTTTTTCAGGGATTCCAGAAAAAAGTTTTAGATTAGATATTTCCTCTACCCAAATAAGAGGTATAGTAAACTGATTATAGTTTTTTGGAGAAAAGTTTTATGGATATTATAAATAAATATAGAATAGCTGATTATGAAATCGATAAAATGTTTTTAGAAAGATGGTCAATTAAATCTTTTCTTGATAAATCTTTATCTAAAGAAAAGATATCAAAATTATTTGAAGCTGCAAGGTGGGCTCCATCTAGTTCTAATCGTCAACCATGGCGATTTATTTACTCTTCTGCTGGTGTAAATAGAGAGAAAATGAATAGCATTTTAAATGATGGTAATAGAGTGTGGGCTTCAAAGGCGCCATTATTAATTTTTGTTTACGCAATGGTTGAAACAAAACAAGGCAAGAATAATTATACAGCACATTTCGATACTGGAGCTGCGTGGATGTCTTTGGCAATACAAGCTCGAATAATGGGTTTATATACTCACGCTATGGGAGGTATTGATAGAGAAAAAGCACTAAATTTAATTAAAAATAACAAACATAAATTTGAATCAATTTGTGCTATAGCTGTTGGTTATATTGATGATTCATCTTTAAAAGACAACCCTGAAGAAATTCCTAACCAACGTATTTCAGTAAATAATTTTTCCGAACAATTATAATCTTAATAAAGTGAAACTTGATGTGTAACCATTCAGAAACGTTTGATCCCCAATTTGATTGATTTCTCCATTTGAAAAAAAACCTGTTATAGGTACTTTACTCACTGATTGATTTATATTATTTTTTTGTTTAGTATTTGATAAATAATTATCACGTGATAGACAACTGAATACTAATATCGATTCAGGAGAGTTATTTAATAGTTTCTCATGCGAGTTTTCCATTAAATGATGAAATTCTTCATTTGCTGTTTCAGAATCTTTTACGTGAAATTGTACTATCTGTCCTTCATTAATTAATTCTCCTACTTCCAAGCACCCATCAATTTTAGATCCACCAATAATATTTCTGATCAAATAGTTGTCTTTTTCATGTGAATTCCCAAATCGGTCCATTATTATTCCCATTCTTAAGGAATTTCTGATCAAATATTTTTCTCTTGGATCATTTTTTTCATATAAATCTTCAATAATTTCTAGAGGTTTTTTATCGTGGTCCAGTTCCATTATCACGTTATCTTCACATTTAGTGACTATCATAGGATCTCCTATAGGTTTGCAGCCTTTTGATACTATGGTTTCAAATTTTATATTTCCTGAAAACGATAAACCTACAGCTCCATTATTAAAGACTTTCTGATTGTAAAAAATAGCATTGTCTCCATATTTTTTTCCTCCACTAATTAATCCTCCACTTTTATTTGCATTTGGATATGTATAATCTAAACCCGAAAGTAGAATATCTGTATTAAAGCTGAAAGGATCTGATAAAAGAAGTATTGCTTTACATTTATTAGGTTCTATACCTAAAGTTTTTTCCCATACATTTGGTGGATCATCAGAATTAGGAAGATTGGCATTATCTATGTAAAAAGGCTGTATTTTTTCATCTAATAATTCTGCGTACGCTATAGATATACCCGGTTTACCATCTATTTCTATACCATTTCCTATAACACCATTTCCTGAACACCCAATTAATATATTTGGTGATATTTTTTCCATTATTAAATTTGGAATTTTATAATAATTTTTTTCGTGATGTGAGGATACGAATATTATACATAATTTTTGAATTCTCGGATCTTTGTTATCATTTTTCAAATCTAATTGAACGTATAAATCTTCAATTGCTTCTGTTAAATTTTCTTTTTCTGACACTACTGATTTCCACATTAAATGTTTCTCCATAAAAATTCTATGATAAAAATATCGGGTATACTAAATATTTCTTAAGGAAAGTTTTGTAGCTTCTACTGTCTTAGAAATATCATCTTCAGTGTGAGCAGAAGAAATATGCATCCGACCATTACTAGAAAGTCGTATACCGTGATTAATCATTTCATTCGTGAAAGATTTATATTTTTCTTCATTACAATTAATTTTATGATCTCTCCAATCAATAATTTTTTCCTTAGTAGTAAAAGATATCGCGAATAGCGATCCATTTCCTTGGATATGTAAGTCAGGATTTGATGATTTTGTGATTTGATTGAGCTCCTCTATCAGTAGATTTCCTATTTTATTCATTTTTTTATATACTTCTCCGTCACTACTTTTTAAGTATTTTAAAGAAGCTTCAGCAGCTGATATGGACATAACATTAGAGTTGAAACTACCTCCATGATAAACTTTTCCGGATCCTATACTGTTCATTATTTCTTTTTTTCCCACTAACATTGCTATAGGAAATCCTCCTGCCATAGACTTAGCGTAAGTTGCTAAGTCAGGTATTACACCAGTAACTTCTTGGGCTCCACCTTGTGCAATTCTAAAACCTGTAATAACTTCATCAAAACATAGTAGTGCATCATTCTTCTTGCAAATCTCTTTTACTCCTTGTAAATACCCTTTTTCTGGATAAATACAATTTGTATTTGCAAGTATTGGTTCCATAATTACTCCTGCAATTTGATTTTTATTATCCTCAAATGTCTTTTCTAGCAAACTCAAATCATTCCATCCACATATAGCAATTGATTTGGAAGTATTTTTATCTATACCATATGATTCTGGGACTGGTAATGGAGATAATATATCTCCCGATTTGTTCATATCTGGGTGGACACTATATGATATTGAATCGGTCCAACCGTGGTAATGTCCTTCAAATTTAATAAATTTATTTCTTCCCGTATAACCTCTCATTAATCTAATAGCTAATTGATCTATTTCAGTACCTGAAGAAGCAAATCTTACTGTTGCATTCTTCATTGGGATCATTTCTAAGGCCATTTTGGCTACTTCTATTTCTTTTTTAAACTGTCCTGCAAAAATGAATCCTTTTTCCATATCTTTCTTTACAGAATCAATAATAAAATCAGGAGCATGTCCAAATATGTTTGGCCCCATTCCTTGTATATAATCTATATATTCATTACCATCTACATCCCAAAGTTTTGAACCTTTGGATTTAGAAAAAAACAAAGGAGTTGAACCAGGTTCGTTAATTCGAATTTGACTGGAGATACCTCCAGCGACTACCTTACAAGCTTCTTCATACAATTTTTTTGAATTTTCAAATTTCATAAGTTTTACTCTTTAAATAATTGGCAGATATTTTTTGTTCACTTTTAGTATATAAGTATATGTAGGGTTAACAAATTGTGTAACCCGAGCTTCTAAGCATTGTGCAAGAAATAAAAAAGCATCACTTTTACTCATTTTATAATCAGATTCTAACCAATATATCATTTCACTTAATGCAGTTCTAAAAGCATCTTCAGCAGGTTTATCACATGCTATTGTCATAATATGAGAAGAATTTTCTATTCTAGGCCAAGTCATCATCTTAGGCTTTTTTTTGGTTTCCACATATAGTTCTACTGAACCTCCAGTTTCAATACCACCACCACCACAAATTTCTCCGTCTCCTTGTCTAGCATGCATATCTCCGACATGTAATAACGCACCATTGTGAAAAATAGGTAAGGTTATTTTTGCTCCTGTAGTAACTTCCTGTATATCCATATTACCTCCCCATACTCCTCCCCATGCATTACTTCTTGATTCATATTCTGGAGCGACACCCAAGACACCTATCATAGGTTCTACAGGAAAAGTAGTATGATTATCCCAAATAATTTTGTTCTCATTTATTTCACATACTCTAAATTGTTCTCCTATATTGGAAAAACCAAGATAATTTGGCATTGCACCAGTAGAACCTTTATATCTAGTCCAACCTATAGGATGAGTTTTAATTTCTCCAATGTGAATGATTACCACATCACCTGGTTTAGTATCTTCGATATATATACAACCTGAAGAAGGATTGCTTTTATCTGTAGGTTGATTATCTGATCTATATTTATTATAAATTCCCCTTAAATTAGAAGGTATTTTTGATAAATCTGGACCTCTATTCATTTGAGTTTCAACTTTAAACCAGGTATTAGTTATTATTTTGTTTGTAGGGGGATTATTTTTTGAATGTTCATAATATAAAATTTCTTTTGATACGGTATACATTATTTTCCTTTTTTGCTAATAATTATTATTGAATCATATGAACAAAAGAAAACTTTATAAAAAGAATAGCGAATTTTCTAATATTAAATTAAATTCAAATATTATTGGATCTAATATTATTCATTTATCTCATATTAATTCAACTATGAATTATGCATGGAATCTTTTTGAAAAAAATGTTGATAATAACGGTACAGTTATTATTGCAGATGAACAATCTGAAGGTAGAGGTCGAAACGGTTCAATTTGGTATTCTGAAAAATCTGAAGATATTTTATGTTCTATAATGCTTGAATCTAGGCACAAAAATTTATCTGAGCTATTGATTATCGCATCATTAGCAGTAGTTTATACTTTGGAAAAAATTTTACATAATCAAAATATTTCAATTAAATGGCCAAATGATGTACTTGTTAATCAAAATAAAATTGCCGGTGTTATAGCTGAATCGTCTTCCAAAACATTTAGTAATTTTTCTCTTGCAGTCGTAGGAATAGGTTTGAATGTTAACCTGAAATGCAGAGGAAATATCAAATTGCCAATAAATACAACTAGTATTGCTGAAATTACAGATAAGAAAGTATCACGATTGGAAATTTTTGAGTTGTTGTTGATAAATTTTGATTTATTATTTGCGAAACTTAATAAAAATCAAGATATTATCTCAGAATGGAAAAAGTATCTTAATTCTATTGGTAAACGGGTATCTTTTAATCTGAAAAATTCAAACGATTTACAGATTGGTATTGTGGAAGATATTGATGAATTAGGTAGGTTGATAATTATTGATAAAGAAGGGAAAAGAAGATGTCTATATGATCAAACGATACGATTTATTGATTAAGATAATGATATTAAAAACCTAGCTAAAGCGAAAACAATTAAAACGCCAATTAAAGGGGATATATCAATCACTCCTAGTTTAGGTACGTATTTTGATAAAGGCTTCATAATTGGATCTGTTATTTGATATAGAATTATTACGATAGGATTATTTCTAGAATTAGGGAACCAAGTAGTTATTGATCTAGCTATGATTAAATAACCCATAAGTTGACATAAAAAAGCTAAGAAATATAGAATCATTATTTTTCACCTTTCGAAATTTCAATTCCACGATCATAAGCAGATTGAATTGCAGAATTAATAATTTTATTAAATTCTAAGCTATTCAAAACCGAAAGACCTGCGGCAGTAGTACCACCCGGAGATGTAACCATATCTATTAATTCTCTAGTATTTTTTTTGGAATTTCTAGCTAGATAAGCACTTCCTAGGACTGTTTCATAGACAATTTTTTCAGCTGTTTTTTCTTCTAATCCTAGTTCTATTGCAGAACTGATTAGAGACTCCATGAAAAATAAAATATATGCAGGACCGCTACCTGAAATAGCTGTAGCGATATCAATTTTTTTTTCATTATTTACTTCTATTTCTGTACCACATGAAAGTAATATTTTTCTAAAGAAATTTATTTTATTTTTATCCATATGATTCATTTTCATCCAAATAGAACAACCTTTACCTATTTGAGCAGGGGTATTAGGCATAACTCTAATGATATTATTATGGTTAAGATATTCATTTAATTTCACTAATGTAATACCTGCCATTATTGAAACTAGTGTTTGATATGGTCCAAGATAAGAATTTATTTCTTCAGCTATATCTGGAAAAATTTGTGGTTTGATTGCCAATATTATAAAATCAGAATTTTTTATTGCAGTGATATTATTATTACAAGTTTTTATACCATAAAATTTTTCTAAATATTTTCTTTTAGATTCAATAGGTTCACTTACTAATATTTCACTATTAATATTATTTTTTTTAATTCCTGAAATAATTGCTTGAGCCATATTTCCCCCACCTATAAAAGTAATTTTCATAAATTCTCCTAGATTTTTAAATGTTTAAACCTTTACTTTTTGATAATGATACTGATAATTTTATTGCTTCAATCATACTATTTTCATTTGCAATATTTTTACCTGCAATATCGAATGCAGTACCGTGATCCACAGATGTTCTTATAAATGGTAAACCTAAATTTATAGAAACAGATTTTTCTAATCCATAAACTTTTATAGGTATATGTCCTTGATCATGGTACATGACTATAACAACATCAAATTTTCCTTCAATAGCACTATTAAATATTGAATCCGCAGGGTATGGGCCAGATGCATTTATATTTAATTCTTTGGCTAGTTCAATAGATGGTAAGATTTCCTTTTGTTCGGTATCTCCTATTAATCCATTATCTGAAGCATGAGGATTTAATGCAGCGACGGCAATTTTAGGGTTCTTGATACCCCACATTTTAAAATGAAAATCTGTTAGCTTTATTGCTCTTAGAACATTTTCCTTAGTTACATATTTACAAGCTTCTAATAAGGATTTATGTGTTGATAAATGCATACATCTTAATCTGCCTGATACTAACATAGTTGCTACGTAATCAGATTTAGATATTCTTTTTAAAACCTCCTGATGTCCTGTTTCCTCACTTCCTCCTAAAAACCAAGACTCTTTATTTATTGGTGCTGTCACCATTGCATTTACATGGTTTTTTATACAGAGATAAGTTGCTATCTCTACCCATAAATGAGAAGCTTTTCCTGATATTTTGCTAACTTTACCTAGTGGGAAATTAGTATTTTTATATTTTGAAGGTTCTATAATCTCTATTAGGTTTTTGTTACCTGTGACATATTTAGTATCTTCAATGATAGAAATTTCTTTTTTTATATTAAACTGGACTAAATAATTTTTAATTTGTCTGGAAGAACCGATAATTAATGGGTTACAAATTTCATATATTTCTGCTTTTAAAAGAGATTTACATATAATTTCCGTACCTATACCAGAGGGATCACCTTGTGTAATAGCAATTATTGGTTTATTTTTTTTCAATATATTTTTTAAATTAATACGGTCGGGCTAACCCGACCGTATTTTTCGAATTAATTATTGTTTTGTCATTTCTTAACATTTACTATAACCACATGAATAGCATTTTATACATCCTTCTTCATGAGCTAATCCTGAAGAACATTCTGGGCATAAATTTTCGCCTGAAATTGTTACTGGAATCTTATCTTCAATATCTACAATATTTACAGTTGATGTTGAGATATCAATTTCCTGTTGAGTAGTATTTGTAAACATTTCTTGTTGATGAGTTTGATCTTCATCTAGGTCATTAAGCGACTTTGGCGGATTGCTAACTAGTTGGTCTAATACTAGCGCTATTGCATCTGGAACAGATCGGATTAATTCTCCCGTGTCCCAAGAAGGGACATCAGTAATACCCCTTAATTGTGCTACTACATCTTGAGGATTAATTCCACATCTAAGTGATAATGAAGCCATTCTAGATACAGCTTCAGCCATTGCGGCATCATTACCTCCTGCTTTTCCATGTGTCGCGAAAATTTCGAAAGGGCGACCATCTACTGACATATTAACAGTTACAAATAAATTTCCTCTTCCGGTTCTAACCCTCCTAGTTATTCCGCTCAGAATTTGCGGACGGTCTCTTTCGGAAACAAAATGATTTACACTTTCTGGGATATTTGAAATATCTGAATTATTCTCAGAATGACCTGTTGTAAGAACTTCTTTTTCTCTACTACCAGCCCTATATACTGTAATTCCTTTACATTTTGTTTCCCAAGCTAACATATAGGCTGATTTTACGTCATTTATTGTAGCTTCATTAGGGAAATTAATTGTCTTAGATATCCCAGCATCTGTACTAAGTTGAAAGGCCGACTGCATCAATACATGATCTTCGGGGGATATATCTGCTGATACCCTGAACAATCGTTTGACATTTTCCGGGACATCTTCTCTTTCTTGTAAAGAACCTCCATCGGATAAAAATTCCAATAAATTTTCAGAGTAGAATCCTTGTTCTTTTGATGTTTTTTCGAAATTTTCATCTACATAATACAAAGTCTCACCACCTAGAATATTTTGTTTTCTAAAAGCTAATGAGAATAACGGTTCAATACCACTAGATGCTCCAGCAATCATAGAAATAGTTCCTGTAGGAGCTACTGTTAATCTACATGCATTTCTATATAGATGTTCGGAATCTTTTTTTTGGGAATAATTGAAAGCTGGATAGGGGCCTCTTTCTTTAGCTAAATTTATTGATTCTGAATCAGAAATTTCCTTAAAAAATTTCATTATTTTTTTACCTAATTTAGTTCCTTCATCACTATCGTATGGGATTTGCATCTTGATAAGCATATCTGCAAATCCCATAACTCCAAGACCTAATTTTCTTGTAGATCGAGTCATATCTTCAATAGCATCTACTGCATATTTATTAGCATCAATAACATTATCCAAAAATCTAATAGAAAGTCTTATAGTTTTTTCAAGATTCTTCCAATCCAAAATAGGGGAATTAGATTTTTGGATAACAAATTTACCTACATCAATTGACCCTAGGTTACATGATTCATTTGGTAATAATGGCTGTTCTCCACATGGATTAGTTGCTGTAATTTCACCTATGTGGATTACAGGACTATTACGGTTTACCTCATCTAGAAATATCATTCCTGGTTCACCATTCCTCCATGCCCCTTCTACTATTTTGTCGAACACTTTTCTTGCATTTAATTTACCAACTTCTATATTTTTAGTTTTATGATTTGCTGGGTCTTCTTTGAATCTTAAAGCATACTCAGTATCATTCTTTACAGCTTTCATAAATTCATCTGTCACTCCAACAGAAATATTGAAATTGTGTATATCACCTTCGACTTTTTTGCAGTCTATAAACTCTAAAATATCAGGATGGTGTACATTCATCACAGCCATATTAGCACCATCACGTTTACCCCCTTGAGTTACTAGTGTAGATACGGAAGAAAGATGTTTTAGAACAGATATTGGTCCACAAGCTTTTCCATGAGTTGTTTTTATTGGAGAATTTTTAGGTCTAATTTCAGATAAAGCAAATCCTGTACCACCACCAAATTTTTGTACCATTGCAGCATCTCTAGCAGCTGACATAATTCCTTCCATGCTATCTGTTAGGGGAAGTACGAAACAAGCTGATAATGTTCCTGCTCCTGTTCCAGCATTCATTAAAGTGGGAGAATTAGGTAAGAATTTTAGACTAGACATCATTTGGTAGAATTCTTTCGCAATATCTTTTGTTTCTTCCTGTGTTTTTCCATATTCTAATTCGGGATAAGCTAAAGCATCTGCAACCCTATGGAACATTTGATCAGGGGTTTCACAAATTTCACCCTTTTGATCTTTTCTTAGGTATCTTTTTTCTAGTATTACTTTTGCATTTGCTGATATTTCGGCTGACTGAAAAACACTATATTTTTCTTTCTTCATTTCTGCTTTTTTTTTCATTTTAGTCAACTCCTTGTAAGTTTTAGTATTTTTATGAAGATCTTTTTCGCTTTGGTGCAATTACTTTCGAATCTAAATCTATTAATTTTAGTTGGTTTTTGTTAATATCATATTTAATAGATTGTTGATCTAATGAATTCAGTTCATCCTTGAAACTTTCTTGATCTTGGAATGATTTATATACTGAAACATATCTTATATAAGCAACCTGGTCTAGTTGCCTTAATTTATTCATCACTATATCACCTATGATTTTAGATTCTATTTCAAGTTTTGTATGCGAATTTAACTCTTTTTCAATATCCATAACCAATCTTGATATTCTACCTAATTCGAGTGGTCTTTTGGCGCATGCTAATGAGATAGATTTTTCTATTTTTTCATTAGAAAATGGCTCCATTCGCCCGTCTTTTTTTACTATCATAATAGTTTTTCTAGAAACTGTTTCATAAGTAGTAAATCTTAAGCCACATCTAATACATTCACGTCTTCGCCTTACACTATCACTAGATTCACGTGACTCTACTACTTTTGAATCTTTATTTTCACAATAAGGACACTTCATTTTATTTTAAAGAGCAACCCCCTAGATCATATTACTCAATATATCAATATAGATATAATTTTTAACACCCTATTCATAATATAATTCTAATACAATGCGGACACATAATGCTACACTACATTTAGGGTATGTTTAGAAGCATACCACTACACATAGTATCTATGTCAATACTTTTGCAAGCTAGTTTGCATCACTAATAAATTTCATTTATATTAAGTCGTATATATAGAATGTAGTTAGGTTATATTATAGAATTTCCCACAACTTCTTCTTCATAAAAGTAACAATTTTTAAAGTTATTTAACAATTATTATAATGATATCTTCTCTTTATTTGATTTAGTGAATATTTCAGAGCTTATGGAATATTTAGTATCATAGCTATTTTTAGTAGGTATATTATTTTTTGGGAATCCTGTAGCTACAAATGTTAGATAAATTTCCTCTTCCATGAAAGGATCAATTTTAGTGCCAAAAATTATTTCACTATTATGAGCTGTCATTGATTTTAGATAATCACTTATAAAATAAACTTCTTCTAGAGTCATATCTTCACCTCCTACGACATTAAACATTATTTTTTTTGCTCCTTCTATTGACACATCAAGAAGAGGATTTAATAATGCCGATTCTATGGCTTCTTTTGCTTTATATTTTCCATAACCTTTTCCTGAAGAAATTTTTCCTTGACCTCCTCCTGAAATTATAGTCTTGACATCAGCGAAATCTAAATTTATATCACCTGGTAAAGTTATTAGCTCTGAAATACTACGTATAGATTGGTCTATTATTTCATCTACCTTTTTGAAATTATTTCTAACACTATCTTTTTTGTTGGGAGTAGATAAAAAAATGTCATTTGGAATACTAATTAAAATATCTGAAAATTTTTCTAGCTCTATTAAACCTTTTTTCGCTCTTGAAATTCTTTCTTTTCCCTCAAATGAGAAAGGTGTAGTCACTATTGAAATTACTAAAGATCCTGATTCTTTAGCTATTTTAGCTATAGTACTAGATCCTGCTGTACCTGTACCTCCTCCCATTCCACAGGATATAAAGATTAGATCAGCATCGTATAAATTATTTTGAATAAGTTGAATGTCAGATTCAAAACATCGTTTTGCTTCATTTATATTTCCTCCCTGTCCTCTTCCTTTAGATATAGAATTTCCTATTAATAATCTTGTTGGGGTTAAATTATTTCTTAAATCTTGTAGATCAGTATTTACAGTTAAATAATTGATACCATATACAGGATTTTTATATATCCGAGAGACTGTATTTGATCCTCCTCCACCAATTCCCACGACTTTAATTTTCGTTTTGCCGATATTATTCATTTCTTCAAAAGTTTAAGGAATAGATTTTTTAAAGAAATGAAATTTTTTACGTATAAATTATTATTAAATATATCAATTTTTTTGTTATTGAATTCTAGATTAGTAAGATTTTCATCAACTGATAATTTAGCAACAGAAACTGCACAAGAGGTCGATTGATCCAGTTCTTCTCCTTCTAAGTTATTTTCAAAGCTTTCATCAATGTTTCTTACTCTTTTTTGTAATAAGAATCTAGTAAGTTGAAAGAATCCATCTAGTTTTGAACCTCCTCCTGTTAATATGATTTGATTAATATCTAAGTTAGAAACATTTTCATTATCTAATCTATATCCAATCATTCTTATTAATTCACTAGCCCTATCTTTTAATAATTGAGCCAATTCTCTTCCTGTAATTTCTAATTCTTCATCATATGCCCTAGGGAAAATTTTTATTTTTTTTGTGTTATTTATTCTCTCTGGTGTAACACTTCCATCAGATATCTTAACTTTTTCTGCTTCATTGAAATCAATGTCGAATGCAACAGAAATATCGTTTGTAAAAGTATTACCTCCAATGTGTATACTATCAGTATGAATAATTGTTCCTTTATGAAAAACTGCAATATCAGTAGTTCCTCCACCTATATCAATTAATATCCCACCACTTTCTCTTTCATTTGAACTTAATAATGATCTACCTGAAGCTAAAGATCCAACTATGTATTTATTTGGTTTCATTCCTATTACATCTAAATATTTATTTAATTTAGTTATTTCGGTAATAGATCCTAGTATTACGTGTGAATAAGCTTTTAGATCATATGTGTGCATACCTAATGGGTTTCTAATGCCCTCAATACCGTCTAAGGTATATGTTCTAGGAATTACATGAATAATCTTTTGGTCATCATCTAGACTGATTTTTTGAGCTATTTCGATAGATTTATCTATATCAATTTGTGTGATTAAACTTCTTTCGTTATTACTCTTGGGGACATTTAAAATTATATTTTTAGAAATTATATGGCTACCAGAAAGGCTAACAACTAAATGGCAATGGTTTAGATCTACACCTAATGTAGCTTCTCTATAGCTTTCAGATATAGCTTTCTTTATTTCAAAATCATGTTCTTCAATATTAGAATTGAAATTTATTTTTTTTGTTGAAACATTTTTAATTTCAACTACTTTTTTGTTATTTTCTCCTACAACACAACAAACTTTACTTGTTCCTACATCCAATGAAATTATTATATTTTTTTTAGTTGTCATTTTATTATGATTATTTAATTTTTTCAGCTATTCGCATTTTTGCACTTCTAGATCTTGGATTATGTTCAATTTCAGAATCTGATGGGATGAATGGTTTTTTTGAAATAATTTTAATTGATGGTTTATGATCGCAATTACAAATTAAAGTTTTTGGAGGGCATATACATTCTGTTGATTCTCTTTTGAATAAATTCTTAACAATTCTATCTTCTAATGAATGATATGAAATTACCACTAATCGACCACCATTTCCCAATAATGAGATAGATTGTTCAAGAGAGGTTTCTAACGCATTCATCTCATCATTTACAGCAATTCTAAGAGCCTGAAAAGTTTGTGTTGCAGCATGAATTCTTTTCTTTTTTTTATTTAAATAAATATTACTTTTTATTAAATTTGCTAAATCTAAAGAAGTTTTTATAGGTCTATTTTGAATAATAATCTTTGCAATTTTTTTTGCATTATTATCTTCACCATATTTATATATCAGATCTGCCAATTCAAATTCTGAATATTCGTTCACTATATCAGCTGCAGTTATTTTTTGATCATAACTAAATCTCATATCTAGAGGGTCAGATCTTCTAAAACTGAAGCCTCTACTCTCTTTATCTAGTTGTAGTGAAGAAACACCTAAATCAAACAAAATACCATTTACCGGTGCTAATCTATATCTAAGGGCTGTTACTCTAACATCTCTAAAATTACAATTTATTCCTAAAAATTTCTTGGAAGAGTCTATTCTTTGATTAACTACTTGAATTGCTTCCGGATCAGCATCAATTCCCAGTACCTGACCTCCAGGTTCCGATGCTTCGATTATAGCTTGGCTGTGACCACCTTCACCAACTGTACAGTCTATATATCTACCACCTGGTTGTACATATAGCCCATGTAAAACTTCAGGTATCATTACTGGTTGATGATATAATTCGATTCCCATGATGATCAATATTTCTCTCCGTTACAAATAACCATGTATTTAATTAGAGTGTTCATTTTTTATTAAAAATAAATTAAAAATTTAATATCCAAGTGAATATAACTTATATAAATCCCTATATTTAATACAGATTGTTACACTTATTTAAAATTCGCGCAAAGTAATATTTGTACAGAAAAATACAAAATTTACAATGTGTTCATAAATTGATTTATAGAATAGAATAGAATCTTATTTGATTTAATGACATGGAATATGAGAAATGTTTGGTTTTTGTGTTTTGACTACCAGTGATAGATGTGCTGATGGAACAATGAAAGATATTAGTGGAGAAATTGCTGTTAAATTGCTGTTAAATTATGGGTTTTTATTAGTTGAAAAAAAAATAGTTCCTGATGATTTTAAAAAAATTACTTCTACGCTTGAAAAATGGTCATTAAGGGATGAGATTAATTTTATTGTAACAACAGGTGGGACAGGATTATCTGACCGTGATGTTACTCCTCAAGCTACTTTATCATTACTAGAATATCAGATTACCGGTATAGTGGATTATGTTAGGTTGAAATCAGCAGAAAGTAACAAAAAATCTATACTAAGTCGTTCTGTTGCTGGTGTAAAGAATCATACATTAATAATCAATACTCCAGGTTCTCCTTCAGGAGTAGTAGATACTTTAGAAAATATTCTTGATGTAATTAATCATTCACTAAATGTACTTATAAATTCTACGAATGAACATAATTGAAATTAGGATAAGATTTGACTTATATACATATTATCACTATATTTCCTGAATTTTTTAATGAATTCATTACTACAAGTATTGTTGGAATTGCTAGAGAAAAAAAATTAGTTACGATCAATATTATAAATCTTAGAGATTTTGCTGATGATAATCATAAAAGTGTTGATTCTCCACCTTATGGTGGTGGACCAGGAATGATACTTAAGGCTATACCATTAATAAAAGCTGTTAATTCGGTAAGGTCATATCATTCTGAATCTAAAGATAAGATAAAAGTAGTTTTAACTTCTCCTAAAGGTAAAGTATTGAATCAAAAAAAATCTAGAGAACTTTCTAATGAAAAAATTTTGGTGATTGTTTGTGGACATTATGGTGGTGTAGATCAGAGATTTATTGATAGAGAGTGTGACGAAGAAATTTCGATAGGGGATTATATTTTAACCGGAGGAGAAATCCCCGCTATGGTTATTAGTGATTCTCTTATAAGATTACTTCCAGGTACATTAGGTAACCCTGATTCTAATTTGTATGATTCTTTTTCTGAATACAATTCAGGAATGTTAGAGGCTCCTCTTTACACTCGTCCAGAAATAATTGGAGATAATAAAGTTCCTGAAATTTTATTATCTGGAAACCACAGTGAAATTGAGAAATGGAGATTATCAAAGTCTTTGGATATAACCAAATCAAATCGACCAGATCTTAAAATCTAAAATTACAAAGTTTAATCAATACTAAATCAAGTATTGAACTAGTTGCTATTCTGATAGTAAAATATAATTATTATTAAATTTTATATTGGATAGTGATATGGTTTCTGAAAGTGACGACAAAAACAAAAAACCTGTAGAAGCGAAAGCAGAAGAACCTGTAGAAGCGAAAGCAGAAGAACCTGTAGAAGCGAA
>PBEM01000010.1 GCA_002718415.1 Chloroflexota bacterium
CATCTTTGAGATAGAGACGTGCCAGCTTCATTTTAAATGAGCGGGTGTATTTTGATTTGTACATATGAAAAACCCCCATAACTTTGTACAAGTTTTGGGGGGCACTTCAGTAAGCCGCTTTTTTAGTATCTGCAATATGAAATTATTGCTTTGAGTTTTGAGGGCGTTCAGCTACCCGAACTTGTAGAATCATCGGCTCTGAGTTTCGTAAGATTTGGATATTAACCATTGAGCCAGGTGGTTGTGAGGCAACTGCTTTAAGTGCTTGATACTGATTGCCAACAATGCTATCGCCAACTTTAACAATAATGTCTCCAACTTCAAATCCAGCTTCTTTTGCAGGTGTATGCGGTGCAATCGCCTTTACAAGAATGCCTGTGTTTGGCGGAAGGTCTAATGCCGTCGCTGTTTCTAAATCAATTGCATCAGGTAAAATGCCAAGCCAGCCACGACGAACACGCCCATCTTCAATAAGTGCATTCATAACACTGCGTGCAAGTGGGGCAGGGATAGCAAAGCCTATACCTTGTGAACCACCAGACTCTGTAAGAATTGCTGTGCTAATACCAATGACTTCACCTTTAGTGTTGATTAAAGCGCCGCCGCTGCTACCCCGGTTTATGGCTGCATCTGTTTGAATGAAGTCTTCAATATTCGTAAGGTTCAATCCAGATCGACCAACAGCTGATACGATGCCCATTGAAACTGCTTGTCCTAGACCATATGGATAACCAATGGCGAGGACAATATCGCCAGTTTGAGGTTTGCGCGTGTCTGCAATAACAGCTGCAGGCAGGTTATCTGCATCAATTCTAAGAACTGCCAAATCCGTATCAGGGTCATGACCGACAACTTCTGCTGGAAAATCTCGACCGTCATGAAGCACTGCGCGAATATCAACAGCAGTTCCAATCACATGATAGTTGGTGATCAGAATGCCTGAGCTATCAAGAATAACGCCGCTACCCAAGCTTCTTGCTGCTGTGCCATCTTCAAGTAAAGATGTGTCTGCTTCAAAGTCTAAGCCCGATGAGCCTGGAAGTTGGCTAACGTCTTGTTCTGAAATAACGCCTTTCGTGGAATAAAAGTTAACAACGGCTGGAGCGGCTTTTTGAATAGCAGCAGAAAAGCTGAGTGGGTTTGTGCTTATGTTCTGCTCGAGCATTTTTGGTTCTTGGCTCGTGGACTGATTGCGGCTTGCTTGCCATGTCATGCCCGACGCGATGGTAGCTCCAAGCACTGCGGAGATAAGCCAAGGCAAAGTCTTCTGCATCTCTTTCAACCTTCTTGAGGGTAAAGCCCTCTTAATTCATGAATTCTACAGCGATACTAGTTTATCGTTATACGAAGAGTTATTTCAAAGAGTATACCTTAATACCGCAGTCAATATCGCCTTTTCAAGTACGAGTATGGTAATCAGTATACTCGCAGTATTAGTATTTTTTCAAAAGTAGATATGTATATAGACTATTCACAGAAGTTATTGCATATATATGTTAACTAACGTTTTTTTATTTTTATAAATTGGTAAAATACGGGCATGCATAAATCGCCACTTCAAACACGAAGGAATTATCTATGAGTCAAGGGGTAGCTTTAAAAGAGCTCATCAGTGCTTTAAACAATATGCTAAGACCAGATCTATTTCGAGACTATGCACCTAATGGGTTACAAGTCGAGGGTCGTCCTCATGTAAAGCGTATCGTGACTGGTGTAACGGCAAGTGATGCTCTCATTGAAAAAGCAATAGGGCTGAATGCTGATGCTATTTTGGTTCATCATGGTTATTTCTGGAAGGGGGAAGACCCATGCTTATCAGGCTTTAAAGGTAAGCGTATTAAGAAATTAATGCAGCATGATATTTCATTGATCGCGTACCATTTACCATTGGATGCGCACTATGAAGTGGGTAACAATGTGCAGCTCGGAGATAAGTTAGGTCTAACTCATGTAAAAGCCCTTAAGAACTCAGTTGCGCGAAATATAGATACGAATAATACACTCCTAACACTTATTGGCGAAACTTCGCACAACACTTTAGAAAGCTTTCAAGCACATATACAAGAAGTTTTAGGTCGTGAACCTTTGGTTATTGACGGTGCGCAAGGTCGAGAAATTAAGAAAGTTGCATGGTGTACTGGTGGTGCACAAAATGAGTTTTCTCATGCTGTTGCTGCTGGGGCAGATGTCTTCATTACAGGTGAAGTGTCAGAAAAAAATTACCATGAAGCGCTCGAAACAGGTGTTTGTTTTATTGCTGCAGGCCATCACGCAACAGAGCGTTATGGTGTTCAAGCCTTAGGAAACTGGTTAAAGACATATTTTGAGTTAGAGGCCTTGTATATCGATATTGATAATCCTGTATAATCTGGCATACCTCAAATATATCGTTTAATAAAAATCGCAGGATGCGCATAATAATATAAAGGACTATGGCGTTTTGGAATTTTCGCTATGGGTATTAGATTCGAACAAGAAAAATTTGAGCAATATCAGGAAACGGGTACACTCATTCTTTGGTATCTTGACTTTACAGGCGACCAAAAAAAATGGCCTGAAGTCCCAGAGACAATTCAAATTATTTCTCAGCAGCCGACCTATATCGGTCGAGCTGTAGCAACACAGCATGACTGCCAAATTGCAGATGCACGAGTAAGTCGTAAGCACGCTCTTTTAGAAATTACGGAAAGGGGATTGCGTCTTACTGATTTAGGTTCATCCAATGGTACTTATGTGAATGGTAAACGAATTAAAGGTTCAATTGACTTGTGTTTAGGTGATCAAATTTTAATTGATCGCATTCCATTTAGAATAAGACGTAGTTTGAATCTTCCTGAAATGGAAGAGGATGATGATGTTATTGAAGCTAAAAGTGCAGGCACTGCCCGTGAACGTTTAATCCAAGCGCGTCGAGATCGATTGGCGAGCGAAGGTAAGCTTATGCCTGAACAAGTACGAGCTGAGTTAGCACAAAAGGTGAATCAGCGAAAAATGCAGAGTCGGTATGCTGCCTATTTACCTGTAGTGACAGGAAGCGTGCTTGCCATAGGTTTTGCAAGTTTTGTGATTTATTTCTTCTAAATCGTTGAAATGCTCTATGTTAAAATAAGCATGAGGTAATAACTTTAGGTGCGTTGCCTCACTGTTTATTTTATTCATGGAGCGAATGCAATTGTCTTTAAATATTATTTTAATCGCTGTTCTTTGTTCAGCTCTTTCCGGTGTGACTGCCTGGTTTCTTTCATCTAACCGTTCACGAAAAGCTCTTGATACTGCAGAGCAACGTTGTGCTCAAAAAGAACAAGAAACGGAATTTTTGCAGCAGCGTATACAACAACAAACTGTTCAAATTCAAGGTCTCACGAGCGATTTGCAGACATCAAATTCAACCCGTCAGCATATTGAGGTGCAGTTTGGAAAGGTTGAAGTACAAAGAGATGAGCAAGTTCAGCGAGTGCACCAATCGCAAGAGTTGATAAAAAACCTTGAGCAAAAACTTGATGCACTAACATCACGCCATCAGTCATTGCAGTCTGAATATGCGGAAGTTGTTGCTCGAATGGAAGAGCGGGAAGAATATTTCCAGCAGCAGGCGCAGCAGCTGCACACACAAAAAGAAGCCTTTAGTGAGCAATTTAAAAATCTTGCTCAAGAAATTCTTGAAGTAAAATCAAAAGATCTGCAAGCGCGGACACAAGAGAGTGTTAGTGCGCTCATGCAGCCATTTAAAGTTTCTATCGATGCCTTTAAAAAAGAGGTGCAAGATATTCACCATCGAGAAACAAGTCAGCAGGGTGAACTGCGCAAAGAGCTGCAGTCGCTCAAAGAACTCAATCAGCAGATTACTCAAGAAGCGCATCAGCTCTCTGTCGCTTTGAAAGGGCAAAAGAAACTACAGGGTAACTGGGGTGAGTTAGTTCTAGAGAATGTGCTAGATCGTTCTGGATTACAAGAAGGAAAAGATTACAAAAGAGAAGTAAGCTTTTCCACAGATGATGGGCGTTTTAGGCCAGATGCTATTGTGTATTTACCTCAAGGAAAACACCTTGTGATAGACGCAAAAGTATCATTAAATGCCTATACACGTTTCGTCAACGCCGAAGATGATATATATCGAACACAGGCTTTAAGAGATCACGTCAATGCCTTTGTTGCAAGGCTTGATGAATTATCTCGCAAAGATTACTGGAGTCTGCCAGGGTTGAATACACCTGAAATAGTCTTTATGTTTGTGCCCATCGAGTCTGCATTTGTTGAGGCTCTTAAAGCGGATGAAACACTATTTCAACGAGCGCTGGAAAATAATGTATTGGTGGCAACACCAACAACATTATTAACGAGCTTGAATATTGTTCGTCAGTTATGGCGATATGAAGATCAAAACAAGCATACTGCTGTTTTGGCTGCAAAAGCAGAAACTGTCTTTAAAAAACTAAACACGTTTCTTAAAAGTTTTGAAGAGCTTAAAAAGGGCTTGACAAAAGCGAATGATGCCTATGCATCAGCTGAAGCTCAATTGCTCAGTGGTCGAGGAAATCTTGTGAAACAGGTCAGTGAGTTTAGAAAGTTAGCGCCAGCTATCAAGCAAGAGCTGCCTGAGTATTTTACAGAGAAAGCAGAACTAGAGCTTGATCTGATTTCTTATGATAATAACCTCGAAAATACTGAAAATTAAATAACAACCTAAAACAGTAGGTTATCCTCTTTATATGTGTTGATGCCCTTGAATTATCAATGAATTGACCATATAAGATATGGCGACGTTCCTAAAGTTGCTTAGGGCGCTTGCCGAACTTAATAAAACGATTAACACATGAGGGAGCAAATCATGGCTATCGAATTACCAGCGTTACCATATGAGAAAGACGCACTAGCACCACACATTTCTGCAGAGACTATTGAATACCATTATGGTAAGCATCACCAAGCTTATGTGACTAAGCTTAACGCTGCTATCGAAGGTACAGAGCTTGCTGACAAAGACCTTGAGTACATCGTTAAAAACACAACAGGTGGTACATTCAACAATGCTGCGCAAGTATATAACCATAACTTCTACTGGTTATGCCTAACACCAAATGCTGCAGCACCCAGCGACGCGCTAGCTGCAAAAATCAGCGAAGCATTCGGTAGCGTTGAAGAATTCAAAACTAAGTTCTCTGATGCAGCTGCTGGTAACTTCGGTTCTGGTTGGACATGGTTAGTGAAGAAAGCTGACGGCACTCTAGCTATCGTTAACACTGACGATGCTGAAACGCCAATTACTGAAGAAGGTGTTACACCACTTCTAACATGTGACGTGTGGGAACATGCTTACTATGTTGACTACCGCAATGCTCGTCCAGAATACGTTAAGCATTTCTGGGAGCTTGTAAACTGGGCTCATGTTGAAGCTCAACTTGCTGCTTAATTAGCAGTAATAGAAAAAAGGCGTCAATGACGCCTTTTTTTATGTCTGTATAAACGGAATTTCAGTTAATTTTGCGCAAATTGATAAAAAAAATGCATTTTATCGCTTTCGGGTATTTAATTTTGGTGCATTTTTCGGTTTAATGGTGTAGGCACTGGCATTTTGGTTTGTTAAACATATAAGAATTGTTTGATTAACCTGTAAATTTTTCATATTGGAGTGTAAACACATGGGGTTATTAGTGCAAAAATATGGAGGCACCTCTGTCGGGTCTCCAGAAAGAATTGCCGCAGTTGCACAGCGGGTAAGTCGTGCAGTCGCAAATGGTGACAAAATCGTTGTTGTTGTATCTGCGATGTCTGGTGAAACCAATCGACTTGTTGACCTAACAAACCAATTTGGTGGTCAACCAAATGAAATGCACCGTGACCTAGTTCTTGCAACTGGTGAACAGGTAACAGTAGGTCTTCTATGTATTGCTCTTGAGAAAATTGGTATTACTGCCAAGGGGATGCTAGGTTGGCAAGTACCTGTTTTAACAGATAATGCTCATAGTAAAGCTCGAATTCAAAATATTTCTGGTGCTCACATTGAAGCTGTTTTCGAAGATCACCAGGTTTGCGTTATCGCTGGTTTCCAAGGTGTAACAGGTCAAGGCGATGTTGCTACTCTTGGTCGCGGTGGTTCTGATACTTCTGCTGTAGCAATTGCAGCTGCTATTAATGCAGACGAGTGTCAGATTTATACAGATGTAGATGGAGTTTTTACTACAGATCCAAGAATCTGCGAGAACGCTAGACTTTTAAACCAAGTTTCTTTTGATGAGATGCTTGAACTTTCCAGCAGTGGAGCTAAAGTTCTTCAGTTACGTGCTGTAGAATATGCAAGTAAACACAATATGCCTATTAGAGTACTATCTAGCTTCTCAGACAGTAAGGGTACTTTGGTAGAGGAGAGAGAAGAAATGGAAAGACCAGTTGTTTCAGGAATAAGTAGTGTGGATAGTGAAGCAAAATTAACAATAAGGGGTGTACCAGATCTTCCAGGTATAGCTGCAAAAATATTAGGTCCTATTAGTGACTCAGGTATAGATATCGATGTAATTGTTCAAAATATTAGTGATGAAAATACTACTGATTTTACTTTTACAGTTGATAAAAAGGACACTTCTGAAGCAGAAAAAATCTTACAAAAAACCTCTGAATCGCTTGGCGGGGGGTTGATAGAGGTTGATGATGATATTGCTAAAGTAAGCATTGTAGGCAGGGGCATGAGAGGTCAATCTGGAATAGCAAGTAAGATGTTTCAATCCCTTGCTGATCATGAAATTAATATTCTTATGATCACTACTTCAGAAATTAAAATCTCGGTAGTAATTAAGAAGGATTTAATGAAAAAAGCGGTCAATGCACTTCATGATACTTTTGAATTAGATAAAAACTTGGATAACTAATGGGTATATTGGAATTAGATCAGGGGTTGATGCGCGGCTTTATCTTCGGATTAATTCATGTCAGCATTTTAATCGTAGGCTATTACAGTGGATGGAGTATCAATAGACTTTTAAAGTTAGCCTCTAACGGACATATAGCAGGAATTATAGGTGCAGTAATAGCCCATATTTTTGCAGATTTAATTGCAGCAGCTTTAGATCCCACAATGCGCTCAGCTGCACTAGGTATAGTTTTAGGTGGAATTATCCCTTTATTAACTATTCCTTTTTTAGAAAGGTTCATTATAAAGAGCGAGAAACACATTATGGTGGGCGATCATGAAGATATTGAAAAAGATCTTAAGAGCTCACACGATCACTAATAACTTGCCATTTAAATAATAATGATTATCATTCTCATTCGTGAATGAATTTATTATTACGTTTAGAGAAACACTTGAAGCCGCACTTATTGTAGGAATCATTTATACGGTTCTCTCAAGACAAGGATTAAAGAAAGAAGTTTTGCAACTTTGGTATGCAGTAGGCACTTCTATAGTAGCTAGTCTTCTTGTCGCTTTATCTCTCACCAGCATAAAGGAATCAATTGGTAATGAGTCTATAGAAAAATTAGTTGAGGCTTCTTTGATGTTCATAACAGCAGGCTTGTTATGGTATGTAATTTTCTGGCTAGCAAAAAAAGTTAGTGATAGGCAGGTTTTGGAAGGACAAACCTCAGACGCAATCCAAACAGCAGGATTGGGAGTATTTTTTCTAGTTTTCTTTGCAATTCTTAGGGAAGGTTTTGAAACTGCTATTTTTTTAATGGGAAGTTTCTCCATACTTGGAACTTTTTCCTATCTCGGTTTTTTCTCTGGAATGATACTGGCTATCTTGCTAGGGTATTTGGTTGTAGTTCAGGGTAGAAAGGTAGACTTAACTTCTTTCTTTAGAGTAACTACTCTTCTTCTTGTATTCTTTGCTTCAGGGATGATAGCTTACGGAACTCACGAAGCAGAAGAGTTTTTAGTAAAAGGAGATCATTTAGAATGGGTAGGCCTAGAAGATAAAGAATTAGAAGATGGTACTACTCTTAAAGCAAAAGATCAGATTGTAAGAGTTTGGAATGTTCACAAACCAAAGACAAGTCTTGAAGCAAATGATACCAAGATTTTTTATAGTTTTAATTTACATGGTAAAGAAAAATATTCTCATTGGCTTCATGATAAGGGAAGGGTAGGTGTCTTTCTTAAGGGATTCTTTGGTTATAACAGTAACCCAAACTGGGTTGAGCTAATTCTATGGTTCCTTTCTTTAATTTTTGGACTGAGTCTCTGGCGTAAGTTTTATTTCTAAAGTTAATTTTTTTACTTGCAAATAAGAATCATTATCATTTAGAATGCGAATGATTATCAATAACATTTGTATAAAAGGATAAATTATGAGTCATTCTAAAACCAATTTGCGCACTATTATTGTATTTTTCAGCATAGCAATCAGTTCATTTGCTTTAGCAGAAGAATCAAACGAAGTTGAAGAGATTGTTGTCAAAGGTAACGTTCTCTATTCAGATCAAGTACAAGCTCTTAAAACTCCAGTTCCCATTTTAGATGTGCCACAAACCTTATCGATTGTCACAGATGAAGATATTCGAAAACAAGGAATTAGAGAGATAGGAGATATTGTTCGTTATACTCCAGGTGTAAACACATCTCAGGGTGAAGGTCATCGTGATGCAGTTGTATTCAGAGGAGTTAGATCGACCGCAGATTTTTATCAAGATGGTGTAAGGGATGATGTTCAGTACTATCGTTCTTTATATAACGTTGAACAAGTTGAAATATTAAGAGGACCAAATGCTCTTTTATTTGGTCGTGGGGGAACAGGCGGTATTATTAACAGGGTTACTAAGAAAGCGGTTCTAGGAGAGCAGTTTGGATCCTTTGATTTTGGTGTTGATGATTTTGGGTCTACTGACCTTGCTTTAGATTATAACGTCCAGTCTGCTGAAAATTCGGCCTTACGTATAAATCTACACGTTGATGCCTTGGAAAATCATAGAGATTTTTATGATGGCGATAGAGTTGGTTTAAATCCTACTTTAAGAGTTGCATTAAGTGATAATACAACGCTAGATCTCTCTTATGAGTATGCAGATCATGAAAGAATGATTGATAGAGGAATTCCTACAGCAAATGGTGTTCCTGTTGAAGCACTAGACAATATAGTATTCGGAACCTCTGATATAAACCTTACTACTCTTGAAGCCGATATTTTCAGAGGAAGTCTAACGCATAATTTTTCTGAAACTTCGAAAGGTATTTTTTCTGTTACATCAAGTGAATTTGAGAAACTTTATCAAAATTTGTATGCATCTGGTTATAACTTAGCTACTAATGTAGTTACTTTAGATGGATATAGAGATCCAACTGAACGTGAAAATCTTATTATTTCAGGTAACTTAATAAATGAGTTCCAAACAGGTTCTGCTACTCACACTTTATTAATAGGTGCAGAGTTAATAGATACAGACAATAAAAACCACCGTTACGATTCTTACTGGTCTACCACTATGAAAGATAAAGAATCATTTAATACAACAAGACCTTTGAATATAGCTGTCAATTCAGCAGGAGTATCAACTAACGTTAATTTCAATACCAAGTTAAAAAGTAAGACAACTTCAGACATAGAAGTAACTTCTATTTACATTCAAGACCAAATTGATGTTAACGATAACCTTAAGCTTATGTTGGGAGGTCGTCTTGATCAATTTGATATAACCGTTGATGACATAAAAGCTGGGACTTCTCAGTCAAGAGATGATGATGAATTTTCTCCTCGTGCTGGAGTTATATTTAAACCTCAAGACAATGTATCTTTATACCTTAGTTACAGTGAGAGCTTCTTACCAAGATCAGGTGAGCAATTCAAAAAGCTATCTGCAAGCTCTGCCGCTCTAGACCCTGATGTTTATGAAAATTCAGAAATAGGTGTGAATTGGGACATCACTAATGATTTAAGTCTAAGAGCCAGCTATTTTGATAGTGAACAGACAGTAGCTACGCGTGATGAATCAGGTGAAGCTGCTGAAATTGTTGGTTTACAAGTAGACGGGATTGAGCTTGAAATAAAAGGACAAGTTAATGATCAGCTTTATGTACAGTTTGGATATAGCGACATGGATGGAAAAACTAGTTCAGGAGGAGAACCAAGAGAAATACCTGACCACACAATTTCACTTTGGACCACTTACCAAGTTAATGATAAGTTTGGTTACGGTTTAGGTGTTACACGTCAAGGCGAGTCAAACATCAGTAATAATAAACCAGGACTTGTGCTTCCAGACTACACAAGAGTTGATTTTGCTGCTTTTTATGAAATTTCAGAGGATTTGAGTATCCAATTAAATATTGAGAATCTAACTGATGAACTTTATTTCCCTCACTCACATAGTACTCATCAGGCTTCTGTTGGTGAACCTGTGAATGCCCGAGTTTCAATCAGAAGAAGTTTTTGATTCTTATAAGTATATTGAGAAAAGTTTAATTTAGTTTTTAACTCTTAAAGGATTTATAAGTTAATGATTAGTTTCTTAACTTGTAAGGGTAGTTGTCTTATCTTCATCCTCCATTGCTTCTCCCCCAGGAAGACTCCATAGGATAAGGCAACACAACCCCCTCTGATTGATTTGATTCTAAAGAATTTCTTTATTAAGGAATGCTAGCTCAAAAGAATACTAGATAGAAATCTAACACTTTCCTTAGAATAATTTAGGCAAGGTATATAAGAGAAATCATCTCCTCCAGAATTTTTAAACACTTCTTTTCCTCTTATAGAAATTTCTTCGAGAGTTTCTAAATTATCAATATAAAAAGAAGGGCAGACAACTGCTATATTTTTCTTACCGTTATGAGGTAAAGATTTTAGTTTATCTTTAGTTGAAGGCTTTAACCAACCTGGTCCAATATTAGATTGAAATGCAATACTCCATTGGTGGGGTTTAAGTTTTAGTTTTTGAGCACATAGTTTAGAGGTTTGTATGGCTTGATATTTATAACAAAATTTTTGGACATTGGAAGTTTTCTCACAACAGTTACTTTCTCTTAAGCAATGCGATCCAGAAGGATCAGACTTTATTATTTGCCTTTTTGGAAGACCATGGTAGCTAAATAAAAGATGATCAAAATTCGAAGGAAGATACTTAATAATATGCTTAGAAAGTATATCGATATAATCTGGAGTATCGTAAAAACAGTTTATGAACTCTAACTTGATTGATGAATCTATCTTCTCAATAGTTTCTTTAGTTGCTTGGATAGAAGACAAAGAAGTGGATGAGGAATATTGCGGATAAAGAGGTAACACTTTAATTTCTCTACATTTCAAATCAATTAATTCTTGAATGGCATTAGTTAAGGAAGGGTGTCGATATCTCATTGCTGCTCTTACTGGACTTTTTAGAAAATCTTCTAATTGTTGTGCTAAAACAACAGTATCTCTTCTTAGAGGGGAACCTTTTTTAGTCCATATAGTTTCGTAAGCCTTAAGAGTTTTTTTTGATCTTAGGGGGACTATAAGACCTTTAACTAGTATTTTTTGTAAAAACTTTGGTAAATCTATTACATAGTCATCACTTAGTAATTCTGTTAAAAATTTTTTTGTATCTTTTAAGGTAAGCTCATCTGGTGATCCTAGATTAATAATTAGAAATCCTTTCATAAGAAGCTATAGTAAATTAATTTTTTAGATATTAGTTAATAGATTTCTTGGTGTAGTGCCAGTAAATTAAGGGGATTAAAAGAAGACCTATTAAGGAATGTAGGAGACTAGTGTAGTTTTTAAAAAAGAAAGCTTGAGAGCTGTCAATGTAATATAAAAGTAATCCAGAAAGAATTAAAGAAACTAAAAAAATAGAAAGTGCTATTCCAGAAAATTTCTTGGTCTTTGGTTTCCAACCTTTTGGCATATGCGCTACCCACAATCCGCCTAAAGCTACCAAAGCAGGAGCTATTAAGAGACCATGGACAAATAAGATATTAGATTTTAGATAGTTAAAAAGCTCATTATTATTGTTACTCAAAGTTTGAAAAAGAATCCACACTAATCCTGTAATCCATAACAGCGAAAGAGAGTATGTAAGAGTTTTAGTTTCCCAACCTTGGAGATTCAATTCTTTTTCTGATGGAATTTTTTTAAATTCTTTATTTAATTCTTTATAGAGTTTTCTTGCTTTTCTCTTGGCTAAATCTAGATTTGAGTTTTCAGCACTAAATGGAATACCAAGCTTTCTGCAGGTTCTTTTACTTCTGTCAAAGGTCATATCTGCAAACCATTCATGTCCAGACTTTTCTCTCAAACCTATTTTGAGGCCCTTTTCAACCTTTAAAGTGTTATATAGTTTAGGCATAAGTAGGTAAATTTTGTCTCAAAATGTCTCACATTGTCAATTCTTAAGGGTTGATCTAAGTATTTTCTGCAAATATAATGCGGCTTCTTTATTACTAAACCTTTATAAAAAGATAAGTAAAATATGAAATTAAGATTCTTTATTCAGAGTAGTTTATTAGGAATTTTATTTTTTCCAATTCCTTTATTTTCTGAAGATAATGTAGATGAAGAAATCGTGGTTGTTGCATCCAGAACTCCTACATTAGCAAGCAAGGTAATAGGATCAGTTACTTCTATAAGCCAAGAGGATTTGAACGTTCAAATGATTGATGGATTAGAAGAATTAGTAAGATATACCCCTGGAGTTTCTTCTCATAGTGAAAGTCAATATGGAAGGTCCTTAACTGAAGATATTCATGTAAGAGGAATACACGGGGGAGTTATTTTCTTAATAGACGGGGTACGAATAGCTGATGTTTATACGGGTTATGGGAGAGATACAGTAGACACAGATCTTTTAAAAAAGGTTGAAATACTAAAAGGACCCAGTTCAGTTGAATATGGTTCTGATGGGTTAGCAGGAACTATAGCTTATTTTACTAAAGACCCATCAGATCTAGCATCTTTAAATGAAAGATACTTTTCTGTAGGAACTTCTTATCAAGAATCTAATAAACAAGAAAAAATAAATCTATTAACCGCTTACGTTGGAGAAAATACAGAAGGACTTCTTCAGTTGGTAAATAGAGAAATACAAGAAACGGAACTGCATAAAGGCTTTAATAATACAGCCAACCCCTTAAGGGGGGATCAAAAGAGTTTTCTGGCTAAGTTTTTAGTAAGTGCAACGGAAAAAATGAATGTATCCGTAGTTGCTGATTTTCAAGAATGGGAAGGAAGCTGGGATATAAAGTCTGATGAGGGCTTAATCTTCTTTCCAACACCTCCAAGATCAATTTCACAATCTACTGGATTAGATGAGGGGTCAAGAGAAAGGCTGAGCCTTAAGTTTGACTTTGTATCGGACAATCTTATATATGATTTATCAAGCTTAGTGATTTATTCACAAGATACCGAGCAAAGTCAAATAACCAGACAACAGCAGGTTTCTTTTCTGAACGGAATACGTGCAGCTCCTTCTCCAACATTACGGATTAGGGACTTTGATTTCAATCAATCAATAGAAGGTTTTTCCTTTGAAGCTTTTAAAACAGTTAACAAACACAAAATGGTTTATGGTCTTGATATAGATAAAACTTTTACAGAAAGACCTAGGGCATTATCAGAGATAAACCTCATCACAGGAATAAGATCAAATAATGTAGATGGAGAAACCTATCCAAATAAAACCTTTCCAGATTCTGAAACTAAGAGAAGAGCACTTTTTTTCAATGATAGAATTGAGTTGTCTGATAAACAAACCCTTAATTTAGGTTTTAGATATGATCAGTATAAGTTAGACCCTAAACCAGATGTTTTGCTTAATAATGCAAATATTCTCAATTACACCATAAAAAATATTGATGATAACGCTCTTACAACTAAAGTTGGGTATCTTTATCAGATAAATCCCGAATTATCAGTTTTTGGACAGTATGCAGAAGGGTTTAAGGCTCCTGATTATGAGAGCGCTAATATAGTTTTTACTAATTATGCATACAGGTATACAGTTATTCCAAATCCAGATTTAGATTCTGAAGAAAGTGAAAGTATCGAATTCGGATTGAGGGGTAAAAATGTAAATAGCAACTGGGAGATTAATATCTTTAGGAATGACATAAAAGGTTTTATTCATGCTGAAGTAGTAGGATTTTCTCCTCAAGGATTGGGTGTATATCAATATAGAAATGCAGATAATGCTGAAGTCGAAGGTTTTGAATTTACTTATAGAAGAGATTTAAATGAGAATATTTCCGTTCAGTTCTCTGGCTCTGTTACTTCAGGAAAAGAAAAGCATGATGGAGAGGGAGAGCATGAAGAAGGTGAAGTGGATTTAGCTGAGATTGATCCTAAAGAATTTGTTCTGGGTTTAAATTGGAATTCTTCAAATAAAGAATGGGGAATGACAGGACTGATGACTCTTGTAGACAAGAGTAAAGATAATCTAGAACCAGTATGCCTAAATAATTCTTGTACTCCTAGGTTTGTCACCCCTGGTTTTGGATTATTTGATTTGTTCGGTTTCTTTAAACCTAATGAGAATATTGAGTTAAGACTTTCCTTAGAAAACTTAACTGATAAAAAATACACAAGATGGGCCTCAGTAGCTATGCTTCCAGCTGATGATGTTGAAGCAGATCTTTATGGTGAGAGTGGTAGATCATTTTCAGCATCATTTAAATACATCTTTTAAGTTTTCATAACTGGAACTTTAAATAGAACATAAAGTAGACCTACTAGCACTAGGACACCTATCACTATTTTTAGAGTAGGATCTTCTATTGCAAAAAATACAGAGTAACAACCAAATATAATTATCATGCTAACTGCTAGGATTTTAGCTTTTTTTGGTATGCCCTTACCTTCTCTATAGTCTTTTAAATAAGGCCCAAAACGTTTATTTCTTATTAACCAGTTATACAATTTCTGAGAGGATCTGATAAAACAGGCTGCTGCTAGTATTAAAAAGGGGGTTGTTGGAAGGCCTGGTATAAAAACCCCTATAGCTCCTAAACCAACAAACAAGAGTCCTGCAGATATCCAAAGAAATCTTAGTAAAGGATTCCTAGCTTCTTTGGCTAAATGAATATCATTTTTTTCTTTCATATGTATGGAGTTAAGGAGATTTTTTTCACTAACTTTTAATTCTACCTGTTCCACTCAAGAAAAAATAAACTGTTAATGCAGATGTAAGAAGAACATCAAATAAACTTCCCTCTCCCATTAATAAATCAAACCACGCCCACAAGCAGAAAGTTAGGACAATAACCCAAAAGAATTTGCCGTACTTACTAATCAAATTCATAACTTAACTATACTACTTCATCAAAAATTGGCAAAAAATCTACATGGACAATACTAGTAGAGGGTAAGGTATGCCTGTCTCCTACGTGGGCTTCAATGACAAAGTATGTTTATAATGGGGTAATCTTTGGTGGACTTAGCAATTCTACTGTTGAAAGATGTCGATAATCTGCGCAAAGTAGGGAGGTAATGCCGGATAAATGCCTTACCTGAGAATAACAATGAATTACTAAAACCCCTGAAGTGTAGATAAACTAAGGATAGGAGAGGTGGCTGAGTGGTTGAAAGCGCTCCCCTGCTAAGGGAGTAAGGACTAAAATCCTTCGAGGGTTCGAATCCCTCCCTCTCCGCCATATTTTTTTTAACCCTATACGACTGGATTTATAGGCTATATCTAGTTATGCTTTTTTTGAAGGAGAATTTTCTTAATTTAATTTAATATGCAAGAAATCAAAGCTAGGTTAGAAATTGAATCAATTTTGTTCCATTACACTTCATCCATAGATTCTGGAGATCTTGAATCTACTGCAAAAATTTTTACCAAAGGTGCTATTCATTCATCTGGAAATATTTACCAGGGTTATTCTGAAGTATTTAATACCTATAAATCAGCTATTATTTTTTATGACGATGAGGACAATGAGGTTGAGTACAATCGTTTAAAGTGCTCACCTAAAACTAAACATTTGAATACAAATATCCAGTATTCATTTAATGCTGATATTACATCAGCAAATGTCTCAAGTTATTTTACTGTCTATCAGACTATTAAATCTAAAAGCCAGATAGTTGTTGGAGGAAGATATGAAGATGAATTCCTTCTAGAGGGAAATTGGTACTTGAAACTTAGGAAAATTTATATTGAAAATTTAGGTGATATGACTTTTCATATCAGATCAGATGTAATTAATTTATGACAGATAAAGAAGAGATACTCGATTTTGAATTAGAAAGCACAAAAATTTGGGACAGTTTTTGCGATGACCTTAAAACCGCTGGGTCCCTTCGAGGGTTCGAATCCCTCTCTCCATAATTTATCATTGATCAAGTTCCACAAAAAGTTTGAGATACTTTTTCTTCAGGTTTAGGAGATCTCATATAGTCTTTATTTGAGCTTTGGTTACTGTAGGGTTTAGTTAAGATAGAAAGAAGTTTCTTCATTTCAGTAAAGTCATTATCTTTAGTAGCTAGTGTTATTGCGTTCTCTATGAGATGATTTCTAGGTATAAAATTAGGGTTAGAAGATCGCAAAATCTTAAGAACTTCTTTGCTTGATAACTTCTGTTTTTTGATATTCTTTTTCCATTCTATTAGCCATTCCGTTATCTTTTTATTCTCCTTAAATTGTCTAAGAAAGACAGAAGAGTCTTCATCATTTATAACTTTACTTAGGGAAGAAAAAGTAAGAGTAAAATCTGATTGATTAGAATGCATAAGTTGCAATAATTTTTTTATCACTTTATCTGAGTCGGATTTCTTAAAGTCTAATCCAACTTTTTTACACATTACTTTCATTAAGGAATCATTCATTTTTTTTGGAAAATTATTTATTACTTCCTGAGCTTTTTCTTGTGCTTTCTGTATTTTGTTGTCTATTAAAGGTATGAGGCAATTAGCAAAGCAAGTCATATTCCATTGAGCAATTAAAGGTTGATTTCCATATGCATATCTTCCATGGGTATCAATAGAGCTAAAAACCGCTGCAGGATCATATTCATCCATAAAAGCACAAGGACCGTAATCTATAGTCTCTCCCACTATTGAAGTATTATCAGTATTCATAACGCCATGAATAAAACCTACCCCCATCCATTTGGTTACTAGTTGTATTTGTTTTTCACAAACAACCTCCAATAAAGAAAGATATTTATTAGAAGAGTCTTTTATATCTTGAAAATGCCTATTAATAGTATAGTCAGCAAGCTTATGAAGATTATCAATCTTATTTTGAGCAGCAAAATATTCGAATGTTCCCACTCTAATGTGGCTTTCAGCTACTCTTGTAAGAACTCCCCCAGGAAGTTTAGTCTCTCTTATTACTTCTTCTCCTGTTGTTACGGCCGCCAATGATCTGGTTGTAGGAACTCGTAAAGAGTTCATAGATTCACTAATTAGATATTCTCTTATAACAGGTCCAAGAGGTGACCTGCCATCTCCTTGACGAGAAAATTTTGTCTGTCCTGAACCCTTTAATTGAATATCATATCTTATGTTATTTGGAGTACTTATTTCACCAAGTAATACCGCACGACCATCACCCAGTTGATTAACAAAATATCCAAATTGATGCCCAGCATAAGCAAGTGCTATTGGAGAAGAGCCTTTAATCAAAGCATTCCCAGAGAATATTTTTGCTAGTTGTTCGTTAGACTTTTTTTCTATTCCTAACCTTTTTCCTAACTTGGTGTTGAAGGTAATTAATTGAGGATTTTTAACAGGTATGGGGTTTATTCTTTGAAAAAAATCTTCAGGAAGTTTGTTATAAGAGTTATTAAACAACATATCTAAGTTACAGGCTGACTTTACTCAACGTACTAAGTTTATCAAAGATTCATTTAGACTGATAAAATCTTATTTTGCATAAAAAATTTAATGAATTCTTTAGTAAGAGAAAAACTAATTTTATTAGGTACGAGAGAGAATCTCGGGGAGGGAGATTACTTTGAACCTTTAAATATTCTTACAAAATCTTTAAACGAAGAAGCAAACCTTACTGTATTTGGATCTTTAGCAGTTACCTATTTATTGAACAGTCAACTAAAAACGAGATCTAGAGTAAATGAATATTTAAAGAAAAATGAACCTCAAACAATTTCACCTCCTTTATTTATTATGGGTTTACCTAGATCAGGAACCACCTTTTTATTTCATCTACTAGGCAATGATCCTAATCACAGGAGCCCTTGTTTTTGGGAGATACTTCATCTTTCTCCTTTTAGTTATAAAGATTCGATGCGAGAGAAGAACGTAATAAGAAGAACAAACCTAGAATTA
>PBEM01000011.1 GCA_002718415.1 Chloroflexota bacterium
GGAGTCGGAGTCGGAGTCATATTAGGAGTCGGAGTCGGAGTCATATTAGGAGTCGGAGTCGGAGTCATATTAGGAGTCGGAGTCGGAGTCATATTAGGAGTCGGAGTGGGTTTCATATTAGGAATCGGAGTGGGTACAGGTACAGGGCTTGGAACCGTTGTAGGTTTTACGGCTGCTGTTGCAATCACAGTTTCAATCGATGTGGGTTTTGCAACCTGAACAACTACTGAAGCAGTCGGAGTTACTGTACCTGTCGATTCTGTAACAGTAGATGTAGCAATAGTCTCAATTACAACGGTTGGAGCTACTGCTGGAGTCGACGTCTCTGTGGGAACAACTGTCATCGTCTCAACGGTTGGATCAACAGCATCATCAATTTCCTGCGTTTTTACTATCGTAGTGGCTGCATACTCAACCGAGACATCTGAAAGAACCGCACTATCTATACTAATATCACCATTATCACTGGATGAAATGCAAGCAGATAGAATCGCTACCGTCAGCAGTAATACGAGTATTATTACCATTAGCTTGGACATATCGAAATTTTAACCTAACACTTAAATTTAATTAAGTATCTGGGTGAATTATTACTGTAAAAATGGGTAGTTAATTTTTCATAAGGAGTACATTTCTTAAAAGTAGGTAAATTTAGAGAGTTTTTTCTTGAGATTGGCATGAGTTTGGTGGAGCCTGCGGGACTCGAACCCGCTACCTCCTGCTTGCAAAGCAGGCGCTCTCCCAGCTGAGCTAAGGCCCCAATATTTTTAAACACCAATCCATACTATCATAGTAAATATATTAACTTTTATTGTAAAAAAATAATTTTTTTATAACTATGATTAGAAATTAAAACAATTATAAAGTTATATAATCCTTCTTATAACAATAAAAAGATAAATATATGTCTCCTATCATGTTTGGCTTTGCCATACAAAGAAAAAAAATATTGGAATCGGAAATAGAGCGATTTATTACTGAAATGCCTGCATTTGGAGCTAAAAAAATTATACTAATTGGTGACTTAGTAAACGGAAAAATTAATTCTGACAGTGGAATAGAATTAATAATCACTCAAGATACTAATGATCCTCATAAAGATCGCTCAGATTTCTGGATAACTCATCTTAGGCCTTCTGTTAAAACAGATTTTCATGTGTTCACACCAGAAGAATTTGATTCTTTATGCCTCCAAGATAATTTCGTTACACAGTCACTATCATTTGGTGAGACTTTATACGATGGATAAAAACTTATCAGTAAATTGGTTCAAGCAATCTGAATATGATTTTAAATCTGCAAAATCTAATGCTGAAATAGGTAACCACGCATTAGCATGTTTTTTAGCATATGAATCAACTGTAAAAATCGTTAGTGGATATTTATATAATCAAGGAGCAGAATTTGTTTGGGGCTCTTCTCTTTCTGATCTATGTGAAGATGCTATGGTTTTTGATCCATCATTTGATTTAGTTAAATCCGTAGCAATGCTACTAGATAAATATTGTTTACCTACTAGGTTTCCTACAAATTTACCAGGAGACCCACCATATGAAGTATATGATAATAATGATTCTTCAAGAGCTATAGAAATAGCAGATGAAGTTATCAAAACTATAAAAAGTCGTTTGTAAAAGGAGATTTAAAATGAAATTTGGATTCTTTATGATGCCATTACATCTTCCATCTGAAAACCCTGTACTTTCATTTGATAGAGACCTAGAGATGATCCAATATGCTGAAGATTTGGATTATGATGAATTTTACGTTGGGGAACATCATACAGCATCATGGGAGCCAATACCATGTCCTGAAATGTTTTTAGCTAAAGCATCAGGATTAACAAAAAATATAAAACTTGGTACTGCTGTTGTAAGCGCACCTATACATCATCCTTTTTTATTAGCAGAAAGATTTGCATTTCTTGATCAACTTTCAAGAGGTAGAGCTATAATGGGGTTAGGCCCATGTGGTCTTCCTCCTGATGTTAAACTATTTAATATTCCACCATCTGAATTAAGGGAAAGATTACATGAATCAATTGAAATAATGGTTCAACTTCTAGAATCAGAAAAACCAGTTTCATATACTGGAAAATACTGGGACATAAAAGAAATGTCCATACAAGTAAAATCCTATCAACAACCTAGACTAAAAATGGCTCTCGCTACTTCAGGGAGTCAAAGATCTCTTGAGTTAGCTGGAAGGTATGGAGCAATACTTTTCTCTCCAATGGCTGCCCAAGGAAAAGGAACTTTACCACTCAAAGATCATTTCTTTCATGCAAAAAAAATTGCAGATGAAAATAATCAATCTTTTGAAAAAGAAGATTGGAGATTAGTAACATATATATATTTATCAGAGACTAAAGAGCAAGCTTGGAGAGAAGTAACTGAAAATATTCAAAGAGATATGAAAGAATACTTTTGGGTAATAAATGGAGGAACATTACCTGAGTGGGCAAAAAATAAAAGCGATTCTGAAATTACATCTGAGTTAATAGCAGAAAAATCTAGATGGATAATAGGAACACCAGATGATGCAATAGAAGAATTAGAAAAAATAAATACAGAAGTAGGTGGAATGGGAGGTTTAATGTTAACTACACATGAATGGGTATCTCCAGAAAAACAAAAAAAATCAATAGAATTATTTGCTAGATATGTTATTCCTCATTTTAGAGGCCATACAAAAGATTTAGTAAATGAATGGGAACATACGAAAAAAATGAGTTCTACGGGAGAATTACCAAGATTACTTGGATCAAATTTAAGTTCTAATTATCCTCTTGGTGGAAATAGGACTAACATTAACCCTTTAAAATAATGAAAATCACGGATATAAAATTAACACCACTTAAAATTGGTAAAACTTTAGTAAGGATTCAGACTAATGCCGGTATAGAAGGATGGTCCGAAGCCTCTGGATCTAACCAAAGAGAGGGAATCCTATCTTCGTATATTAATCAAATTATAAAACCTTTACTTATTGGAGAGAATCCAATTGATATAGATAGACATTGGGAAACATTGGCATTAGGAAAAGGAGAGTATGTTTATAGATTACCATCATATATAGTAGGCATCATAGATATAGCTCTTTGGGATATTATAGGTAAAGAATCTAACTTACCATTACATAGTTTAATGGGAGGAGCAGCGAGAAAAAAAATCCCATTATATTGGAGTGTAGGTAGTGGATGGAAAAAAAGTCCTGATGAAATGCTTAAAGATATTAAGAAAGGTTGGGAACAAGGATTTAGAGCTTTTAAGATCAGAATGGACTGGAAAGGATGGAGGCAAGACTATAATCCAGAAAAAGATTTCTTAATATTTGAAAAAATAAGAAGTTTTTTGCCTGAACATATATATCTTGGTTTTGATGCAAATAATGGATACTCTGTAAGCACAGCAATACAACAGGGTAGAAGATTTGAAAAATTAGGTATTAATCATTTTGAAGAACCAATACCTCATTATGATTTAAAAGGTCTCAAACAAATATCTGATACCCTAGATGTAGCAGTTTCTGCAGGTGAACAAGACGGGTATAGATGGTGGTTCCAATATTTAATTTCGTTAGGAAATCCAGATATTTTACAACCCGATATATTAAATGCTGGAGGACCATCAGAAGTGAAGAGGATTTTCGATATTGCAACAAGTTTAAACAAACCCGTAATGCCACATAGTCCTCAGGCCGGAATAAATAGTATTGCTTCAATTCAAGTTTATTCAACCGTTCAAAATGGTATTAGACCTCATGAATTTTCAACTGAATTTTCTGGAAATTTAGACGATATTTCAGAACTATATGGAAGCCATGTTGTACCAGAAAAAGGAATGATAAACATAAATGATAACCCTGGATTAGGTATAGAATTAAATGAAAAATTAATACAAAAATTTAAACTATAATATTTCGAAAACTATTTTTTATTTATAAGCAATTCATACAACATTTATCTACCCAATGCCCTGGAGTAACTTCTACTAAACCCATCTGAATTTTTCCTTCACTACATTGTTTTGATGGATTTGGACATCTAGTCTGAAAAAAACAACCATTAGGTCTATCTATATTACTTGGTAATTCCCCCTTTAGAATAATGATTTCTTTGTTTTTCTCTAGTTCTGGATCTGGTTCAGGTACAGCTGATAAAAGTGCTTTGGTATATGGATGACGAGGAGAGTTAAATATATTATTAGATTCAGAAATCTCCACTATTTTACCAAGATACATTACAGCTACTCTATCACTTATATTTCTCACTATAGATAGATCATGAGAAATAAATAAATAGGCTATTCCTAAATCAATCTGTAACTTTCTAAGTAAATTAAGTATTTGAGCTTGAATAGATACATCTAGAGCTGATACAGGTTCGTCTAAAATTAATAAGTCAGGCTGAGTGGCTATTGCTCTAGCAATACTTATTCTTTGTCTTTGACCTCCACTAAATTCATGTGGGTATCTATTTAAATAACTTTCACTTAAACCCACCATTTTTATAAGATTTTTAACTCTACCGATATATTCATCGATATTTTTATATAGTTTATGTACTTTTAGTGGCTCTCCTATAATATCCGAAACTCTTTTTTTTGGATTAAGAGATCCATAAGGATCCTGAAAAACCATACCTATATTTCTTCTAGCTTTCATTAAATCTTTAGATTTACAAGAATAAATATCAATATCGTTAAATATAATTTCACCTGAAATATTCTCTCCAAGTCCCACAATAGATTTTGCTATAGTGGATTTACCTGATCCACTTTCACCCACTATTGAAAAAGTTTCTCCAGGAAAAATGGAAAATGTTACATCATCAACGGCATTAACCCTACCTATTTCTTTAGGAAAAAAAATTCCACCTTTTAAAGGATAATGTATCTTCAAATTCTTAATATCTAAAAGAGAATTTACCATAAGAATACTTCTCTTAAATTTAAATAATTTTGTTCTAAAAATTTATTAATTTTAGTAAAATATTCAATCCTTCTCATTTATATCTTCTTTTTGAATAGTAGCTAATTCTTTAAATATCGGTCCTGTAATTCTAGGTACAGAATTTAAAAGACCAATAGTATATTTATGTCTTGGATTCTTATATACGTCTTCACAAGATCCATATTCAACAATCTTGCCCTTATTCATTACTGCAATATTATCGGCATAACGAGCAACTATACCTAAATTATGAGTAATTAATAAAACTGAAAGTCCTAAATTTCTTGAAAGTTCCTTGATTAATTCTAAAATTTGGGCTTGAATAGTTACATCCAATGATGTAGTTGGTTCATCAGCAATTAGTAATGAAGGTTCACAAGATAGAGCCATGGCAATCATAATTCTTTGACGTTGGCCCCCACTAAATTGATGAGGATAATCTTTGATTCTACGTTTACCATCTGCTATACCTACCATTTGTAAAAGTTCTAAAACACGATCAATACTAGAATTTTTAGACATGCGTAAATGCTTAATTAAAGATTCTGAAATTTGCTCGCCTATATTCATAATAGGATTTAGAGAGGTCATTGGTTCTTGAAAAATCATACCTATCTCTTTACCTCTGACTGATTGCATTTCATTTTCAGATAATTCAAGTAGATTTCTATTATTAAAATAAATTTCACCATTTAACTTTCCCGAATATTTTGGAATCAATCTAATAATAGATAATGCTGTAACACTTTTACCGCAACCACTTTCTCCAATTAAACCCAATGTCTCTCCTTGTTTAATTTTAAAAGAAATCCCATCTACAGCTTTAACTATCTCTCCGTTAGGAAGATTGAAAATAGTTTTTAATTCTTTAATACTCAACAAAGACATTAACTTATCTTACTCTTACGAAATAAATAATAAAAATTAAAATAGGTTTTTGAAGTAATTAATTTATTTCGGTTTTTGATTATCTAATAGATAATTAATTATCAAAAGAAATTATCTATACTTAATTCCCGGGTGGTCTAATGGTAGGACAGAGGACTTTGAATCCTCTAGTCCAGGTTCGAGTCCTGGCCCGGGAGCCAAGACAATTTTATTTATTACTTAAGCTCCACCTTAAATCCAGATTCCTCTGTTGCAATACTCCAAGGTGTATCAACTACCCAGTGATCAGTTTCAAGTTCTACCAAAGGAGGTCGTTCATTGGCCCATTTATGATTAGAATCAACTTCAAGGGGAGTTCTTGACATAAAAACATCACCTGGTGGAGGATCTATAGGAGAAACAACCTCTCCAGGTAAAAGAAATTCACTCCTAACTATGTCAGGATGAGAAGGAAGTGCAGCAGAAACTAAAGCATTTGTGTATATATGTTTAGGATCCTCAAATATTCTTTCTGTATCTCCCATTTCTTGAACAACTCCAAGATACATAACTGCCATTGTATGACACATATATCTCACAGTAGCTAAATTATGAGCAACCAATAGATATGCAAGACCATGTTGCTCTTGTAAATCAACTAATAAATTCATTATCTGTGCTCTAATAGAAACATCAAGAGCCGAAACGGGCTCATCAAGGCATATTACCTTTGGATTTAATGCCAATGCTCTAGCCACTCCAATTCTTTGCCTTTGCCCACCTGAAAATTCATGAGGATATAAATTTGCTTGATAAGGATTTAAACCAACTTCTTCTAATAAAGTTCCTACCCGTTCTTTAATTTGTGCCTTAGTCTGGTTGGTAGCTATTTCCAAAGGTTCTCCAACAATACTTCCTACTCTCATTCTTGGATTTAGAGATGACCATGGATCTTGAAAAACAGCCTGAACATTAGTTCTGAATTCTTTCTTCCCTGCAGCAGACATAGTTGCAACGTCTTCACCTTCATAAAAGATTGAACCCTCTGTAGTATCTTCTAATCCTAACAAAACCTTTAACGTTGTAGTTTTACCACATCCTGACTCTCCTACAAGACCGAATGTTTTTCCTCTTTCTATATCAAAAGAAACATCATCAACCGCTTTTAAAAATGTTTTCTTACCTATCCCGAAAAGATTATTCCCAACGTTATACCATTTTCGTAAATTTCTAACGGATAGTACAGAATCAACTCCAGGCTTACAACCAGGTGCTGATCCAACTTTATTTTTAGTCGTTGTCATAAAATTCCTTTTCCTAAACTAAAATTAATAATTTACTAAATGCTTATATTTATCAAAATCTGCAACAGAAGATCTAGATAATTGTACCCAATGTCCAGATTCTACCTCTACAAGTTCTGGATCAATAGATGCATCTTTCTCATCATATTTTAACGGTGAACGAGGAGCAAAAGAATCACCTGGAGGTAAATTGTGAAGTAAAGGAGGCTGTCCTTCTATTTGAGCTAATCTACCGGTTTTCTCTTCCAATTTTGGAACAGAATTTATCAGAGCTTTTGTATATTCATGTAAAGGTGAATTAAAAATTGTCCTAACATCAGCTAATTCAACAATTCGTCCAGCGTACATAACAGCAACTCTATCGCACATTTTAGCTACTATACCAAAATCATGTGTTATAAATACAATTCCAACACCTTCTTCTTGTTGAATTTGACGTAGTAATCTAAGATAAGCCGCCTGTATAGTAACATCCAGAGAAGTAGTTGGCTCATCAGCTATAATTACTGAAGGCTCTGAAGATATTCCAATAGCACCTACCACTCTTTGTCTCATACCTCCAGAAAGTTGATGTGGATAATCTTTAGCTCTAGAATCTGGAGCGGGAATTCTAACTTTTTTTAAAGAATCTACCACCCTTTGGAATAGACTGGTCCCTTTCAAGCCTTGGTGGATTCTTATAGCTTCTCCAACTTGATTTTCGATAGTAAATACTGGATTTAAAGCTTGCATGGGATCTTGCAAAATCATCGAAATTTCTCCACCTCTAACAGATGTCATTTCTCTTTCTGATAATTTCAATAAATCTCTTCCATTTAATATAACTTCACCGCCTGTAATTTCACCAGGAGGTGAAGGAATTAACCTCATTATCGATAAAGCAGTTACAGACTTTCCAGAACCTGATTCTCCTACAACACCAAGAGTCTCTCCCCTTTTGACATTATAGCTCACTCCATTAACAGCCTTTACTGTACCCCATTTAGTAGTAAATTGAGTCTGTAAATTTCTTAAATCAAGAACAGTTTCTGAGGTAGCTGCACTTTTTCCAAAACCATCAGTATCAACATCTAAAGACTCAGAAAGTAATTCTTCTTTCTCTGTATCAGTAATCTTTGTAGCTTTTGCCATAATGTAATCCCATTAGTTGAAATAAATAAATTTTACCTATACTTTACAATAAAATATCACAAAAGTAACATGAAATTTATATTATTTATTACTAAAAAATAAGACAGTGTATATTAATTCACTAGTTATGATTTAAAATCTTAGAAATTTCTTTTATTGATTCATCTAATCCTGATACCAAAAAGTCAATTTCCTCTTTATTTATAGATAGTGGAGGGCATATAGAAATAATATCACCTGCCCTAAAAGTAACTATTTTATTTTTATAGATTAAATCTGGTAGTATTTTACTAATATTAAAATCCGACGAGAACACTTTTTTATTTTTCTTATCCTGCACTAACTCAACTGCTGCCAATAATCCTAAACCCCCTCTAACATCTCCAACAATTTTATGTTTCTTAAGATCATTAAGCTTTTCATATAAATAAAAACCTAATTTTTTTGAATTACCAACTAAATCTTCTTCTTCAAAAATCTTGAGATTTTCTATACCTGCTGCACATGCTATAGGATGTCCACCAAAAGTAATTAAATGCTTAAAAGTTTCTTTATCTCCCCCCACGAATGCATCAGATATTTTTTTTGTTACAATAGCTGCACCTAAAGGAGCATATCCACTTGTCAAAGCTTTTGCAACAGTAGTTATATCTGGTTTCACATCCCAATTCATTGGACCAAAGTATTCTCCTAATCTTCCAAAACCTGTAATAACTTCATCTGCTATTAGTACAATATTGTATTTATCTGCAATTTCTCTTAATCTTTGCCAATATTCAGCAGGAGGAATTTGAATACCATATGCTGCAGAAACGGGCTCGGCTATTATAGCCGCAATAGAATCTGAACCTTGATGCTTTATTACTTCCTCAAACTCATTGGCACATTTAATTGCAACATCTACAGGACTCCCATCAAATGGAAGTCTATAAGAATTCCAGTTAGTTACATGAATTGCACCAGGCATTAAAGGTCCCATAGGGTCTGCTGTTAATGCACCTCCAAGACTAACAGCCATAGCAGTACCTCCATGATAAGAGTATCTCCTACTAATTACTTTATAAGCATTTGGTTTACCATTTAGTATAGAAAATTTCTTTGCCATCTTGATGGCAGTTTCTACAGCTTCAGCACCACCTGAAACAAAAAAAACTCTAGCTTTATTATCATGGTATAAAGAAGCTATTTTAGATGATAATTCTATTTGTGATATAGATGCTGACATAGATGGAGGTGATTCAATATCAAGCATTTGATTATAGACTGCTTCCGCTATTCTTTTTCTTCCATATCCTGCCGCTTTATACCATAATCCTCCCATAGAATCTAGAAATTTATTCCCATGAATATCCTCTACCCATACCCCTTTTCCCTTAACAAAAATATTCAGGTTCCCTTTCCAGTCATTCACTTGAGATGCATGCATAAACAGATGCTCCCCAGCTTGAAGTTGTAATTTTTCTATTTCTTGGCCTGAAAAAGTCATAATATTATAAAACCGTATCTATTTTTTTATTTTTAAACATATCTCTCCGCAAATACATTTTTCACAAAGATAAATTAATTTAGATACGTCTAAACCTAATGTTATAATTTTGTCTTTAACTTCAACCGTAACAACACCTCTATATTCTGCTATTTCTTTAACTGTAATTTGCGAACCTGGCAAAATATTATTGTTAGTTAAAAATTTAACAAGATCTGAATCATCTTCAGGTATTCTATGTACAACCATCAATGTATTTAAAGAAGCACAATTAATTGTTACTAACGATTTAGGAACTTTATAACCTGAACCTGGTATCGGTTGACCAAAAGGATCTATTTTAGGATTATTAAGTTTTGATATTATATCAATTTCTAATTCATCTGACAGGGCATGTTCTAACATATGTGATTCAGCATTAACTCTATCTAGATCTACGCCGAGAAGATCTACTATCATCCTAGAAGCAATCCTGTGTTTTCTTATAAGGGACTCAGCTAATTTATTCCCTATATCAGAAAGTAAAATATCTCTATTCTCATTAGAATATATCAATCCTTCTTTTTCCATTCTCTTCAACATTCCAGAAACTGATGGTAATGATGTTCCTAGATTTTCACTTTCGGGGACACGCCTAAGCTGATCGACTAACTCCGAGTTAGAAACTCTTTGAAATCGTTCCATAACTACATATATTGACAACAAATAATTCTCCATAGCTTGAGTTAAATTGAAATCTTTTTTTGAACTTAATTTGGTTAATATTTGTTTTGAGGATTTAGACTTCAATTTCTTAATATTGGTTTAGCAATTATATTATGTATAATACTTATTTTATTACTACTCTTCAATGAAAATTAGAATCTATAAGGTTAAATTAATGTTTATGAATTGTTAAATATTATCTTCACTCAATTTAACTAATAAATTAAACGTTCTAGCAATAAATAATTACTTATCAAATATGATGATATAAAATAATACTTGAAAAAAAAAATTATAATAATTTTCTTTTCATTTCCCGAGTAGCTCAGCGGTAGAGCAGCTGACTGTTAATCAGCGGGTCACAGGTTCGAATCCTGTCTCGGGAGCCAAAAACCAACAACTCGGCAAGGAAAATCATTGGAAGATAATATATTTATAATCTCCAGTATAATTTATCCGATTTTTCTAGGTATAACAGTTGGAATCATTCATTCAACAGATGTAGATCATATTGTAGCAATATCTACATTTTCTAGAGATTATAAAAAAAGTTTCAAAAACTTTTGGGTGGGTGTTTCATGGGGTCTCGGTCATTCTACTCCTCTATTAGCTTTAGGATTATTAATATTAATAACGAAAGATTCCATATTAAGTTCATTTGATAATTTTGAAATTTATATGGAAGGATTTGTTGGAATAATGCTTGTATTTCTTGGCATTCAAGTATTCTTTAGGTTATTAAATGGAAATTTTCATATACATTCTCATATCCATAACGAAATTTCACATTCACATTTTCACGGTTCACATAAACATAATTTAGCTGATAAAGATATTCATCATTCTAAAAAACATTGGATCTTTCCTGAGTTAATTCCTTTTTTTAGAACTAAATCTTATGTAATAGGAGTTATACATGGCTTAGCTGGTAGTGGAGCAATAATTTTGACACTTATTGCTGATACAGAAAATATTTTTTCGGGTATATTAATTTTATTATCTTTTTCTATTGGAACCATGTTTTCAATGTCTCTTGTAGCAGTAATATTTTCTATCCCTTTTTCTATTTTGTCTGATAAAAATAAAGTTAAAGATTTTATTATTTTATTTGCAGGATCTCTCAGTATCATTATTGGGATAATTATTTTAATAAATACCTTTTAAAAAATAATTTTCAGATTACAGTGACAATTAGTTCAATATAAAATCTTTCATAAAAACTTGTAGACATTAATTTTAAAAGATACCCTTTAGTTAATATCTAAAGGTAATTACTAAATGATTCTAAATACGAGGGTATTAGTCCTAAATCAAAATTATGAGCCAATAAATGTATGTAATACAAGAAGGGCGATAAATCTTCTTGGGAAAAGAAAAGCTGAAAATGTGATAGATACTAGAGAATACTTGAGGTCCATTAATGATATTTTTGATAAACCAGATGTAATAAGATTATTTTATATGGTAAAAAGACCTCTCCAAAGAAAAAAGCTTACCCGAAAAGAAATATTTGAAAGAGATAAATTCCAATGTCAATATTGTGGAACTAGTAAAAAAACCCTAACATTTGATCATGTGGTTCCGCGATGTAATGGCGGAAATCTTTCTTGGACAAATATTGTGAGTGCATGTAAACCTTGTAATTTAAAAAAAGCTGGTAAAACACCAAAAGAAGCTGGAATGAAATTAATTAATTTTCCTCGAGAGCCAAAACCAAATAGATATTCTTTTATTGATCATGAAAAAATTAAAACTTCTTGGATTCCATTTATACCTTGGAGTAAAAAAAAATATTCAAGCTTAGAAATTAAGGAAAATATCCTAATATAATTATAAAATGTTTGAGGAGTAAATTTTTATCTAAATTTATCCTAACACTTAATTACTTGTAACTTACTTTTATGAAAAGATTTCTTATAGGAAGATTAGTTTTTGCTATTGTTAGTATAGTAGCTGCAACTTTTATAGTACTTGTACTTTCTAGAGCATCTGGCGATCCTCTATTGCTATACGCTAATTCAGGATATGGTCTTTCCGCAGAAGGAGAAAGAGTTTTAAGAGAAAGACTAGGATTGGACCACAATGTCGTTGTGCAGTATGGTCTTTGGCTTTCAAGAACCCTTAGAGGAGATATGGGAGAAACAATGCTCGATAGGAAACCTGTATCAAGAGTAGTTTTCACTAAATTACCCAATACTATTCAATTAGCTATCGGTTCATGGTTTATAGCAACATTTTTTGGGATTACTTTAGGTGTTCTTTCTGCAGTTAAAAGGGGTAGTAAAATTGACTACTTATCTAGAACTGTAGCTTTATTTGGTCAGGCTTTACCACAATTTTGGATTGCACTAGTATTAATATTAGTTTTCTCAGTATATCTAAAATGGTTACCTGCAGGTCTAAGAGGTGACAGTATTTGGGATATAAAATATTATATTTTACCTACTATTACCTTATCATCATCCGCACTAGCGGGATATTTACGTATAACAAGAAGTGCAATGTTAGAGGTAATGGATTCAGAATATATACGTCTAGCTAGAGCTAAAGGTGCAACAATTAACACAGTTATTTGGAAACATGCATTTAGAAACGCTCTAATACAACCACTTACAGTTGCAACAATGTTATTAGCAGGTTTTTTGGATGGAGCCGTACTAGTTGAAACTGTTTTTGCTTGGCCAGGGATGGGATCAGGTGTACTAACAGCAGTAAACAATAATGATTTTGCACTTCTACAAGGATATGTGTTTTTCTTCACCGTACTCTTCGTTTTTGCAACTTTTATTACAGATATATTATACGCTTTCGTTGATCCAAGAATTCGTTACGAATAAAAATCTATAAGCTACTTTTTCCGCCACCAACTACTATTGTTTCACCAGTAATATACTTAGAAGCATCCGAAGCTAAAAAAGCAACAGTTTTAGCTATATCTTCTGATTCTGCTAAACGTCCTAAAGGAATAGTATTCTTAGCATTATTAATTTTTTCAAAGTTAACTTTAGAAATAATATTTTTTTTCTCAGCATCACTTAACTTTTGAGATTTATCAATCCCATATTTCTTCTTACCTACCATCAAATCCACTTCATCATGAAAATTTGTATTAACAACTCCCGGGGATACCGCATTTACCCTGATACCATATTTTCCTAGATTAGCAGCAGCTGTTACTGTCATATTCACTATTCCAGATTTTGCTATTGCGTAAGGAGGAGAAGATGTATTCCCCCCCGATGAAGAAATCGAAGCAATATTTATAATAGAACCAGATCTTTGGTTTATCATAATTTTCGATGCTTTTTGCATTAAAAAATATGGGCCTTTTAAATTTAGGTCCATAGTCCAGTCCCAATTTTCTTCAGTTACTTCTAAAAAATCTTGAGGTTTAGAGGCTCCAGCATTATTAACGAATACATCCAATTTATTATATCTCTGAATAATTTGTTGAAATAAATTATCTACATCATTTAATTGACTAGCATCAAAAATTCCACCATATACTTCTATACCATCATCTTTCAAATCTGAAATAGTATCTTCCAATAAATTGGATTTAACATCACTTAAATAAAGAGAAAAACCATTATGCCCCAACTCAAATGCTGTAGCTCTACCGTTACCTCTAGCTGCACCTGTTATAGCAGCTATATTTTTCGAATTGGGTTCATTCATTATAAAAAACCTTATAAATATTCTGATATCATCAAATAATTATTGAATTACACTAATAATATAAACTATAAATTTATTGAAAGTCGTAGAAATTCATTGTGATTAAGTTAACTCATAAAGAGAATAATTAACATAACAAAATCGTATTTTTTGGGATAATTCTAAAATGATAAACAATTTATCCAAAAACATTTTTTTCAATATTGTTCTTACAATTGCTCTTTCTGCTTTCATTTTTTCTTGTAACTCAAATAAAGATGAAAATATAGAAACTCAAAATATAGAAAATACTGTAATTCCTACTTATACGTCAATTCCTATTCCTGAAATACTACCAGAAAAATTTATCAAAGCAACTATTGCTGCATATGTTGAACAAACAGTAACAGCGTTACCAATAATAAAACCTATAGAAATAGTAAATACCGTGATAGTAGAGAGAATAGAAGAAAAAATTATTGAACAAACAGTAATTGTAGAAAAATTTATTGAAATACCTGTTTCAGTTATTATTACAGCTACCCCCACTATTACTCCAACACCAGAAAATACTCCTACTCCTACTCCAGAACCTACTTCTACGCCAGCACCTACTATTACACCCACGCCTACACCTACTCCTACTCCCACTCCTACCTCAACACCTACTCCTGGTTTTCAAATCAATCCAGGAACCACACCTAAAGGTACTGCTGGGGCTAGTATTTTTCTAAATAATGCACGTGTCGTAAGAGATGATGGAATACAAGAATTTAATGCTTTTTCTACAGAAATAAGATGGAAAGCTAATGGAAATTGGGAAACGCTTCCACCTTTAGATTCTGAAGGGAAAATTAATGGAAGTCATGGATATATGGGTGCAGGAGTTTACGAAATAACAATTAGAGTATCAATAGGAAATGTAACAAAACAAATACAATTTAATGCAATTGTTAACTAACTTTTATACTAATTTTGAAATCTTAAACCCTAAATAAATAAAAAAAATCCCCAATAGGTTATTTAGAAAGATATTTATAATAAAATATCCTATTTGTCCATTAGAAACTAAACTTATATTGTCAAATGCAAATGTACTAAATGTAGTAAATGAGCCTAAAAATCCTACAAGTATAACTAAACGAATTTCAGGACCTATAATACCTTTATCTTCTGATAATGCCCAAATCAATCCAAATAAAAAAGAACCTAATATATTAACTAATAAAACCCCTAGAGGAAAATTAGTATTAGTATATTTCAAAAAAAATAAAGATACTGAATATCGTAATAATGCTCCAATACCACCAGCTATTATTAAGAAAAAAAATTTAGACATAATTTTTTTTTAATCTACATCAATCCTTGGTGGAGGGTTTAATACTGGATGTATAGCTAATAATTTCCCAACTTTATTAGATCTGTTATAAATACCATGTCTAATACCAATTTCACAAGTAAAGATATCTCCTTCATCTAGATCAATTGCATCTTCATTATCATATACTGCTGTCAAGTTGCCTTCTAAACAAAACATCGATTCTTCATGGGCAGGATGAAAATGATTAGGCGCAATAGATCCTGGTGCAAAAGTTAATTCACTAAAATAAGTTGATTCAGAGCCAAGAAAATCTCCAACCATATCGTATCTTGAAATTCCTGGAAAAAACTCAAAGTTTTCGTTCTGAGATCTAACAAAAACAGAATCTGGAGGAGTATTAAATTTAAATTCAGGATCTTGAATTTCCTCTCTTTCGGGATTAATAACAGGATACACACAAATTAATCTAGCTACAGATGAACCTACATTTTTCAATCCATGCCCTGTTCCTTTAGGTGCTAAAATACAATCTCCGGAAGAGGCAGCAAACCTATGATTACCAACTCTAAATTCCATATCACCTTTAACTACAAAAATTGACTCCTCAGAATTTGGATGTTTATGATAAGAAGAACTAATCCCTGGTTCTACTGTTAAATCAGCAACAGTCATCATTTTTGATCCAGTAGAAGCATCAGCCATTTTTACTAATTCAGCACCAATAAATGGTTCAACTTTTTCTTGTGTACTTCTCCTATTTATTGTCATTTAATTATCTCCTATTCGAATTTTGTAATATAACTAGATATACCAAACACTATCCCAAAACATTAATTCATGTCTTGTACTTAGATAAAATATTCTTTTCATATTTATCTTCATTTCATCCGTCAACTGCACCTCAATACTATCAATATAATTTTTCAACCATATAGTCATTTCTTGATATTCTGATGAATTATATCCCTTAATCCATCGTGCATGAAAGGAATTTGAATCTAAGTTAGGTAGATTAGAGAACATTCTTCCTATCTCGTCATAACCCCATTGACATGGCAATAATGAAACAGCAATTTCATCAGCATTTCCTAAACTAGCGGTTTGAAGTAAATAATCAGTATATGAAAGTGTTTGTGAAGTAGGAACTGTTAACTCTAAATCTTTTGAAGTAATTCCAAAATCTTTGCAAAAGGATCTATGAAGATCCATTTCTGCATTTAAAGTTTCGTTAAGCAATTCAGACCATTTAGACATAACATCTAAATTACTACTTTTTGAAATCGCAATAGAAATAACTTTACAATATTGAATTAAAAAAAAGTAATCTTGTTTCATGAAATTTTGAAAATGCTCTAAAGATAAAGTACCGTCTCCAATTGATTTCACAAAAGGATGTTCTTTATGTGCCTTTATCCATATATCTGAGCATGAATTTTTAAGTTTATTCGAAAATTTCATTGAATTAATTCACCACTTTTATGTTTATTTTTTCTCCATTACTAAATTGAGATAAACTAGTAGGATCTGAATCCATATATCCTATAACTTTTACAGGTGAAGCAGGGCGTATTTCTTCTTTCTTACTCATCGGAGTTGGACCCCAAAAAATACAAAACGCATTCCCTGGTGGCCAATATGCTATATCACCTTTATTCACTACTTCTCTTAAATTTTCAGAAGGATTTTCATAAATTGATATAGGAAAATAAATCTCATCACCCCAAAATTGTATATCCGATTCTAATGGGAACTTAGATATTATTTTTTTTGTGAAATCATTAATTTCTAAATATCCATAAAGTGTAATATTTGATAAATTAATTTGAATTTTTTGTAACATAAAAATTTTTGATTTTTTCTCCACTAAATTATTCTTTTTTCTTCACATAAATAAAAACTACGTTTATAAATATACTAAATATAAATTTAATAACTTGAAATATCAAAATATTCTTACAGGCATTATTCTAGCAGGTGGCCAATCTAAAAGATTAGGACTTAGCAAACCTAAACCACTAATTAAAGTGGGAGGAAAACTATTGTTATCAAGAGTAGCCGATTCTATTAGACCACTATGCAAAGAGCTTATATTGGTAGTTGCCTCTGACCAAAAAGATGATATTCCTGATTTAGGGATTGCCCTAGGTATGCATGTAATTACAGATACAAAAAACTTTAAAGGTCCATTAGCTGGCATACATGCAGGACTATCATCATCTATATCACCATTATCTTTTGTAGTTGGTGCTGATTATCCATTCATATCAAAAAAACTTATCGAAAAAATGCTTGCTATATCCACATCTAATTTCAATAAATCATACAGTGCAGTCATACCAAAATATAATGGTTTCTTACATCCATTACATTCTATTCTCCCGAAAATTGTATGGGAGAAATATATTTTAGATGAATTACATAAAGGAGAAAGTTCTATAACAAAATTAATCTCAAAATCTATGGAAAATAATTTACATAAAATTGAGATAATAAATGAAAAAGAAATAGGATTACTAGATCCTATGTTTATGAGTTTAATTGATATAGATGATAAAGAATCTTTAAATTTTTCCAGAAGAATAGTAGAAAAAAGATGGGATTTAAAGAAAAATTAATATCTTAGAGCTTCAGCCGGACTAATTTTTGAAGCCTGTTTTGAAGGTAAAAAAGTAGTAAGAAGAGAGAAAAAGAAAGCAATAGAAATTACAATAACTACGTTTATCCAAGGTATTGAAAAAGTTACACCCTCTGATCCAATAGTGTCATAGATATTCCAGGCTATTAATGAACCAAGAGCTATTCCCAATAAAGAACCAATAATAGAAACAATAGCAGATTCCATTAGAAACTGTATCTGAATCATTCTTTCTTTAAATCCTATAGCTCGCATCATACCTATAGATTGCCTTCTTTCAACAACAGCTCGAAAAGAAATTACACCTAAGGAGGCTACACCAACTAACAAACCTAATCCCATGAAACCTTGAAATAATTGATTAAATGCATTTGATTGGGATTGTTCTTGATCTATTTCATCCATTATATATTTTGCTTTCATTCCATGATTTATAAATAATGTCTCTAAAATTCTTGTAATTTCAGAACCACTACTGTCATTAGAAAGTTTAAATTTATATACGGTAAAAGGAACAGGTTTACTAGAAATTTTTTCAATTATTGAATAATTCATATATATATTATTTCTACTATTCTCATAATTATCTGCAAATTGATCTAAAACACCTATAATTATTACTTCTTCTAATCTATCCATATCACCCTGACCAAGTGGAGGTCTCAAATCTAAATTTACAGCTTTAATTTCACCTTTTTCTTCTGGATCAATACCTTTAATCTGTAAAGAATCTGTATCTCTCGGAGGCCCAAATCCATCTTCTTCCCAAATTAATTCAGCAGAAATTACAGCTAGATTTGAATTCTTAACCAGTGATTCCCAAATCTCTTTAGAATTTGACCCATATTTTGGATCCCAATGAGTTAATTCATAATTATTATTATTTAGCCATTCATCATCTGAACCAACTAACCGAGCATTCTTAAAAATCTTTTGTTCTTCAGTATCTTGCTGTCGTGCTTCTATACGTAATGATGCTTGTGAAGCTATTACCGAAAAATCTGAAGATGATATCTCAGATTGAATTGAATCTAAAATCATTTTAGGGTCCTTAATAGGCAATTCAGGTCTTATAGTCCCTCTTATATCAAATCCTCCAGAAGCTATATCTGGATTTTCTTGAATTGAATTTGTGAGATTAATTAAAATAGCAAAAATCATCATAGTAAAAATTACCAATGAAAACATTGCTAAAGTTAAACCTGTTCTTAATCTTGCGGCCATAGGATATGCGATTGCCATTTTAACTACTGGTTTCAAATTTTTCCAAGGTTCAATAATTTTTGATACCAACCAAACAATAATTTCTGCATTGTGCATGATTATCCACACAGAAGCAGCAACTAGCGAAACACCTGAAAGTATAAACATTTCAGGTCCACCTTCTAGCTCTCCAGTAAGATTATCTAAAGCATCAAACGGCAAACTAAAAAATATTAATAGAATAATTCCGATTAAAGTCATAGATATTCTTTTTTGTAATTCTTCTCTAAAACCTTTAAGTCTTAATATTGCTCTAACAGAAAATCCTATAGATAAAGTTGTAATAATTATTCCTAAAGTTACGATTGCAGCACTATCATATGCTAATCCAGCTATACCTTTTTCTGGATCTAATCCTAAAATCATAAATAATACCCCTACTGGTAAAAGAGGCCATCCTGATATGAACCAAGGTTGGAAAAATTTGAAAATTTTCCAGAAAATTATAATAATCCACGGAAGAATAAAAAATAAACTGATCAATTGAAAAATCCTTATAAAAACACCCTGACCTGATCTCCATATTTTCCAAGTATCATAAGCAAAAGGTATGGGGCCAAATAACCATTTAAATAGTATTAATGCACGTTTTTTGGTCGATAAATTTTCTTCACTTACAAATTCTTCACTTAATCCTCTTATAGCAACAACTATATTCAATTTACTAACTCTGTAAGCTGACAGAAAAACTGTTAATGCAGTAAGTACAAAACCTGCAGAAAAAGCAATTATGATTGACTGTAGGGTTACTGAAAAATAAAAAATTATTTCATCATCTTCAGAAAATGCTCTGATCATAAGCTGCATCAAAATTACACTAGACAACAAACCTAAAAGAGTACCTACAATAGAAGCTCCAAAAGAATATACTAAACCTTCATAAGTAAACATTTGTATTAGATGTCTTCGTTTTGTACCTATAGCCCTAGCTATACCCATCTCAGTGGTTCGAGAAGATGCGAGCATAACGAATATAAGAAAAATAAGTAATAAACCAACTATTATAGAAAACGAACCAAAAATCGTGAAAAAAATTACTATCCCGGAAGCTATAGTTTCGGCAAATTCTATCGCACTATTCTTTATATCTCTAACCTCTAATTCTTCTAATTCTGATAGTTGAATATAAAGAGAGTTTTTTAGATCTTCATTTATAACTTCCAAAACAATAGAAATTATGAATGTATCTGTTATAGAAATTTTAAAATCATCTGTTACATAACCTATATTTAATGAATCAATTAGCTGTGATAATTTTATGTAGGTAGATGAATCAGAATTGGATTCTCGAGATATTAATTCATCTTTTAATTTTTTTATTACTTCGGGTGAATTAATAAGTTTATATATTTCTTCTGATGCTTTTTGATTCGTAAAAATTAATTGAAGTTTTTCTGATACTTCTTTTGACGATTTTTCATCAAGAGAGTATATATCGTATACAACATCACCAGCAATAGAAATTTCTATAAGATTATATTCTGAACCTCTTTGAAACAACTTTTGAGCTGTAGTAATAGGTATTAGAGCAGACGACGGTGTAGATTCCTCTCCTCCTGCCAAACCAATTGCTTCTATAATCTCTACCACAATATGATTAGTTCTACCTATAGGAGAAACTATAGTTAATTCATCTCCAATTTTTAGATCTAATTTATCTGAAAGAGATTTATTGATTATTGTTTCATTATCATCTAAATCAGTAATTTCAAATTTTGATTTTTCATATTCAGGCGTAAATATATTATTAGTAAAACCATCAAGAGAATCTAATTTCAATCCTACAATAATTACTTCAGATATTGTCTTTTCGTTAGATTCATTTAATATAGGTAATTTTTTTCTTAGTAAAGGTAATATCCCATCAACTCTAGGATCATTTTTTAATTCTCTCTCAACTCTATCCAGTACAGCATCGTCAAGATAATCATCACCAAAACGAGAAAACACTGGAGAAGACAGTCTTATATCAGTCTCTCCTAAAGCTCTTAAGGATCCAATACGTATAGCACTATTTATAGAATCTCCTATAGATAAGGCAGACATAATAATTGTAGTACTCAGCATTAACCCTACTATAATAAGAATAGTCTGGGACTTCCGTCTAGGTATATTCCTAAGAGCCATTTTTAGTAGTACACGATTTCTCAATGCTAGTAGGATTGTAGATAATGATATTATTACCATCAAACTTGCAAGTGAGATGGCTAAATGATTCATTTCAATACCAAATAATTTTTCCATTAAATTTCAAAAAATATTATGTCATTTCCCGTCATCTACTATTTCACCATCACTCATTCTTAGAATCCTATTAGTTTGTGAACCTATATCTTCAGAATGAGTAACTAAAACAAAAGTTTGTTGTTGTTCTTGATTTAATTTTTTTATCAAATCCATTATTTCAGTCGCATTTGAGGAATCTAAATTTCCAGTGGGTTCATCTGCCCAAACTATTGAAGGATCATTAGAGAGAGCTCTAGCTATTGCTACTCTTTGTTGTTGTCCTCCAGATAATTCTGCTGGTAAATGATCAAGTCGATCTCCTAAACCCACCATTTCAAGTTTTTCAACTGCTTTTTTTCGTGCTTCTTTTTGAGAACTTCCTGCAAGTATAATGGGCAACTCTACATTTTCTTGAGCAGTAATTACAGGTAATAAATTATATGCCTGAAAAACAAAACCCATAGATTTAGCCCTATATTCACTCAGTTTATCATCTGACATTTGTCTTAATAATTGTCCCGATATAATTACATCGCCTGAGTCGATAGAATCTAAACCTGATAAACAATTTAATAAAGTTGTCTTACCTGAACCACTTGGTCCCATAACAGCAACCATTTCACCCTTAGTAACTTCTAATGATACATCAGCTAAGGCCCTAACAGTTATATCTTTGGAACGGTAAGTTTTGTTAATATTTTCTGCGGTAATTATTGATTCAGTCAAATAATTTATAATCTCCAAAACTTATTACTTACATTTATGTTAATTCTAATATTTAATAACAATTTATCTACTAAATTAGATAAATAAAATGTAGTATATATTCAATATACTTTTGAAATGTTAACTAACAAACTTTATATCAACATTAGTAGCATGCAAATTTTGAGTAATTGTAGATTCAACAGAAAAAACTTTTTTGATATTTGGTTCTGTAAAAACTACTTCAGGTGCTCCAAAACAATGTTGTTCTCCTTCGGATATCATAATTACCTCATCACATAACTCTGATACCAAATTAAGATTATGTAATACGAGTATATTTGCAATGTTCTTTGCCTGAGAGTACTCCTTTATAAGAGAAGCAATTTGTATTTGATACTTTAAATCTAAACCTGATAATGGTTCATCCATTAGGAGATAATTAGAATTTTGTGCAAACATTCTAGCTAACATTACTCTTTGCCTTTCGCCTCCAGATAAAGTATATATCTTACTTTCAGAAAGATGATTTATACCTAATTTGTTCATTGCATCTAATACAATTTCTTTTTCAATTTTATTATTTATTTGAAATCTCCCCATCCTAGAATATCTACCCATCATAACTGTCTCAAATACAGTAAACGGATGATTTTCTTCAAACTGAGGTAAATAACTAATTAATCTGGATTTTTCAGAATTTTTGAAACTCTTAACTTCTCTACCATTTATTTTTACTGTTCCAGTATCTGGTTGTAAAATCCCTGCTATAATTTTTAGTAAAGATGTTTTCCCACTACCATTTGGTCCAACAATACCAATAATTTTTCCTGGAGTAATTTTAAAAGAAATATTATTAAGTACTTTCCTTTTTCCAAATTTTAAACATACTGATTCGATTTCTATTTTATTCAATTTCACTCCAGTTTTTAAAATCTTCAAAATTTATAGAAACAAATTCTTCTGGGTATAATAATTTACTTAATTCCTCTATACCTCTAATATTCCAATGGGATAAAGTTGTGAAATAAGGAGGGTGTACGTGAAATATTTTTTTCTCCTTTATCGCTGGTACTTCAAACAATACCGGATTACTCAATAATTCTTTTTTGAATTCTTCAGCACTTTCTTTTGGTTGAGGTAAAAGAATAATATCAGGATTAATTTCTGCAATTGATTCAATACTGACTTCCTTGTGACCATCAATCCCTGAATCTGCAGCTGCATTAATAGCTCCAGATTGCTCAATTATTCCTCCTTCAGTAGATTCAGAACCTGCTGCAAAAATCGTCGCCCATTTTGTTATTGAAAGTACTCTATTGGAATTATTTTTAGGTTTAATATTATTAATAATTTCTAATCTAGATTTAATTTCATCTGATAAAATAGCAGCTTCTTTTTCTGCTCCAAGTATGTACCCCATAAATAATATATTAGAGATATTCCCTTCAGCAGAATTATCCAACTCAGCTCTAATAACTGGAATTTTAGAATCTTTCAAAATTGCTATTGTATCTACATCTGTATATTTTGATGCTATTACGACATCTGGATCTAAACCAATAACTTCTTCTGGATCAAAACCAATTTCTTTTAAGTTGTAAGAAAGTTCAGAAATATTAGAAATTGATGGGTCAACAAAAAAATTATAACCAGCTAAAACTTTTTTAATATCCATTATTCCTAGTAATATTTCTGTGTGACCTAATGATAATGAATGTATTCTTTCCGGTTTTTTATCTATGGTTACAATTCCATCAGAAGTTTCTACAGTTCGAGGCCATCCAAAATTAGAAGAATCTATAATACCATCTATATTAAATAAATCATCTTGATTTATTTCTGAATTATTACCAGATAGAGGTGATTTATTATTCATCAAATTATTATCATTTTTTTCACAACCAAAAGTAATAAAAAATGCTGAAAATATGAAAATAAACACAATAAAATTAATTATCTTTTTTAACATTACATTCCTCCTATTTATAATGAATAAAAATTTTTTCTGTTTGAAACCAGTAAATAAATAAAAAAAGGTGCTCCTAAAAAAGAAGTTACTAAACCTACCCTAATTTCAGCAGGAGATATTATTATTCGAGCTAAAGTATCTGAAAGTAAAAGAAAAATAGCTCCAGAAAAAAATGATAATGGAATTAATTTTCTATTATCTGCACCAATTACCAATCTAACCATATGCGGGATTATTAAACCAACGAAAGCTATCACACCAGTATATGCAACAGATATGCTTGTTATTACTGAACCTAATATAAGCATTAAATTTCTTGAGAATTGAACCCTTATCCCCAAAGAATTCCCTTGATCTTCACCTAACATCAATAAATTTAAATCTCTCGAAAAAATTATTGCTAATGTAGTAGGTATCAGAATCATAGGTACTACAATCTTTAAACTAATCCATCTAGCAGAATCAAAGCCACCTGCAAGCCAAAATATCATTTGTCTCTGAGATTCAATATCTCCAGAAAAAATTATAATAGCTGAAGTTATTGAATTCAGAAAAGCCCCAATTGCTATACCTGACAATATTAAAGTAGGTACAGAAATTCTTCCAGATAAAGTTGAAATCGTAAAAACAAATAATAATGATATAAAAGAACCTACAAATGCAAATATAGGTACAATCCATACAGATAAAACTGCCATACCTGTAAAAATTGCTAAGACTGCACCAGTTGCACCACCAGCAGAAATTCCAATTATTCCAGGATCTGCTAAATTGTTTCTAAAAACACCTTGCATAATAACACCAGAAACTGACAAGCCTCCTCCAATAACAAAAGCCATTAATATTCTTGGCAACCTCACCGTTTCAAGAATAGCTACCTGTGTGATAGTTATGGACTGAGAATCAAAACCTAATAAATCAAGAAAATAATTTAAGATTTCTCTGTTAGAAATATCATAAGGACCAAGGGTTATAGAAAAAACAATTGATAAAAAAGACAAAAATAGTAGACAAATTATGCCTAAAGAAAATCTACCCTTAAAAAACAAATTTTTGGGTGCAAATACTGTTATGCGCAGCAAAATTCACCTTATAACGAAATACTGAAAGTCATTAAAAAATTAAAGATATAATGGCAGGTCTCCTGGCTTAAGTAGGTAAAAATAGAACACAAAAAGGTCTATAAAAAACAAACTTTCACAGTGGCGCAACCGCAACGGAATAATAACCGTTTTCCCTATTCTCCTCAAATTACTAGATAATAGTGAGGCACCATAACACCTAAATTTTAACTAATCCTAAAAAATATTTATTTTAATGTCAAGTAATAAATCAAATTTTATTAATCTAAGATTTATAAATTAAAGTAAAAAATGTTAAAATTAAAAAAATATAATATTCTAAGGATACATATGTCTACATCAAAACAAAAAAGTAAAAAAAAGGATTGTTCTCATCATTGGACAATTGAACCACCTAATGGAACTATGAGTATGGGTTCTTGCAAAATATGTGGTGAAACACGTGAATTTAGAAATTCTTTTGAATACTCTTCTTGGTATGGTAGTAAATCGCCATCTGATGTAGCTAATAATCAAGATAAAAGTAAATAAGATGGAGTGAATTTATGGACTTAGGTATATCAGGAAAGCATGCGCTAATAACTGGAGGGACTAGAGGTTTAGGAAAAGAATCAGCAACTATATTGGGAAAAGAAGGAGTAAAAATTTCTATATGTGGAAGGGGTGAGGAAGATTTAAATAAAACTATCAACGAACTAAAAAATCTTGGTATTTCTGTATATGGGAAAAAAGCTGATTTAACAGAAGAGAGTTCTATTATAAATTTGTATGAATCTGTCACAAAAGATAATGGAGAGATAGATATTTTAATTAATAATGTTGGAGGTAGTTTAGGCACATCAGATCTAATAAATTCATCAATGGATGATTTTACAAATGTAATGAATGTAAATTTATGGTCAGCAATAAGATTAATGAAATTATCTGTTCCAAATATGAAAAACAAAAAATGGGGTAGGATAGTAAATATAGCTTCAATCTATGGTAGAGAATATGGTGGTACAGCACCATATATGACCGCAAAAGCTGCTATGATAGCGGCATCGAAACATGCGTCTCAAACATTAGCTAGCACGGGAGTCACAATAAATGCTATAGCGCCTGGATCAATACTACATAAAAATGGTACATGGGAAAAATTTATTAACAATAACTCAAAAGAAACTGTAGACAAATTTATAGAAAATAACCTACCAATGGGAAAGTTTGGTTGGCCAGAACCCGTAGGCGCAACCGTAGCATTTTTATGCTCCGCTCAAGCAGCTTTAATCACCGGAGCTTGTATTAATGTAGATGGTGGTCAATCCCACAATTTATTCTAGATTTGACAGTTTCTACTTAAGAAACTTCGACAGTAGCTCCAGCATCTTCAAGTTTAGCTTTTGCAGTATCAGCATCTTCTTTAGTTGCATTTTCTATAACAGGTTTAGGTGCTGCTTCAACAAGATCTTTTGCTTCTTTCAAACCCAAAGGAGTTATCTCTCTAACAGCCTTAATAACGGCAATTTTATTAGATCCAAATTCTTTTAATGTGACTGTAAATGTATCTTTCTCTTCAGACTCTGAAGATTCAGAAGATGCTCCACCTGATTGAGCAGCAGCAACAGCAACAGGCGCTGCAGCACTAACACCAAATTCTTCTTCTAAAGCCTTTACAACTTCTGATAAGTCTAAGACTGACATTTTTTTTATTTCTTCAATTAATTCTTCTTTATTCATAATTATTCTCCTTGTTTGTTATTATCAACATATCTACTTAAGACAGTTGTAAGTCCTCTAATAGGTCCTTGCATTACAGAAACTAATCCATAAATAGGGCTATTCATAGAACTCATCATTTTAGATATTAATTCATCCTTAGAAGGAAGTTTAGATAATTGTTTTATTTTAGCCTCATCCAAGATATCACCATCTAACCAGCCTCCTACTATGACCACTGGAAGAGAGTTTTTCTCTGCATGCTGAACAAGTGTTTTAGTTGCTAAAGCAGGATCATTTGAACTAGTCAAAAATCCAACTGGTCCAGACATGAATTCTTTTAATTCAGGTTTACCTGACTCATCAGCAGCAAGTCTAGCAAAGGTATTTTTTACTATTTTAAAATTACAATTATTACTTCTAAGAGAAGCTCTAAAAAGATCCATATCAGAAACGCTAATTCCTCGATATTCAGTAGCTATAATAATGGAAGATGAAGCAAACAAATCTGTTACTTCTTTTACACTATTTAAAGCTTTTTCAGTTGGCATAAATACTCCAAAAAAATTCCAAAAAAAAGCCCGGAATCCTCCGGGGTTCGTCAAATGCTATACAACGACGACCTCGGAAGGTTGAAAATCATTTAATCCTATTTAGGAAACCGACTGTCTTTGGTCTTAATTTTTTAATTCTGTAATACAATTTTACAAAATTTTTTTTTCATATATTGTAAATTATGAAGATATATTACTAAAATTTTCCATTTCATTCAAATTTAATTTAACACTAGGACCCATAGTACTACAAATTGTTGCCGTTTTTATAAATTGACCTTTCAAATTTTCAGGTCTGGAATTCAATATAACAGAATATACACTTTTCAAATTATCTAGAATCTGGTCCTCATTAAATTCTACAGTACCTATCCTTACATGAACATTAGCACCTTTATCTAACTTTATTTCTACTCTTCCATGTTTACTTTCAGAAATTGAATTCGGAAGATTCTTTGATTCCACTACGGTACCGGTCTTAGGATTAGGCATTAAACCTTTCCTACCTAAAAACCTACCCAATCTCCCAATTTTAGGCATTTGATCAGGAGTAGCTATTGCTACATCAAAATCAGACCATCCATCCTCAATTTTTTTTATAAAATCATCATTCACAATATAATCTGCGCCAGACTTTTCAGCTAATTTAGCATCGTCACCATCAGCAAAAACAAATACTTTTACATCTTTACCCGTTCCATGAGGTAATTCAGCTACCTCTCTAATCTGTTGATCAGACTGTTTAGGGTCTGCTCCAGTTGATATATGTAATTCTATAGCCTCTACAAATTTTGCGGTAGCATTAGTTTTAATCTTATTGATAGCATCTTTAGGATTGTGATCATCTAGTCCAATTACAGAACTTATAGAATTATAACGCTTACTATGTTTTACCATGATTCTCCATTCTATGTATTTTATTCTATTTCTATACCCATACTTCTAGCAGAACCTTCTACAATTTTTATCGCAGCTTCAATATCAGTTGCATTTAAATCTGGCATCTTTGTATTGGCTATTTCCTTGATTTGGCTAGATGAAATCTTCCCAATAATTTCAATACCAGGTCTTGATGAAGCTGAAGTCACACCAGCTGCCTTCTTTATCATATCTGAAGCTGGAGGTGTTTTAAGTTGCATATCAAATGAACGATCTGCATAAACAGTAAGTTCCACCGGAACTATATTTCCCGTAAGCTTCTGTGTTCTTTCATTATATTCTTTAACAAATTGCATTATATTTACCCCAGCCTGTCCCAAGGCAGGACCAACTGGTGGAGCAGGAGAAGCTTGTCCTGCAGGTAATTGTAATTTAAGCACTGTTGCTATTTGTTTTGCCACTTATATATTCCTCTATATATTATTATGTTTTCTCAAGTTGAAGAAAATCAAGTTCCACTGGAGTTTCTCTTCCAAAAAAAGAAACATGAACCCTAACTTTTCCTCTATCCAAAAATACCTCATCCACAGTTCCCATAAAATCAACAAATGGACCATCTTTTATCCGAACTCCATCACCAATTTCAAATCCTATTTTTACCCTAGGAGCTTCCGATTTCATCCTATTTATTATTCTATCTACCTCATTTTGTTCAAGTGGAACTGGTTTAGAACGATTTTCTGTCGAATCTTCTGCAGAAATAAATCCTGTCACACCCGGTGTATTCCGTACAATATACCATGATTCATCGTCCATAAACATATTAATTAACAAATATCCAGCGTACATTTTTTTTTCAACTTCTACTCTTTCACCATCCTTAATTTCGACTTCAACCTCTGTTGGAACAATAATTTCCAATATCTTATCCTTTACATCCATTGTTTCTATTCTCTGGTAAAGGTTTTTTTGGACCTTATCCTCTTGACCAGAATAAGTATGAACAATATACCATCTAGGAGAGTTGTTTATATCATTTTCCATAGTTTACAAATTACCCTAAGTTCCAGACAAAAAAGCCATCATTCTAGAAAAAACATAGTCGACAATTCCCAAAAATATACCTATAGTTATCGAAAGTACTAAAACTAAAATAGTCAATCTTGTAGCTTCCTGCCTACTAGGCCATGAGACTTTCCGAAGTTCACCAATTACCTCTGCAAAAAATCTAAAAATAGAAAACCTATTTGATATCTTCACATTTTTATTAACTGGAACAGTTTTACGGGCCATAGATGAAACCTATCTGCGTTCTCTAAATAATTGACGAGATCTACAGGAAGGACAAAATTTTTTAAACTCAATCCTATCAGGAGTATTACGCCTATTTTTTTCTGTGTTGTAATTATATTTCTTACATTCTGTACAAGTCATTACGACTAAAGTACGAACTGCACTTTTCTTTGCCATTAGGATTAAGTATTATTATTCAACTACCTTTGTAACTACTCCAGAACCAACAGTTCGGCCACCTTCACGAATAGCAAATCTTAAATTTTCTTCCAATGCTACCGGATACATCAAAGATATATCCATTTCAGTATTATCTCCAGGCATTATCATCTCAACTCCATCGGCTAATTTAATCTCACCTGTAACATCAGTAGTTCTTATATAAAATTGTGGCTTATAACCTGAAAAGAAAGGGGTATGTCGACCACCTTCTTCTTTAGTTAAAACATAAACCTGAGCTTTAGCTTTGGTATGGGGAGAAAGAGTCCCTGGCTTTGCCAATACAGCTCCTCTAGCAACATCTTCTCTTTCTATACCTCTAACCAAACATCCAACAGCATCTCCTGGTAAACCTTCATCCAAAGTTTTATGAAACATTTCAACACCAGTAATAACTGTCTGAGTATTCTGTCCGAACCCTACAATATCAATAGTCTCTCCTACTTTAACACTTCCTCTTTCTACTCTACCTGTCAAAACTGTACCCCTTCCCTTGATGCTAAAAACATCTTCTACAGGCATAAGAAATGGCTGATCAGTAGGTCTATCAGGAACCGGAATATAATCATCAACAGATTTCATTAATTCATGAATCGCCTTAACCCAATCATTATCAGGTTTATCGTGATTTTCTAGCGCCTCAAGTGCACTTACTCTTACAATAGGAATGTCATCTCCAGGAAAGTCATATTCTGTTAGTAATTCACGTATTTCTAATTCAACCAACTCAAGTAACTCTTCGTCATCCATCATGTCTGATTTATTTAAAGCTACAACTAATTTTGGAACATTAACCTGACGTGCTAGTAAAATATGCTCTCTAGTCTGAGGCATAGGACCATCGGGTGCAGCTACCACAAGAATAGCCCCATCCATTTGGGCTGCGCCAGTAATCATATTCTTAATATAATCAGCATGGCCGGGACAATCTACGTGAGCATAGTGACGTGACTCAGTTTCATATTCAGTATGGGTAGTAGCAATAGTTACTCCTCTTTCACGTTCTTCAGGAGCGTTATCAATCTCCTCAAAAGCCTTAGCAATCACATTATCACTGGAATGAGACAATACATGTGTAATTGCAGCTGTTAGAGTTGTTTTTCCATGATCAACGTGACCAATAGTACCTACATTCACATGTGGTTTACTTCGATCAAATACTTTCTTAGCCATATTATCCTCTTTTAATATTTAGCAAATTTTCTCTATTAGATAAATTAAATTTAAAATAATCTTTCCTATTGTATATATTTAATTCTTAATTATCTGCATATTTGATTACTAATTAATTGTTAAAATTGTTATGGAGCCCACACCGAGGATTGAACTCGGGACCTCATTCTTACCAAGAATGCGCTCTACCACTGAGCTATGTGGGCTAAAAACGTCACTAATCCTTAGAAAAATAAAGGTAATGGTGCAGGGAACAGGATTCGAACCTGTGAAGCCGAGGGCGGCAGTTTTACAGACTGCTGGGTTTAACCACTCCCCAATCCCTGCCTAATAATATTTTAACATACCTAAATAAACATCTAAATAAATTATTTATATAAATGGAAAAAAAATTGGAGCCTCGGGTCGGATTCGAACCGACGACCGGCTGATTACAAATCAGCTGCGCTAGCCACTGCGCCACCGAGGCTTGTATTAATAGTTTACACAACATAAATCATAAATATAGAAAAATTATTGTAATGATATATTTATTATCTAGATTACTATGAAAATAATTTTTGCGCTTCAATGTTAACCAAATTATATATTTCTCTTAGTGGTATATTATTTACCTTCGAAATCTTCAGGCAATCATTATATTCAGGATTTGCATGTATCATTTGCCCATCAATAATTTTTAATTTAACTTTAATATCACCATAAATTGTAGAAATTTTAATGATTTTTCTTGGTGCTATATGTCGTTCAATTTCACTTCGTCTGATTCCTAATGTAGTAGTCTCTTTCATTATTATATCTACAATTTTTTCTTCTAATATTTTTTCAACTAAAACTGAAAATTTCACCCCAGGTCGATTTTTTTTCATGAAAATAGGTGTGGTCCAAACATCTAAACAACCATTATCAAATAATAATTGTTTTACATGTCCAATAATTTCCCCTGTAGAATCATCAATATTTGTTTCAAGTAATATTATTTTATCATTACCATGAAAAGTCTTAGAATTAGTTTCTCCAATCCAAATACCAGTAACATTAGTATATTTTTCTATATCTTTATCTCCAGCTCCATAACCAATAGTTTTAGGTATGAATGCTATAGGTTCAAAATTATTTACTAAACAACATACTATAGCAGCCCCAGTGGGAGTTATTAATTCACCAATAGTATTATTTTTTAAAGTTCTAAAAGTAATGTTATGGTCTAATAAAATAGAAGTAGCTGCTAATGTATTAGAAGGCATTGCACCATGACTATTAATTATTTGACCATTTGATATAGGTATAGAAGAAATACTTACATCTTCAATTTCAAGTAAATTTAAACCTATTATAAAACCAGCAACATCTAAAATGGTATCTAAACTACCTAATTCGTGTAAATGAAAATCCTCTCTATCATCAGAATGGACTTTCTTTTCTGCGTTTTCTAATAATTTGAATACTCCAACAATTTTAGATTTAATAGAATTTTCAATAGAAGCATTAAAAATTATTTTATAAAAATCTTCAAATGTAAAAATTTGATCAGGTTGATCAATATTAAAAGTTACATTGGAAGCATTTACTGTATCCCTAAAACATTTATTTACATTTATATCCCAACCTTGAGATATAACTTTTTTTAATTCAATCTCAAGAAGATTATGATCCAATCCAGCGTCAATAAGTGCACCAATTAGCATATCTCCTGACAACCCACCAACTACATCTATATAAGCTATTTTCATGATAGATTAATTTTTGTTTATTTTTTTATTCAAGGATCCTGACCTATAACCTTCAGCATCTAATTCCATTTTTTTGAATCCTACATCCTTTATTATTTTAGATATCCCCTCTTTCATTATCGGAGAATTAAATCTTATAAAATCAGATGTAGGAATTTCAATTTTAGCTAAATCTCCAAAGTGCCTTACTCTGACAACCGGGAATCCTAAATCTCTAATTTTCTTCTCAGCAAATCCTATCATATTAAGATATTTAATCGATACTGGAGTTCCATAAGGTATTCTAGATGCTAAACAAGGTTGAGCAGGTTTATCCCATGTACTTAGATTCAAATTTCGTGAAGCAACTCTAATATCATTTTTATTAAAACCTGATTCTACAAGTGGTGAAACCACATTATAGTTTTTTGCGGCTTTCATTCCTGGACGATAATCGCTTAAATCATCAAGATTCGCCCCGTTAGCAATATATTTAAAATCATGTTTTTTTGCAATTGAACCTAAATGATTATAAAGTTCCGTCTTACAATAGAAACATCGCTTTGCATCATTAGAAACATAAGATGCATTATTCATTTCTTGAGTTTTAATAACTATATGATTCCAATGGAACTCCCTAGCTAATTTTTTCGCATATTCTAAATCATCATTAAATAAACTTGGGGAATCAGCTGTTACTGCTAAAATTTTCAATCCTGGAATCATGTGGGAAATAGCAGTCAAAAACGCAGAATCAACACCTCCAGAATAAGCTACAATTAAAGATTGATAACTCTTCAAAATTTTATGAAGTTTCTTTATTTTATTATTTAATGTTTCTTGATCCAAGCTAAAATTTTTCAAAATAAAAAATCTATGGGGTACAAACTATTCTGGAAAGACTGATTCTTCTTTTAAAGTCTTTTTTTTGTTATTTAACTTTTTAATAATTATCTGATCATTTTTACAGTCAACTTCAATCGAATCTCCAGCAGAAAATTTCCCTTTCAATAACAATTCAGAAAGTTGATCTTCAATTGTATCCTGAATTAATCTACGTAAAGGTCTAGCTCCCATTTTTGGATCAAATCCATTTTCTACAAGATAGCTCTTCGCTGGTAAATTAACATGCATAAACAGACCATGATCCAAGACTCTAATCTCAATATCTTTTAGTAAAATATCTACTATTTTCATAATACTTTCAGATGATAATGGCTGGAACACCACGGTAGCATCAATCCGATTTAGAAATTCAGGACGAAAACCATTAGATGGATCCTTAACCGAATCCAAAACTTGAGATTTTATCCTTTCGTAATCTAGACTAATATCTTTAGAATCAGACATATTAAAACCAAATCTAGAACCACTATTTATTAAATTAGAACCTAAGTTTGATGTCATGACAATGATAGTGTTTTTAAAATCAACCTTTCTTCCTTTAGAATCTGTTAGATGACCATCCTCAAATACTTGAAGTAAAATATTAAACACATCAGGATGCGCTTTCTCTATTTCATCTAAAAGGATCACAGAGTAAGATCTTCTTCTGACTGCTTCAGTTAATTGTCCACCTTCATCATGACCAACATATCCAGGAGGTGATCCTACTAATCTAGAAACAGAATGTTTTTCCATGAACTCAGACATATCAAGCCTGATCATAGCATCATCTTCTCCAAAAATATACTCTGCTAGTTTTTTCACTAGATGAGTCTTACCTACTCCTGTAGGCCCTAAAAATAAAAAAGCCCCAATTGGTCTTTTTGGGTCTTTAAGACCTGAACGTGCACGTCTAACAGCTTTAGATACAACATTTATTGCTTCATCTTGCCCAACGACATGAAGCTGAAGAGCTTCTTCCATTTTAATTAATCTTTGTTTTTCCTCTACATCTAATCGTGTGACTGGTATTCTTGTCCACATAGAAACTACCTCTGCTATGTCTTCAGGAGTAACAGAATTTGTAATTGAATTTGGGTTTTTTTCCTTCCATTCTAATTCCAATTTTTCTATGTCAGTAATTAATCTAAGCTCTTGGTCTCTTAACTGAGCAGCTTCTTCATATTCCTGTGAAGTTATAGAAGTATCTTTTGATTTTCTTATCCTATTCAATTCTTTACGTTTATCTTTTAAGGGTTTAGGAATAGAAGCACTTCTAATTCTAACTCTCGAAGATGCTTCATCTATTAAATCAATAGCTTTATCAGGTAATTGCCTATCCGCAATATACCTATCAGCTAGCTGTGATGCTACTTCTAAAGCTTCATCTTCAATTAAAAGGTTATGATGTTTTTCATATTCTGTTTTAATACCCCTCAATATTTCTACAGTCTGTACAGGATCGGGAGCATCAACAGTAACTGGTTGAAATCTTCTCTCTAAAGCTGCATCTCTTTCAACATATTTTCTATAATCATCAAGCGTGGTAGCTCCCACAACTTGTATTTCACCTCTAGCCAACGAAGGTTTGAGTATGTTAGCGGCATCTACAGCTCCTTCGGCTGCTCCTGCACCAACCATTGTGTGCATTTCATCTATAAAAAGAACACAATTACCTGCCTTTTTAATTTCAGATAAAACTTTTTTTAGCCTCTCTTCAAATTCACCTCTATATTTAGTTCCTGCAACCAGTGTACCCATATCAAGAGTAACAACGCGTTTCCCTTCTAATGTCTCAGGTACATCACCTTCAAAAATCATAGTCGCTAATTTTTCAATAATCGCTGTTTTTCCAACACCTGGTTCACCTAATAAAACAGGATTGTTTTTAGTTCGTCGACTAAGTATTTGTATAACTCTTTGAATTTCAGTATCACGCCCAATAACATTGTCTAAAGAACCTTCTGAAGCTTTAAGTGTCAGGTCAACACCTAGTTCATCCAAAATAGGTGTTTTATTAGATTTATTTACAGATGTAGAACCAGAACCTAAACTTTGATTTTGAATAATTCTATTTGTTTCTTCTCTGGCTTTATCTAATGTCACACCGAGACTTTCTAATACACCTGCGGCAACACCTTCACCCTCACGCATTAGACCTATTAAAATATGTTCTGTGCCTATATAATGATGATTTAATCTACGAGCTTCATCAACAGCTAACTCAATAACTTTTTTAGCCCTAGGAGTTAAACCAATCATGTCATCAGATATTGGTCTATCACCTCTTGCAATAATAAATTCAACTGCAGAACGTATTTTTGATAATTCAATATTATGATTAGCTAAAACCTTAGCAGCAACACCTTCAGTTTCTCTAGCCAATCCTAAAAGGACATGCTCAGTACCTATATAATTATGATTAAACCTCTGAGCTTCTTCCTGAGCAAGAGACAAAACTCTTCTGGCTCGCTCTGAAAATTTTTCAAACCTACTGGACATCTAAATATCTCCTTTCAGTTTTTACAATCCTAAATTCAATTAAGCTTTTTCAGATTGATTTTAGTCATCATCTTTATTAGAAATGTTATCATTTAATTCTTCTGTGTCATCATCATTATCACTGGAATTACTATCATTTTTAGGAGAATCATTATTATCTTCATTTTTCTCTGATAATTCAGGATGAGTTACTTGTTTTAAGCTAAGCCCTAGACGACGTCTTTCAGGTTCAACTCGTATAATTTTCAACTCTAATAAATCTCCCTCCTTAACAACGTCTTTTGGATGATTGATTACTTCAGGAGAAATTTCACTAATATGTATCAAACCTTCTATACCTGACTCGATCCTAGCAAATGCACCAAAGTTGGCAAGTTTAGTAATAGTTCCTTTAACTATCTCTCCTATTTTAAATCTGTCTCCGATTCCTTCCCATGGTTCAGGTTGTAATCTACGCAAACTAAGAGCTATTTTTAAACTTTCCCGATCTATTTTTAAAATATAAACATCTAATTCTTGCCCTACAGTAACAATTTCCTCAGCTGACTTAACAGCATTCCATGATAATTCAGAAATATGGATTAATCCATCTGCACCACCCAAGTCTACAAAGGCACCAAAACTTGAAATCCCAGAAACTTTACCTTTTCTTGTATCACCTTCTTTAATACTAGAAATTAGTTCTTTTTTCTGAGAGTCTTTCCAGTGTTGTAATGCAGCTCTTTCAGAAAAAATTGCTCTATTTCTCCTACGATTCAATTCAATAATTCTGAACTCTACTGTAGCTCCAATAAATCCTTCTTTAGGTGGCTCACCTCCAGGGACATACAATTCACGGACAGGTCCTACTAACTGGCTTAAAGGTACAAAACCTTGAACACCTTCAGCTTCAACTACCGCTCCACCTCTATTAGCACCAATTATTTTTCCAGACACATTCTCATTTAATTCCATACTTTTTTCTAAAATTCTCCACCCTTGTTCTCCTCTAGCCCTATCAACTGAGAGTATTGTAACTCCATCCATACTTTCTACATTTACAACGTAAGCTATAATTTCAGATCCAACAGACAAATTCTCTTTATCTTCAGGCTCAATAGTTTTCATTTCTCTGACAGGAATATAACCTTCGGATTTATAACCTATATCGACTAATACACCATCATCTCTAATATCCATAATTTTTCCATCAATAATTTCCCCTCTTCGTAACTGTTTAATTGGGACAAATTCATCAAGAAGAGACTCCATAGTGTCTTCTTTTTCTATTTCTGGCTCTTTATTATCATTCACCAATTCATTCTCGGTGGATATTTGTTCATTTTCCAAATGAAAACCTTCTCTTTTACATAATTACAGAAATCAAGAATCTTATTCTAAATTTCTAGATTTTAATTTTATTATAAATAATATTAATTATAAACAATCAAATAAATTAAAAACCCTTGGCAGTGACCTATTTTCCCACACCCTTACAAGTGCAGTATCGTGAGCGCTATGGTGTTTAACTTCCGTGTTCGGAAAGGGTACGGGTGGGACCACCACGCTTTTACCACCAAGGGAATAAAATAATGGTAGCGGGGGCAGGATTCGAACCTGCGACCTTCGGGTTATGAGCCCGACGAGCTGCCACTGCTCCACCCCGCAATAATTTTAGTTTAGATTTAATTTTTTGCATTCCTTAATAATAAGATTATGTTTTGATTCCTTAAAATGGGTCAAGCCCTCGACCAATTAGTATCACTTAGCTAAAAACATTACTGTTATTACACACGTGACCTATCTAACCGGTAGTCTACCGGAGGTCTTACCCCCGACGAATCGGGGTGGGACATCTCATCTTGAGGTGGGCTTCACACTTAGATGCTTTCAGCGTTTATCCCTTCCGAACATGGCTACCCGGCAATGCAGCTGGCGCCACAACCGGCACACTATTGGTTCGTCCACTCCGGTCCTCTCGTACTAGGAGCAGATCCTCTCAAATTTCCAACGCCCACGGTAGATAGGGACCGAACTGTCTCACGACGTTCTAAACCCAGCTCGCGTACCTCTTTAAATGGCGAACAGCCATACCCTTAGGACCTGCTTCAGCCCTAGGATGAGATGAGCCGACATCGAGGTGCCAAACACCGCCGTCGATATGAACTCTTGGGCGGTATCAGCCTGTTATCCCCGGAGTACCTTTTATCCGTTGAGCGATGGCCCTTCCATACAGAACCA
>PBEM01000012.1 GCA_002718415.1 Chloroflexota bacterium
CCCTTAAGGGGTGCTTTTCACCTTTCCCTCACGGTACTAGTTCACTATCGGTCGCCAGAAGTACTTAGCCTTGGAGGGTGGTCCCCCCAAATTCCAACAAGATTTCACGTGTCCCGTTGTACTCAGGAGTCTATAAAAAAGTTGTTAACCTTTCGCCTAAAGGGCTTTCACCTGCTATGGCCAGCCGTTCCAGGACTGTTCAGCTAGGTAAACAATTTGTAACTTTTTTAGATTTGTAGGAAATCTATTATAGATCCTATAACACCAAACGGTCACTGGATCCTACTCCGTAAGGACCGTAAGGTTTGGGCTATTCCCTTTTCGCTCGCCGCTACTAAGAGAGTCTCGGTTGATTTTTTTTCCTCGGGGTACTTAGATGTTTCAGTTCTCCCGCTTACCTCTATCCATAAAGAATAGTGCCTCTATTGAGGCAGGTTTCCCCATTCGGGAATCCCCGGCTGAAGTCGCTAGACACTTATCCGGGGCTTATCGCAGCCTTGCTACGCCCTTCATCGGCTTCTGGCACCAAGGCATTCCCCATATGCCCTTAGTAGCTTGACCCATCTTAAGGAATCAAGTACATAATCTCGGAGAATGCAAAATTAAATCTTCAATTGTTAAATAACACATTTTCCCATAAATAATCACGGAAAAACTAGACTAAAAATCGAAACTTATTAATAGCCGTAAAAAAAATTCTATTACTTTTAACTGTTCAGCGTCAACAGTAGAATTATCAACTTTATTAAAATTAAAATTTTTATAACGAATTTATATGATTATAAAATGATAAGATTAAATTATCTTGTTAAAGAAAATTTTGTAAATTCTAACTAAAATAAATATTTATATTTATATATCAATTGGAAGTTAATTATGCCTGCATATGCAGTAATAGGTGGACAGTGGGGAGATGAAGGTAAAGGGAAAATTATAGATTACCTAGCAAGTCAAGCTAAAATAGTCGCGAGGTATTCTGGTGGAAATAATGCTGGTCATACAGTAATCAATAATAAAGGAAAATTTGCATTTCATTTGATCCCATGCGGAATAGCTTGGGATAATGTAACAAATGTCATAGGAAATGGAGTAGTAGTAGATCCAAATGTTCTTATTGAAGAAATTGAAAAAATTAAAAAAGCTAATTTACCAGGAAAAATTCTTATCTCTAACAAATCACATGTGGTTATGCCTTACCACATCGAATTAGATCGTTTAGAAGAATTGTCAAGAGGAAATACTTCTATAGGTACTACTGGAAGGGGTATAGGCCCTGCATACGTAGATAAAGTCGCAAGATCAGGAATAAGAATGGATGAAATTTTATCGCCCTTAGTACTTCAAAAAAAACTTAGCGAAATTGTAGAAAATAAGAATAAAATTATACAAAAAATTTATAATAGTACCCCCATATCAATAGAAAATACTACAAATTCAATTTTTAGATGGAATAGAGAATTGTCAACATATATAGGTGATATTGATAAAGTATTAGATAAATCTCTAAAAAATAATGAAAAAATTATTCTAGAAGGTGCGCAAGGTTCATTATTAGATATTGATCATGGAACTTACCCGTATGTTACATCTTCAAGCCCTACAATTGGCGGCGCTATTACTGGTTTAGGAATATCACCTAGCAAAATAAAGAGTAGTATAGGAATTTATAAAGCATACTGTACAAGAGTAGGATCCGGCCCTTTTCCCACTGAAATTATTGGTAAAATAGGTGATAAAATTCGCCAAGAAGCTGGAGAATTCGGTACAACCACCGGAAGAGGTAGAAGGATAGGATGGTTTGATGCTGTAGCTGGTAAATTTTCTCAGAAAATTAATGGATTTGATTCAATAATTATTACCAGATTAGACACTTTAGATACATGGGATGAAATTAAAGTTTGTGTAAAATATGAATTTGAAGGTAAAGAAATTGAGAATTTTTCTATTAATAATGAAATTTTATCAAAATGCAAACCAATTTATGAAACTTTTCCTGGTTGGAAATCATCCACTTTTGGAATGAAAAAATTTTACGATTTACCAACAGAAGCAAAAAATTATTTATCTTTCATAGAAAAAACTCTTTCATCCAAAATTAGCCTAATTTCAACTGGACCAAAAAGAGAAGAAGTAATAGAAATAGATAACCCAATAAAAGACTCCTAAAGGACTTTTATTATTTCTTCAGCCAATAAATCGTAATCATGCCTTACGGTAGTACCTTCAAGTCTTATAAAATTTTTTATAATTAAAGATTTAGAATAATCTTTAACTTCTTCGTCTATTGGAACTATCTCAGCTTTTTCTTTCTCATATGCTTTGAGTACAATCTCCGGCGGAACGCTATTATTGAGTAATAAAAGATCAAATTTGGAATTATATAAATAACTTAAAATTTCAGAAGAAAATTTAGAAGCTTCATAGCCTGATGTTTCACCTAATTTAGTCATTAAATTGGAAGCATAAATAATTTTAGCTCTTGTATCTCTGATAGCATTTTTAATTTCAGGAACTAAAAAATTAGGAATAATACTAGTATATAGATCACCTGGGCCAAGTAGAATTAAATCTGCATTATGAATTTCTTTAACTGCATCTTCGTTAACTTCTACTGGTTTATCTAAGTAAATTTCTTTTATTGCAGGATTCGATTCTTCTCTTAAATCAATATTGGATTCTGAATGAATAATTTGTCCGTTCATTAATCTTGCACATAAATTAGATTGATCGTATGTGACTGGAATCACTCTTCCTTTTGTATTTAAAAGTAAAGATAATTCCCTTATGGCTTTTCCTAGATCCTTATGTATAGAAGTTAAAGCTGCTAAAACGAGATTCCCAACACTATGACCAGATAAACTAGAATCTTTATCAAACCTATAATTTAATACATCCACCATACCTTTAACAGAAGACTTATCTGAATCACTTAATGCAAGTAGACACTGTCTTATATCACCAACAGGTAAAAGCCCAAATTCATCTCTGAGTTTTCCAGAGCTTCCTCCACTGTCAAACATTGTAACAATAACTGATATATCTAAATTCTTTTTGACTAAACCCTTAAGGGCTACAGCTGATCCTGAACCGCCACCTATTACTACTATTTTGCCTAATTTACTCATTATAAGAATTTGATATTTTATAAACTTTTAGATTAAAGATCTATCTTATATTCATCCATAATTGGATCAAATTTTTTGGCAAAATTAATAATTTCTTCTTCACTAGGAACCATAGGAAGTCGCCCTTCTCCTATATCATATCCACTTCGATTTATCGCATAACGAATTGGTATTGGATTTGTAATAAAAAATAAAGCATTAAAAATAGGTAATAATCTTAGATGTTCTTTAGCGGCAATTTCAATATTACCTTCTAATATAAAGCCAATCATTTTTTTTATTTGAGAACTTATGATATTTCCAGCAACACTAACTACTCCATATCCTCCAGTTGAAATAATAGAAAATGTTTCATTATCATTTCCACTCCAAACTTTAAAATCTGAATCTGAATTACTAATAATATAATTTATCTGATCTAAATCACTAGAAGCTTCTTTTGTACCAATGATATTAGGTATTTTTGATAGATGTAATGTTGTCTCTAAATCCATATTTAAGGAGGTCCTCGAAGGGACATTATAAAGAATTCCTGGAATAGAAACAGAATTTGAAATTTTTTCAAAATGTTTAATTAATCCACCTTGAGTTGGTTTATTATATGCTGGAACAGTTAGAAGTATCCCATCAACACCTATCTTTTCAGCCTCTTGTGATAATTCTATAGATTTAATTGTATTATTATCAGTAGTACCAGCTATCACAGTACCATCATCGCCAATTGAATCTTTAACTTTTGAAAATAATTTAATTTTTTCTTCTTCATTCATTGAAGGAGATTCTCCTGTTGTACCACCAATTACCAGACCATCGGAACCATTACCAATAATTCTTTTCGCAAGCTCTCCAGCTCTGTTATAATCAACTTCCCCATCCGAGCTAAATGGTGTAACCATTGCAGTAAGTAATCTACCAATTTCAGGCATTATATCTCACCTCCTTAATAATATTTTATTTTATTTTTGAAAATGTTTTAGATGAACGAATTTTAACTTCATTTAAGATCTGTAAAGCATTCAATGAAGCCCCTTTTCTTAAATTATCACATGAAAGCCACAATGAAATACCTCTACTTTCATTAATAGATATATCCTTCCTGATTCTACCAACTAAAACATCGTCTTGATCTGTAGAATCTAAAGGAGTAGGGTAATGGTTTTTAGTTATATTATCTACTACTTCTATACCAGAATAAGTTCTTAAATTTTCAACAACATCATTTATTTCTACTTCTCCAGAAAATTCAATTTGAACAGATTCTGAATGAGAAATTTCAACAGGAACTCTAACACATGTTGTAGATATAGAAATAGATTCATCATGTAAAATCTTTTTTGATTCATTCACCATTTTCATTTCCTCTTTAGTATAACCATTAGTCAAAAAATCATCTACATGTGGTAAAAGATTAAATCCTATGGGGTATGGGTAAATTTGAACCTTATAATCCTGAGAAGATAACATGGCCTTAGTTTGATCAATTAATTCTTTTCTGGCCAAACTACCAGTTCCACTAACTGCCTGATATGTTGAAACATTAACTCTATTAATTTTTTGTATTTGTCTTAATGAATCTATAACCATAACTAAAGGTGTGGTAGTGCAATTAGGAGTTGATATTATACCATTATGCCATTCTACATCCTCCCCATTAACCTCAGGAACTACTAGTGGTACAGTATCGTCCATTCTAAATGTGGAGCCATCATCTATTACTAATACATTTCTTGATTTGGCAATTTTTGCCAATTCTTTACTAACGTCTGAAGTTGCAGAAATTATAATTGCATCCAAAGAATTTAAAATATCATTATAAAAACTTTTTACAGTAAGATAATTATCAAGATATTTAATTTTTTTACCATGGGATTTTGGAGATGCAATCGCTTCAATTTTTTCTATAGGATGATGATATGACTCAAGTATATTCAACGCTACCTGACCAACAGCACCCGTAGCACCAACAATCCCTATTCTTAAATTACTAATATCCAATACAGATTCCTAAAATATTTAATACTAAACTTTTTTGTCTTGTTTAATATTATTTTAAACCAAGTAAATTATCTAATCCAATAGTTAATCTATCACTTGATACTACATGCCTAATTCCTGTCAGAACACCAGGCATAAAACTTTCTCTATTAATTGAATCATGTAATAATGTAAAAGTTTGACCTTGAGCGCCGAAAACTACCTCATGTCGAGCAACCCTACCTGGAATCCTAGCGCTATGAATATTAATACCTCTAATGTCGCCACCTCTAGTATTTTTTAGCGTTTCCTCCAAGGTATTATTTGAAAGAAAATCTTTCCCTTTTCCTTTCAACATAGATTTCACAATTGAAAGAGCCGTTCCAGAAGGTGCATCTATTTTCATTTCATGATGGGATTCTAATAAGTCAGCATAATCGAAGTATTTAGAAGCAATAGAAGCCAAATGCATCAATAAAATTGCTCCAATAGCAAAATTTGACGCATGTAGGCATCCAACTTTATTTTGTTTAGATAAATCTTCTATAAATGATATATCTTGATCACTAAGACCAGTTGATCCAGAAACAACTGAAATTCCTCTACTAATACATTTATGAAATGCTATTTTTGATGATTCTCCATTTGTAAAATCAACAACTACATCTGGATTACTTTTTTTTAATAAATCTTCTAAATCAGATTCTATTATTAAATTGTTTCCGCTAATTTTATCTTGATTCGACTTAATATCTACAGCACCAACCAAATCCATATCTTCAGCATCATTAACTGCTCCGATTACAGTAGAACCCATTTTGCCTAATGCTCCATTAACTATTACTGAAATTCTCTTTGAAACTATCATTTTTATTCTCTAGTACCTTGATGGCGGTGAAGGCCTAGAATCTCCATCATATCCACCAACAGATCTACGGTTTCTACCGCCTCCTCTAGAATTACGATCGTAATTATCTCTACCTCCTCTACCTCCTCTACCTCCTCTATTATTTCGGTCGTTTTTTCTTCCTGAATTTCTTCTTTCCTTAACAACATCTAAAGATTCTTCGTTAAGTATGGCTCTACGTGATAAATCGATTTTACCCATATTATCAACTCCAATAACCATCACATCAATTTCATCTCCTATTTTTACTGCAGATTCTACATCCGCAATATGTTCAGTATCTAATTCACTTATATGTACTAATCCATCTTTTCCAGGTAATATCTGAACAAAAGCACCAAACTGCATAATCCGAACAACTTTTCCATGATATTCTTCTCCCGGTTCTACATCTTTAGTTAAAGTATTTATTGCATCCTGTGCTCGCTCTGCTGATTCAGCATCATTCGAACCTATCACCACATTTCCTTCATCATCAATATCTATTGTGACCCCAAATTCTTCAATCATACCTCTAATGACAGATCCTCCAGAACCTATCACAGCTCCAATTTTATCAACAGGTACTTTTATATTTAGCATCCTCGGAGCATTTTCATTTAATTCATGTTTAGGTTCAGAAATTAAATCAGTAATATGATCCAGAATTTCCAATCGAGCAACACGAGCTTGCTCCAAAGCCTCTTTCATTATTTCAAAATTAATACCTTTAACCTTAATATCCATTTGTAACGCAGTAATACCATCTTTAGTACCTGCAACCTTAAAATCCATATCTCCACTATGATCTTCTGCACCTTGTATATCGGTTAATACAGCATACTTACCGTCATCACCTGTAATTAAACCCATCGCTATTCCTGCTACAGGAGATTTAATTGGAACTCCTCCATCCATTAATGCCAATGTACCGGCACAAACACTAGCCATAGAAGTTGAACCATTTGAACTCATTGTCTCGGATACTAATCTGATAGTATAAGGAAAATCATCTTGATCAGGTATAACAGGTAATAATGCTCTTTCGGCCAATGCTCCATGACCTATTTCTCTTCTTCCTGTAAATCCAAATCTACCTGTTTCACCAGCTGAATATGGAGGGAAATTATAATGGTGAATAAAAAATTTATTTTCTTGAGGAGAAAACCCATCTAATTTTTGAGCATCTCCAGCTGAAGCTAAAGTTAAAACATCAAGTATTTGTGTTTCTCCTCTAGTGAATAAGCCTGAGCCATGTACCATTGGAATATAACCAATTTCAGAATTTAAATTTCTAATTTCATTTAATTTTCTGCCATCTGGACGATGAGAGTCATTCAAAATAGCATTACGTACTTCTTCTTTTTCTATAGAATTTAAAGCAGCTTTAATATAAGATGGTTCGAAATCTTCAGATAATTTTTCCAAAACATCTTTTTTAATTTCGGAAATCTGTTCATTTCTTGTTTGCTTAGCGTTTTCATCATAAAGAATATTTTTAATTTTTTCTCCTACAGAATCAATAGTTGCTTGGTGAGCTTTAATTTCATCCTCAGCAGGTTTAGGATGTTCCCATTTTTCTTTTCCTATTTCATTTTTCATTTCAGAAATAAGCTCTGAAATCTGTCCGTTTACTTCTTGGGCAAGATTCAATGCTTCTAACATCACATCTTCTTTGACAAATTTAGCTCCAGCTTCAACCATCATTGTAGATTCACCATTACCAGCTACAGTCAGTTCTAAATCAGATTTTTCAAGTTCTTGATAAGTGGGATTTACTACCAATTCACCTTCAATTAATCCAATTACACTAGCTCCAATAGGATATTCAAAAGGTATATCTGAAATAGTTAAAGCTGCTGAAGTACCAATAATATCTAAAATTGGATGCGGATTTACAGAATCCGATGCTAAAACTGTAATAATGACTTGTACTTCATTGTAAAAACCTTTAGGAAATAATGGTCTCATCGGTCTATCTACCAATCTACATGCTAAGATTTCCTCTCCTGATGGTCTCCCTTCTCTTTTAAAGAATCCTCCCGGCAATTTCCCTGCCGCATATGCTTTTTGTACAACATCAACAGTTAACGGTAAAAAATCAGCACCTTCTCTTACCTCTTTATTTGCAGTGACTACAGCTAAAACCATAGTATCTCCGTACTGAACTGTCACTGCCCCACTAGCTTGGTGTGCGACCCGACCATGCTCTATTATCAAAGGTCTACCAGCAAGATTCATTTCATATTTTTTTATCATAATTTTTTATTACCATTTCCTCAATATTTTCAGCAAAATAAAATGCAGTAAATTCAAATAGAAGGGAATGCATTTATGCTGAAATAATAATTTTATCTATTCTCCCTAGTTTAAAGGTAAAGTAAATAGTTACTTTCTTAAACCAAGAGATTTAACGATTCCATTGTAAGAATCAATATCAGATCTGTTTAAGTATTTTAATAATCTTCTTCTTTGTCCAACTAATTTCATAAGACCTCTGCGTGTAGAATGGTCTAAATGATGGGCTCGTAAATGTTCAGTTAAATCTGCAATTCGACGAGTCAAAAGTGCAATTTGAACTTCAATTGAACCTGTGTCTTTATCATGTTTCCTGTGCTCTTCAATAAACGAAGTAGCTTCAGTTTTATCCATTTATTCCTCTCTTAATAAATTTAATATCATATTAGCCGATCTGCATCGCTTCCCAATTAAATGGATTTGACATCTGCTAAATTTTCTCTTTACGTTTTATATAACACATAGTATTCTATCATGCCAATCACCCTAAAAACCTTATGTACGCATCATCTTAATTATGCAAATATAGGCTTTTAAAGAGACTTACAAGCAAAAAGAGCAAAACTTCTTGCAACTCTGTATTGTTTTTGCTTGACAGTAATTTCATATAGTTAATATGATTATGCACGAATGTATGCAGTTTTCAGTGAATTACGTATCTTAAAATAGGTGAATTTTTATTTCTGGTACTGTAAACTGTTAGGCATAGTTTGAATAAAATGACAAGTTAAACAATGGAGGACTGGGCCATATGAGAGGTCTATTTCGAATAAGGTTTAGAACCTTTATATTAATTGCAATGCTAGTTGCGTCGATGACATTAGTGGCGTGTGCTGGAGCAGATGGACCAGCAGGTTCTAACGGTGCTCCAGGTAAAGATGGTGCCGCAGGACCAGCAGGACCAGCAGGACCAGCAGGTGCTGATGGTGAAGATGGTAAAGATGGTACCAACGGATCTGATGGAAAAGATGGAGCTGATGGTGATGATGGAGCTAATGGAACTGATGGTAAAGATGGAGCTGATGGTAAAGACGGAGCTGATGGTAAAGACGGAGCTGATGGTAAAGATGGAGCAGACGGTAAAGATGGAACTACTGACGTAGGTGGAATTTCTGTAATTGGCGGTCAAGTTGAAGCACTTGAAACCGTAGATGAAAATGGAGGTTCTACATGGAGTGCAGAGGTTACAATCATAGGTGGAGGCTTTGATAAAGGTTCTGTAAATATAGACAGTTCCGCTAGCGGAGTTTCTGGATCTGCTACAGCTAATTCTGATGGTGCGTTTTCAATAACTTTTACTATGAAAGTTACGCCAGAAGATCTTGATGTACCAATCACAGTAACAGCTTCAGCTGGAAGTAAGCTAGCTTCTACCGGTTTTGTTGTTGTAAACAACGAAGATAACTGGGTTAGAGCTGAGTAAATAAATTTACTTTATCTATAATAAAAAATCAAAAGAGGTCCCCTCATGTAGGGGACTTTTTTATTGATTAATTATTATTTTTACCTTTTCTAACCTTCTACCTCTAACAGAAGTTACTTTTATGATGATGTTGTCTATAGAAATTTCATCATTTATCTCAGGAATTTTTCCGGAAAATTTCATAACTAATCCTCCTACAGTATCGAATCCATTTGCCTCAATCGATGTTCCAATAGTTTGATTTAGTGAATCGATTGATAATCCGGCATCAGATATAACTTCAAAATCATTAATTTTTTCAATCTCAGGTATAGATTTATCAAATTCATCAGTCAATTCCCCTACAATCTCTTCGATAAGATCGGTCACAGTAATTAAACCTGAAACTCCTCCATATTCATCAACTACCATTGCTACTGAGGTACTTTGTTCTTGTATCTCACGTAAAAATTTTTCAAGACTCTGAGATTCCGGAACGTGTAAAGATTTCCTAACTAAATTTCTAACAGTTGATTGTGGAGATACATTTTCATCTAAAGCAGATAAAACATCTCTTGCATATGCTATCCCTACAATATCATCAATTGAATCTCCAAAAACTGGAATCTTACTATGCCCTCCCTCCGCTTTCATTAGGTCTGCAACTTGAGCAATTGTAGATTCAGCCGATATAGATAGAATATCTACTCTTGGAACCATTATTTCTCTAACCTTAACACTGTCCATTCTTAAAACACCTCTAATCATTCTCAATTCTTCAGATTCTTCAGGTATAACCGCGTCTTCAAGATAATCTAAACTTTCTTGTAAGGTTGCATTCATGTCATCTTCAACATTAGACTGATCACCTCTTTTACTAAAAATTATTAAATTATTAATAAATCCCTTAATTAAAGGTAAGGTAGTAATTTTTTCCAAAATTATCTTATACCAAGTCGAGAGTCTTCTTCCCATAGATCGATCAGAACCAATAAGCAAAAAAGATACAATATGAATAAAAGACACTAGTAATAAAGTTATAAGTATACTAAGTAGAATAACTTCAAATGATTGAGGAAAGATATTTAAATGATCATTCATACTAAAATAGTTGTAGATATCTATATTAATTAAATAAACATTTGAAGAGATAATTACAAGAAAAAATAATTGTAAAAACTTAGATAAAAATGCTGCTTCATAACTAATTTTTTTCTCTTGAGATTCATCAATTTGTTCTTGTTCTTTTATAAATTTCAGAAAATTTCTTGCAATAAATGATTGCACCGTTATCAATGTGAAAAAATATAAAATAGAGAAAATTAGGAGTGATAATAAAGATATAATTTCAGTAAACATATTAAGATTCTTTCGATTTTATGGGTTTAGCAGGAATACCCACAACAGTTTGATTTTTATCAACATCGTAATTTACAACAGATCCAGCTCCTGTTCTTGAATTTGATGAAATTTTAATAGGAGCTATCAACATTGTTCCTGCACCAATAAAAACATCGTCTCCAATAAAAGTAGATTTTTTTTGTTTACCATCATAATTACATGTAACAGTACCAGCCCCTATATTCACATTCTTTCCTAATATCGAATCTCCTATATAACTGAAATGTGAAATTTTACATTCTTTTCCAATAACAGATTTTTTGATTTCTGCACCATTACCTATCAGACAGTTATCTAAAATTTTACATTGATTTCGTATCCTTGAATTTGGTCCTATTTTACAATTTTTACCAATATTTGAATCCGTTATAAAGGAACTAATAATACTAGACCCCTCGTCAATTTTAGAATTCTCAATAATAGTATTAGGTCCCAAAGTTACCGATTTTTTTATGGAGGTATCCCCTCTTATATATGTATTAGGATAAATAATTGTATCAGGTAAAATTTTCACTTTTTTTTCAATATATGTAGTGTCGGAATCTAATATGGTTACCCCATTAAGCATGTGCTGTTTATTAATTGAATTCCTTAATACTTTTTCGGCTTTTTCTAATTCTAATTTAGAATTAATACCTATAATTTCTTCGTGGTCTTCGACCATAGTATAAACAGTTTCTCCAGAAATATCCGATAAATTAAATATATCCGTTAATAACATTTCTCCATTAGCAGATACATATATCTCGGATAGTTTATTTTTAACCCAATCATTTTTGAAACAATACCAAGAGGAATTAATTATATCAATCTTATTCTGAGATTCATTAAGGTCATTATGTTCAACAATCGAAACAATTTCTTTTTTAGATTCATCATATATCACACGACCATAGCCACTTGGATCTTTAACTTTTCCAACCAAAACATTAGAAGATACAGTATTCTTTTTCATACTATCTAGCATTGCTTTAACTGTTTTAGAATTCACTAATGGGACATCACAAGGAGCTACCAGAATAATAGAATTCATATCTATATAATTAACTGCAGTTTTTAATGCATCTCCAGTACCTTTGGGTTCCTTTTGAATAATAAATTTAATATCTTTATCATAATCCGAAAGAGAATCCATTGAAGAAATTTCTGGAGAAATTACAACATATATTTCTTTTAGCCCAGAAAGTTTCATGGTATGAATAACATGATTAAGTAGATAATCTCCTCCTAGTAACTGAAAAGGTTTAGGAACATATGAATTCAAACGGGAACCTTTACCAGCAGCTAAGATTATACCTATTTTGTCCAAAATTTATTTTTTTCTCCGAAATTATATTCTCTACTTATTATGATAAATCCAAAATATCAAGAGACTTTTAGAATTATATGATTTAATTGTATTCTGATAATTATTTTCGTAATTATTTAAAAGATAATAATTCAAAAATATTGGAGAGGTGCCAGAGTGGTTTAATGGGCACGCCTGGAAAGCGTGTGTGGGTTTTAAAGCTCACCGCAGGTTCAAATCCTGTCCTCTCCGCCAAAAATTAATAAAAAAAGTCCCCCATAGGGGGGCTTTATTTATTTATATTTTAAAGCTTGAAATATTTAACAATTCTTTTATAAAATCTTTATCGGCTAAAAAAAAATTAGGAAAAACAATCAAAAATGGCAACAATAGCAACTGCAAAAGAAATAAATCTAGTAATAGTTGAATCCCCTGCTAAAACTAAAACTATTGAAAAATATTTAGGTAAAAATTACAAAGTAATTGCATCCGTAGGGCATATTAGAGATCTTACTAATGAAGGTAAAGGAGGATTAGGTATAGATGTAGAAAATAAATTTACTCCTAGTTATTTGATAGATGCTGATAAGAAGAAGGTAGTTAAGGAAATTAAAGATTTATCTAAAAAGGCAAATAAAATATTTTTAGCAACAGATCCAGATAGAGAAGGTGAAGCTATAGCTTGGCATGTAGTTGAAGCAGCAGGATTATCAAACAAAACAATTTATAGAATTACTTTTAATGAAATTACAGAAAAAGCAGTATTACAAGCTTTCGATAATCCTAGAGAATTAGATCAAGATTTAATTGATGCTCATAAAGGTAGAAGATTCTCAGATCGTATAGCTGGATTTAGAGGTAGCAGAGCAGTACAAGCTAATGTAAAAGGAGGTCGTAATAAAGGTTTATCTGCAGGGAGAGTACAAACCCCCGCTCTTGGTCTTATAGTAGATAGAGAAAGAATTATAGAAAATTTCAAAAAACAGGAATACTGGTCAATTTCTGTAAATCTAGAAAATCAAAAACATTTTCCTATAGTATCCAAACTCCATTCAAGAACAAATAATAATGAAAAAATTTTAATTACTGACGATCAAACAGAAATAAAAAACATAATAAGTAAAAAAAATATTAATAAGGAATTCATAAAATCAGAAGAACAATCCAAATCAATCAAAAAAGATTTAGAAAATTCAAATTTTGTTATCAAAAATATTAGAACCCAAGAAACAAAAAGTAAACCACCTGCCCCTTTTGTCACAAGTACCTTACAAAGGTCTGCTTCTACCAATGCTGGTATTATCCCTGCACGAACTCTAGCTATAGCTCAGAGTTTATATGAAGGGATAAATATAGGTGGAACCAATACAGGATTGATTACATATATGCGAACTGATTCAACTAATCTTTCTGAATCATCACTATCAGAAATAGGTAATCTCATAAAAGAAAATTATGGAAATAAATATACCATCGGTCCAAGAAGGTATAAATCTAAAAGCAAAAATGCTCAAGAAGCCCATGAAGCAATAAGACCAACATCAATCTTAAACACACCTGATAAAGTTTCTAAATATCTGAATCCAGATCAAAATAAAATATATAAACTAATTTGGAATAGAGCAGTAGCAAGTCAGATGTCTGATTCAATTTCACTAATTACAACACTAGATATTTTAGCTTCAGGTGATAAAGAATATTCATTACAATCTAAAGGAGAAATAATCAAATTTGAAGGACATAAAATATTATCAACATCTAAGATACGTAATTCTGAATTACCAAAACTCTTTGAAAATGAGTCTTTAAAACTAAATGAAGTAAATACAATAAAAAAATTTACAGATCCTCCACCACGTTATAATGAAGCTTCTCTTATAAGAAAAATGGAAGAAGAAGGAATTGGTAGACCATCTACTTACGCATCTATATTACAAACCATTAAGAATAGGAAATATGCTGAAGTAGAAAAAAAGGGATTTATACCAACACCAACTGGAATAACCGTCACTGATCAATTGAGAAAAATTTTTAAAAATTGTACTCAAAATATTAATGACCTTAGATTTACATCAAATATGGAAGAAAAATTAGACCTGATAGCAAACGGAAAAGAAAATTGGATAGAATTTTTGGAAAAATTTTATCATCCTTTTGAAGAAACCGTTCAAAAAGCAATTGATGATGCAAAAATAGGAGATAAAGCTGTAATACCTGCAGAACCTACAGGTGTTTTTTGTGAAAAAGGATTAGAGTTAGTAAAAAGAGGAAAGAAGTATAATGAATTCTTAGGATGCTCTGATTGGCCTGATTGTAAAACTTTACTAAATTTACCTTTACCTGAAAATATAAAATATGATAAATATGACAACCCAGTAAAATGTGGTTCAAAACCCTTACCCAAAACAGAGAAAATTTCTGCGGAAAAAAGTGGGGTTATTTGTCTAGGAGAAAATGAATTACTAATTAGAAAAAGAAAAAGGGATCAAAATGAATTTCTTGGATGTAGTAAATTTCCCAAATGTAAAGTTGCTTTCCCAATGAAACCTGAAGATTCTGATGGTATAAAAAAATGGGAATTACAAAAAAACCAAATAATGGAAAAATGTGTAGATAAATAATAAAGGAAAAGCATGAAATCTAATCCAATAAAATCCGGAATATCACGTAATGAACTACAAATTGGCACCTGGATAAATATGTTACGTAACCCAGAATCTTTAACAATGTTCAAACAATTGGGCTTGAATTTTGTACGAATAGATATGGAACATGCATCTCCATCAATAGAAACTATAGCAAATTTTGCAGCTATGGGCAGAGCATTGGATCTTGGAGTTATGGTAAGGCCACCTGAAGCAAATCGAGAATGGATAACTAGGCTTCTAGATATCGGTGTATATAACCTTTATTGTCCACAAGTCGATACTCCAGAACATGCATATGAAATAATCAAAGCTGCCAAATATACCCCTGAAGGAACTCGCGGAATGGGTGGCGCAAATTCTGGAAATGATTTTGATTTATCTATGCCATTCAATGAACGTTTAAAATTTACAAATAATCAAGTTTTTATAACTGTTATGTTCGAATCCGCTGAAGCATTTAATAATATTGATGAAATTTCAAGCATTGATGGAATTGATGCTATAACACTTGGTTATCAAGATTTAGCTCAAGATTTGGGTGTTTTGGGATCCGATGATCAAGATAGAATTATTGATGAAAAACGACACCAAATATTAAGCGCTGCAAAAAAATATGGTAAGACTTGTTCAATGCTTGTTAATTCAATAGAACAAGCGGAAAAATGGAAAAAAGAAGGTGTTCTATTACTAAATTTCTCATCAGATGTTTCGGTTCTTATGGAAGGATATAAATATGCTATAGAAAAAATTACTAAATGACTTGAGTTTTATAAAAGTTAAATAAATAATTATTTATTAATTGATTATCAAAGTTATCAAATTCAAAATCCATTGATATTTGTATTTGTTGCATACTTCTAACTAATAGATAATCTAGTGTATATTCATATCATAAAAATTAAACTTTACTTTGTATTAATTCTATGGTTAATAAAATACATAACAAATCTTCAGAAGATAAAGATAATTTAATCTCAGATTTTTCAAATTTTATAAGTAAAGAAAGAAATTTATCTGAAATGACAGTCAGAAATTATAGAAATGATTTAATTCAATTTAATAATTATCTAGGTTCTAATGATATTAAAATACAAAATACATCAAATTCTGAAATAAGAATTTATATATCAAATCTAATAGAAAAAAACTATTCAAGAAAATCAATCTATAGAAAAATAACTTCTATTAAAAGTTTCTACAATTACCTATCTAGAAATAAATTAATAGAAAAAAATCCTACTGAAATAATAGTTCGGCCTAAACAAAATTTCTCTTTACCTATTGTAATTTCTCCTACAGATATCACTAAATTATTAGATTCTCCTGATATATCAAAACCTCTAGAAATAAGAAACAAAACAATAATGGAATTAATATACGGTTCAGGATTACGTCTTTCAGAAATTTCTGGATTAAATATTGAAGATTTAGATTTAGAAAATAAAAGTGGTATCGTAAAGGGAAAAGGATCAAGATATAGAACTATATTTTTTGGAGAAATCGCGCAAAAGTGGCTTTATATATATATCAAAGATGTGAGAATAAAATTAAATAAGAACTATAGTAATGCTTTATGGTTAAATCGTTCTGGTAAGAAATTAAGTTCAAGATCTATACAACATATGATAAAAAAATACGTGATTAAATCCAATCTTGACCCTTCAATACATACTCATTCCCTTAGGCATAGCTATGCAACTCATATGTTAGATGGGGGAGCAGATTTAAGGTATCTACAAGAATTATTAGGACATCAATCACCAAATACTACACAGATTTATACACATATTTCCACACAAAAATCTAGAGATGTATATCTTGCATCTCATCCCAGAGCAAAAAAATTTGATAAATAAATATTATAATTGGAGATGTTATGAAAAAAATATTACTAATTAATGGTCCAAATTTAAATAATCTTGGAAACAGGGATAAATCATTATATGGTGAAATAACTCTGAAGAAAATAATAAAAGAATTAGAAATGAAAGGATTAGAATCTAATCTAGAAATAGTATCTTTTCAATCAAATCATGAAGGTGAGATAGTAGATTTTATTCAAAAATCATATATAGATTCTTCAGCTATAATAATCAATGCCGGAGCATTAAGCCAAATAGGTTATTCAATTTTAGACGCATTAATTGATACTAAACTGCCTTATGTAGAAATACATATATCAAATATTTATTCCCGAGAAGAATTCAGACAAAAAAGTGTCCTAGCAAAAAATGCTATCGGTCAAATATGTGGCTTAGGAATACATGGATATTTATATGCGCTGGATTACCTAAGTATTCACCTAAAAACAAAGTAAAATATAATGTTTAAATTTTCTGAAAGAATCAATAACCTAAGGAAAGAGATCGTAAACAAAGAGTTTGAAGCTATATTCATTACTAATGAATACAATAGAAGATACCTATCTGGATTTTCTGGAAGTTCAGGCTTCCTACTAATATCACAAAATGAAGCCTTATTATTTACAGATTTTAGATATATAGAACAAGCTACCTTAGAAGCTCCAGGATTTGAAATTTCTTTAATTGAGAACCCCAAAACTTGGTTGATAGATCAAATTAATAAGCTAGACCTAAATTCTATAGGGTTTGAATCAGATAATGTCACAGTTGATTTTCTAGAAAAATTAAAAAAACAATTTAGTGATAAAAACTCTAAAATAAATTTACATCCTACTATAGGGATAACATCTAAATTAAGAGAAATAAAAAGTGAAGAAGAAATACTATTACTAAAAAAAGCTATTCAAATTAGTGATGAAGCTTTTAATTCAGTTTCAGAAACTATATCAGTAGGTGATTCAGAAGAAGATATTGCATGGAGGTTTGAAAAACTTGTAAGAGAATTAGGAGGAGAAGCTATCTCATTTGACACTATTGTAGCATCGGGACCAAATGGGGCAAGACCTCACCACAAAGCAGGAAAATCATTGATAAAAGAAGGAGATACAATAGTTTTTGATTGTGGTGCTAGATATCAAGGTTATTGTTCAGATCTAACAAGAACTATTGTTGTCGGAAATCCTGATAAATTTTCTAAAAAAATATATGAAACTGTTCTAGCAGCACAAGAAACTGCATTTGCTTTATTAGAATCTGGAATTTCAGGAAGCGATTGTGATTCTTTAGCTAGAAATATAATAAACGAATCGGGTTATAGTAAAAATTTCGGACATAGCTTAGGTCACGGAGTAGGTTTAGAAGTTCATGAATTACCAGGTGTTGGACCTAGGTCTAAAAATATCATATCTGAAAATATGGTTTTTACTATAGAACCAGGAATATATATAGAGGGATGGGGTGGAGTAAGAATAGAAGACATAGTAATGTTAAATAAAGGTAAATTAGAAATTTTAAGTAATGCAAAAAAAGAAAGATACTAACATTTAAGGTGAAATAATTTTGACAATCTCTTCAAGTGAAATTAAAAGAAATATGACTATTCTATTAGATGATGATGTTTATCAGGTAATCGATTGGCAGCACAGGCAGGCTCCTAAAGCACCTCCAACATTAACATTAAAAGTACGTCAAATATCAACTGGAAATGTATATGAGAGAAAATTACCTGGTAATCAAAAATTGACAGTGGCAGATACAGAAACCAGATCATCTCAATTCTTATATTCAGATAGTGATCTATTTCATTTTATGGATGATCAATCCTTCGAACAATTCAGTGTTACAAAAGAATTGTTAAAAGACTCCACTAATTTTTTTTCTGAAGGAGATTCTATTGATATGCTAATGTACAAAGGTTCTCCAATTATGATAGAACTTCCACCTACAGTTAAACTACAAATAACCAGTACAGAAATAGGCTTAAAAGGCGACACACAAAGTGGTGCTACAAAACCTGCAACAACAAGTACTGGATTAACTTTAAATGTTCCTTTATTTATCAATTCTAATGATTATATAAATGTTAGTACTTCTACAGGGGAATATACAGGTAGAGCAGAATAAATTTGGATATATCCTCATCAACAAATTTAAATCTTAACTTTAAAGATTCTATATCTGTTACAGAATTAAATTACCTAATTAAATCTATACTTGACTTTGAACCTTCTCTACAAGAAATCTCAGTATTAGGTGAGGTAAGTAATTCAAGAGTTACACCTAAAAATCATATATTTTTTAATCTAATAGATCAATCCTCATCCATTCCATGTGTAATGTGGAGTTCAGATTTCAATAATGGAAGAGAAAATCTATATAATGGGAATCTCGTACTTTGTTCAGGGAAAATTTCAACATATTTTCAAACAGGAATGTTACAACTTTATATAAATAATGTACAAAAATCTGGAAATGGAGAAATTCAAAAAGAGTTTAATGAATTAAAAAATAAACTTAGGATGGAAGGTCTTTTTGACCAAAATAGAAAACGTAAAATCACTAAATTCCCTAAAAAAATTTGTGTTATAACTTCAAAAAATGGTGCAGTTTTTAAAGACATAATTAATGTCATTACAAGAAGATATCCATTAGTTGAAATAAACTTAATCCCTGTACCTGTACAAGGTAAAGATTCGGTAGAAAAAATTTCACATGCAATTGAAGAGGCAAACACATTAAATTTCGACACTATAATTATCGCTAGAGGAGGAGGAAGTATCGAAGATTTAGGAGCTTTTAATGATGAAAATTTAGCAAGAAAAATATTCTCTTCCTCAACACCTATAATAAGTGCAGTAGGGCATGAGACTGATTATACGATAAGCGATTATGTATCTGATTTAAGAGCCCCTACTCCGTCTGCTGCTGCTGAATTAGCAGTCCCATCATATATAGAATTATTAAAAGAAATTGAATCTTTCAAAAATATTCTCAATTATACAATCAAAGAAAAAATTTCAGAAGATTTAAGAACTTTTGAAAATAATTTAGATAGATTCTTGCTAAATACTCCGGTACTTTCTTTTTATCAGGAAAAAATTGATACTAACTTATACCAATTAACGGATAGTATTTGTCAATTTACTAAAACAATAACTCATAGATTAGAAATAACTATAAATTCTTTAAAATTTTTAAATCCTTCTGATACTATATCTAGAGGTTTAGTACAAACAAAAAATTCTCAAAATAAAATAGTAAAATCCATACAAGAAATTAATAAAGGTGACACTATTACAATATCTTATCTAGATGGTGAAGCAGTCACAAAAGTCATAAGTAAATAATATGCAAAAAAATAATGAAAATTTTGAATTCTATCTAAATGAATTGGAAAAGACTATAAGAAAATTAGAATCAAAAGATATTACTTTAGATCAATCAATATCTCTTTTCGAAGAGGGAGCGAAACTGGCAAAAAAATGTGAATCTATCCTTAATGATGCAAATTTAAAAATTAAAGAAATACAATCAGATTTTTCAGAACAAAATACAGAAGAATTATAGTTGAATTCCTTATGAGTAAATTATTGAGACTAGGTTGGTTTACCACAGCAAATGGGGAAGGTTCATACGGTCTTTTATACGATACATTAGAAGCTATTAAATCTAAAAAATTAATTGCAAAAATAGAATTTGTTTTTGTTAATAGAGATTTTGGACAATCTAACAAAACTGATCATTTATTTAATTTAGTCAAGGAAAATAATATACCTTTAGTCACATTGTCTTCTAGAAAATTCAGAAAAAGCAGAAAAAATAAACCTTGGAAAGAATTAAGAGAAACTTACGATATAGAAGTTATTAAAAAATTAAAGAAATTTAATATTGATATTGCCATACATGCTGGATATATGTTGATAGCACCAATTTTATGTTCACATTTTAAAACAATTAATTTACATCCTGCATTACCTGGAGAGACTATAGGAATTTGGCAAAAAGCAATCTGGGATGTAATTTTATTGGGAAAAAGTCAAACAGGAGCCATGATTCATTTATCCACATTAGATCTAGATGAAGGTCCTGTAATAAGTTACTGCGAATTCTCTGTTATAAAAAATGATTATTTTGAGCTATGGGAGGAAAAAAAATTATATAAAAATGAAACAATTCTCTCAGATATTGGAGAAAAATTACCTTTATTCCAAAAAATTAGATCAGAAAGTCTATTACGAGAACGTCCACTAATGATAGAAACTTTGAAGGCTATTCAATTAGGAAAGATATCTATAGAAAATATAGATAAACCAATTAACCTTACACCTTTAGTTGAAGAATATTTATATTGAATTTATATAAATATTTTATTTAGATTCTGGATCTAGAACCTCATCAACCAAACCATATTCAACTGCTTGTTCTGCATTCAACCAAAAATCTCTATCTGAATCTTTTGCAACTCTATCATAAGATTGCCCAGTATGATCAGAAATAATTTGCCTTAGCCGATCCTGAATTCTTAAAGTTTCTCTAGCATGGATTTCTATATCTGAAGCCTGACCTTGAGTTCCACTTAATGGTTGATGTAACATATGAGTAGAATTAGGCATTGCATAACGTTTTCCTTTAGTTCCAGCTGTTAATAAAACTGTACCCATACTCGCACATAATCCAACAGAAAATGTTGCTACATCACAAGGAACATACTGGATAGTGTCATATATAGCCATTCCAGAATAAACCTCTCCTCCAGGAGAATTTATATATAAGTTTATATCTTTAGATGAATCTTCCCTAGCAAGATATAATAATTGAGCAACAACTAAATTTGCTACTTGAGCATTTATAGGAGTTCCTAAAAAAACAATCCTCTCTTTTAATAATAAAGAATAAATGTCATATGCTCTTTCACCTCTTGCACCGGTCTCAATAACCATTGGGACTATATCCATAGGATGATTATTTATAGAATCATTATTATTAATCAATTTATTTTTTTTCCTTTTTTGATTTAATGTTTTTTGTAATATTTTTTTTCGGTTGATGACTTCTATCTATTATCGCATTTATAGCTGCCTGTCGGGACATAGATAATTTTATACTTTCTCTTTGATCATCAAAATGATTTACATCAGAAATTTTCGGATCATTTTCTACCATAATCTGAAGCTCTTTTTCAAGTTCCTCATCAGAAATATTTATATCTTCAGTTTCTGGTAATTTATCAAACAAAATAGATCTTTTGATTCTATTTTCAGCATTTTCTTTTGCCTTTTCAATAAAATCTTCATTTGTCTGACCTATTCTCTGTAAATATTGTTCGAAATCTAATTTATAAGATTCTAATGATTTTTTTTGATTTTCTATGATATATTCTGTCTCATTTTCTATTATTATTGGTGAAATGACAAATTCAGATTTTTCTATTAGAGAATTTATTGTTTTTTCTTCTAGTATTCTCCTTAAGTCGTCTTTTTCTTTTGTTTCTAAATTTAATTTAATTCTACTATTTAGAGTTTCAATAGTTTTTATATCTTCCTGACCCAAAGATTTAACAAATTCGTCATTCAATTCAGGGATCTCTTTCTGTTTAATACTAATAATTTTTACAGAAAAATTAGCAACCTTATTTTGAAGCTTCTCATCTGAAAAATCTTTAGGAAAGGTAATAGAAAAAGTTTTTTCCTGATTTTCTTTCATACCAATAATTTCTTTCTGAAACCCAGGAAAAGGAGTATCATTTGTATTTGATATAAGCATTTCTGAAGATTGAACACTATAAAATTTTTTTCCTTCAGATTCCCCTTCACAATCCATTGTTATAAGATCATCTTCAATTATTTTTCTTTTTACAGGTTGCCAAACTGCCTGAGATTCTAACAATTGTTGAATTGTTTCAGAAACTTGTTTTTTGGTAATTTTTTTTATCGGATCTTCAAATAATAAATCTGAATAATCCGAAATACTTATTGAAGGCCTTAAAGCCACTGTTGCATCTAATTTAATCGGATCTCTTTCTACTATAGTTACACGTGGTGTGGTAAAAGCTTTAACATCATTTTCTTCAATACTTGAATTAACTACATCAGGAACAAGACTTTCCAAAGCTTCATTTACTAAGTAGTCTCTTCCAACAAAATTTTCAATAACACTAGATGGAGCTTTACCTTTTCGAAAACCAGGAATGTTCATCTTATTCGAAATTTTTTTATTAGCAATAATAATATGTTTTGCTAGTGTCTGATCATCTACTTCTATATGAAGTATAATCTCTCTATTTTCTGTATCTTCAATTGTTGTTTTCAAAATTATTTCTTGTAAATTATAAGAATTATAATATAAATTCTAACACTCATATAAAAAAACATTTCATATGAGTGTTATGAAAATATTAATTTTTAATCTAAGTCGGTAAAAGATATTCCCAATTCTCTTAATTGATTTGAATCAATATTAGAAGGGGAATCAAATAATGGGTCTGAAGCGGTCTGGGTCTTTGGGAAAGCAATAACTTCTCTTATATTATCTTGACCACCAAGAAGCATCACTAGTCTATCCAAACCTAAACCCATTCCCCCATGAGGAGGAGCTCCATAATCAAATGAACGTAATAAGTGACCAAATCTAGTATCTATATCTTCCTTTTGATATCCAATTACATTAAATACGCGAGTTTGAATATCTCTATCATGAATTCTTATACTCCCAGAACCTAGCTCATAACCATTACAGACTAAATCATATAATTCTGCTTTGATTTTTGCGGGATCTTTTTCTAAATAAATTAAGTCTTCCTCTTTTGGTGAAGAAAAAACATGATGAGCAGGAACCCACTTTGATTCTAAATCATCCCATTCAAATAAAGGAAAATCATCAACCCAAACAAAATTAAATTCATTATTATCAAATAAATTCAATTCTTTACCCATACGTGTTCTTATTGCAGATAAAACATTATTTACTACCTTAGCTTGATCTGCAACTATAAGAACTAAATCACCTGGTTTTGCACCAGTAAAGTTATATATATTTTTTACTATATCTACTGATAAAAATTTCTTTAAAGATGAACGATATTGATCATCCTGTATATTATCTAAAGATTGTATATTTTTATCTAAACCTATAAATACTAAACCCTTACCTCCTGACAATTTGGAAAAATTAATCAATTCATCAGTTTGTTTTCTAGTGTATTCTCCACAACCTGGCAAAACAATACTCCTTGCAATACCACCATTTCCAATAACAGAATCAAAGACATTAATCCCAATATTTGTAACAATTTCAGATATAGTCCTAAGTTCTAATCCATATCTAGTATCAGGTTTATCAGTTCCAAATCTCTCCATTGATTCCTCATAAGAAATATGTAAAAAAGGTTTATTAAATTTTGCACTAGGAACAATTTTTTCTACAATTGAAATAAATAAACCTTCAACTAATTCGATTACATCTTTTTTATGCACATATGACATTTCTAAATCAAGTTGAGTATGCTCAGGTTGCCTATCTGCCCTTAAATCTTCATCTCTAAAACAATGTGCTATTTGAAAATATTTTTCAATCCCAGAAACCATCAGTATTTGTTTAAGTTGCTGAGGAGATTGGGGTAAAGCATAAAACTGCCCAGGATGTAACCTACTAGGAACAACATAATCCCTAGCTCCTTCAGGAGTACTTTTTATAAGTATAGGTGTTTCTACTTGTATAAAATCTTTATCTGATAAATAATTCCAAATCTCATGTGTTACATTATGACGAAGCTTCAATAGGTTTTGCATTTTTGGTCGACGTAAATCTAAAAATCTATATTTCAATCTGGTTAACTCATCAATATTTAAATCATCAATTACTTCAAATGGAGGTGTTTTAGAAGGACTCAATATTTTTAATTCTTTGGCATTTAATTCTATTTGACCTGTTTTTAGATCATCATTTTCAGCACCTTCTTTCCTTTTTGAAATAGTTCCCGAAACCTGAATAACCCATTCGTTACGTAATTTTTCTGATAAATTGTGAGATTCTTCAGAAATTTTAGGATTAAATACTACCTGCAATATACCACTCCTATCCCTCAAGTCTATAAAAATTAAATTCCCGTGATCCCGTCTTCGACTGACCCATCCTGCCACAATAACAAAATCACCTGCTCTATCTAATGTTATATCTCCACAATTAGTATTTTTATACAACCTTATCCATCTTTCTTATTTACGAAATTATTAATTCCAGTAATAACTAACGAAGCAAGTATAAGCTTTACTAAATCTCCCGGTATAAAAGGGTAAAGAGCTTTTTCCAATAGTTGACCTTCTGGAGGCCAAGAAAAATCAAAAATAATAAGCCAAATCAATGCAGGTATATATATAAATATCGATCCTACTAACATAGCCCATAAAATTTTCCCATTAGTCCAACCTCTTTGATAAAGATATCCTACTAAAAAAGTCGCTAAAATGAAACCTAAAAGATATCCACCAGTAACCCCTTGAAAAACATAATCAAATCCTCCCCCTCCGTTTGCAAAAACAGGAAGACCAAATACTCCAATAAAATAATACGTTAAAATTGATACTAATCCCCATTTCCAACCCAAAAAACCTCCTATAGTTAAAATTCCAAAAGTTTGTAATGTCACAGGTACAGGATTTTCAGGTAAATAAAATCTTATTTGAGATAATATAGAAATTAATATTGTTCCTAATAAAGAAATTAATATAGTTTGTGACAAAGAAATTTTAGGAAACACTTGCCTAAATAACGGTTCTTCATTTCTTATTGATAATCCAAAGTTACCAAAGATATATTGTGATCTTTTATTTATAATTTCCATAGTTACTCCAAAAAATATTATTCAAGCTCTCTCTTAACTACCTGCAAACTAACAAACGTTTCAGTCTTCTTCACACCTTCAATTTCTCCAATACTATTTCGTAGAAATCTACCTAAAGCCTCAGCAGTTGGTAAAATTACCCAGGCAAACACATCATATGTACCTGTTGTAATAGAAACCCATTTTGTATCTTGTAGATTTGTAATAGCATCAGCAACCGGTTCAACAAGGCCGGGATCTACTTGAACCCCAACTAAAGCTTCAAATTCATACCCCATTTGTCTAGGATCAGAAATAGCCAAAACATTAATTGTTTTATTATCAATTAATTTTTTAAGTCTTCGACGAATAGTACCTTCACTAACACCAATTTTTCTGGCAATCTCTGCATTCGAAGCCCTACCATCAGATTCTAGTATATCAATTATATTTTTGTCAAAATTATCCATTAAATTCAATCCAAATATTTATAAAATTAGTATCATTGTTATCAGTAATGTTCAATGCTTAACAATAAATCTCAAAAAAAGTCACGTAAATAATTAACGCAAAATTACTAATTTTATATATTTATATTACGAATAATTACTTTATATTTCAATTATACATCGGATACGGTAAAAAGTTCTCCATTTTATTGCCAAAATATATGTATTAAAATTTTATTTTTAATACATATTCCCCTAAAAATGATATAAGTCTTTAGATTATAATTGTACTTAAGATATTTTGATTTAATCGTTATAGGAGTTTCTATTGGTCACAGAAAAAATCACACTTGGATTTACTGATGCAGCAGTAATAAAACTAAAAGAGGTTCTAGCAGAACAAGATCCCCCAGCTACTGATCAATATCTAAGGGTCGCAGTAACCCAAACACAGGAAGGTGGAGTTGATTATGTTTTTGGACTAGAAGTTACACCTTCCGGTAATGATATTGTTATAGAAGGTGAAATCAAGGCTTTGGTAGATGAACAAAGTGCTCCTCTTATAGATGGATCTAACATAGATTATGTAGAAGGCTTTCAACGTTCAGGATTTGTAATTTCTAATCCGAACTTTCCAGGAGGATGCGCTTGTGGAAACACAGGAGGATGTGGAAGCGGAGGGGGCGGATGCGGCGGTGGAGGCGGAGGATGTGGATGTGGTGGTGGTGGCGGAGGATGTGGCTCACATTAAATTCAACTTAAAATTCACATAAATTGAGGATAAATTTATGGCCTATATTATTGGAAAAGCTTGCATTGATATTATGGATGGTTCTTGTGTGGATGTATGTCCTGTAGATTGTATATATTCTAATCCCGGGGACAAACAATTATTTATTAGCCCTGATGAATGTATCGATTGTGCAGCATGTGAACCAGTTTGTCCTGAAAACGCTATTTTCCCTGAAGATCAGGTACCGGACGACCAAAAAGAATTCATAAAAATTAATTACGATTATGATTATGATAATTCTGAACCAGGTAAAAACACATAGAATATGTTAAAAACATCCTCAAATCTAACCAGCTTTTGGGGAACGCATTTCATGCTTCCTACACCTTTCACTGAGGATTATGAAATAGATTTCCATTCATTAGAGAAATTACTTGAAGTTTCTATATCTGCTAAATGTAAAGGTGTCGTAACTTTAGGAGTTATGGGAGAAGCAAACAGATTATTAGATACAGAAAGATTAGAAATTATGAAATTTGTAATCTCTAAAATCAATCAACGTTTACCTGTAACAGTTGGGGTATCATCCGATAGTAATTATGTATTAAAATCAAGAATTTTAGAAGCGCAGAAATTAGGGGCATCTTCATTGTTAATATGTCCTCCAAGATTAAACAAACCAAATAATTTATCTATATTGGAATATTATAAAATCGCACAAACTTACTCAGAAATACCAGTGGTTTTACAAGATTTACCATCTGAGTCAGGTGTATTTCTTGATATTAATATGATTAAAAAATTACATTCAGAATTCCCCATAATAAAAATGATCAAACTAGAAGATCCACCAACGCCTCCAAAGATTTCTAATATCCTAAATGAAATTCCAAATATATCTATTTTTGGAGGATTAGGCGGAGCATTTTTTTTAGAAGAATTACGTAGAGGAGCTACTGGTACTATGACAGGATTTGCGTATCCAGAGGTGCTAAGTTCCATATATGATAATGTAACTAAAGGTAACTACGATATGGCAAAAAAGATATTTAATTATTGGATACCACTTATAAGATATGAAAACTCAGCTGGTATTGGTCTAAGTATCAGGAAAAATATACTAAAACATAGAGGTATTATTAAATATGATTACGTGAGAAAACCTACTCCAGAAATTGACACGAATACAAAAAATGAACTCTCATACATACTTGATTCCCTAAATATTTTAGAAAATTCAGAAAATTTCAGTCTATAAATTAATTCTTATCAAAGAAAATTGATTTTCTTTTAAAATTACTCCTCTTTTTTGAAAAATTATTTGCCCCATCTCTCACATAATAAATCGCATTCATAAATAAGCTTTTTGAATAACTATATGATTTAATTCCAGGTGTAGTTAAAATCAAAGCATTTTCTCCGTCATAATAATTTTTTCTAAGTCCTTTTTTCATAAATCCGTATTTTTTATATAAATTAATTGCAGTTGAATTTTTTTCCGGTACTTCGAGTGTGATTGAATCAATATTGTTATATTTTGCTTCATCAAACGCACCTATTATTAATAATTCGCCAATCCCTTTACCTCTTTGTTCTTTTCTTACCACAATTGTCATAACATGGTACTCGTTAAATATCTTACGTAAGGTTATAAATCCTAAAATATAATCTTCAGGAGGTTTTAATCTTATGAATATATCTTTAAGTGAAATAATTTTTTTTATAATAAAAGATCTTTCTTCCTGAGATTTATCATATGAAATATTTAATAATTTTCTTGAACCCTGATCATATTGCGCTTTGGACCATCTTTTAGACACTACCAAAACTATTGAATCAGTCATAAGAAACTCGTTACTCGCTGTAGGAAGATTATTTATTTTAAGATTTTTTAATTGAATAAAATCTAGGATTTTTAAATCTTCTTTTTTGCTATGTCTTATATAAAATTTATTACCTTTATTTTTCATTAAATAAAATTTAATCATTAAATACTAATTATTGATTAAAACATAGATACGATTTTTCACCAAAAAATATAGGGAAACTGTAAATATTAATTCAAACTAAATATTTAAAACAAAATATCCCTTGATATATGAACACAAAAAAAATCGATTTTTCTATTACTAATAATCCAGATAGTGCTTCTGGTACTTATATTAGAATAATTATGATGGGTTTAAAATATAAATTACTTCTAGTATTAGGTATTATTTCTATTTTTTTTGCCGTAGGATTTCAATTATGGATGCCAATTCTGATAGGTAATGGTGTTGAAAACATATCAAAAATCGTAACAAATTCAAATCAAGTAGATCAAAGTCAATTTATTCTAATCGGAATCTACCTTTTATTGGCTTCTTCTATGAGAGGTGTTTTTACTGGTTTATATAATTATATGGGTGAATCTATTGGTCAACATATAGGATATGAATTAAGACTTTTATATTACGAAAAATTACAACGACTTAGCTTTAGTTATCACTCAAATATTCATTCTGGTGATCTTATTACAAGAGCACTTTTAGATATCGAAGGAGTCTCTATGTTTGTTAGAACTGCCTTTCTAAGAACAATTTTCTTAATCTTATTACTGGGTATAGGTATGTATATGGTTATTAATACAGATCTAGTTTTAGGTCTTCTAAGCTTGAGTTTTGTACCATTTGCCGGTTGGCGGTCAATTTCTACCAGATTGCAATTACGAACATCTTGGTATAAACTTCAAGAAAAAATGTCTACCCTTACAAAGGTTATGGATGAAAATATGGCTGGAATTAGAGTCGTAAGGTCATTCTTCTCACAAAAATTTGAGATGCGTAAATTTGATAAAGCTTCAAAAGAAACTTTAAATATTGCTAATGAACAAGTAGAAATTAGATCAATTAATATTTCTTTAATTAGCACATCGTTCCTTATTTCTATGGGACTAGTAATTTGGATAGGTGGTATAAAAGTAATACAAGGGAATATGACAATAGGAGAATTAGCTACATTCTTAGCTTTCATGAGTATTCTTCAAGCTCCAGTTCGAATGTTGGGAATGATGGTAAATGCTTTTGCTAGAGGGGCAGCTTCAGGGGGTAGGCTTTTTGCTGTATTGGATATGGACCCTGAAATTAAAGAGAGTAAGAATGCTAAAGATCTGAGTAATGCAAAAGGGATACTTAAATTTAATAATGTAAATTTCGGATATGAAGGCGAAAGAACTCTAACAAACATTAATTTTGAAGCTACACCAGGACATACTATAGGTATCGTAGGTCCACCTGGAAGTGGAAAATCTACAATAGCTCATCTTATTCCTAGATTTTATGATCCTACATCAGGTTCAATAACTATCGACAATGTTGACATTAAAGACATAACATTAGAGTCTCTAAGGCACTTAGTTAGTGTCGTTGAGCAAGATTCATTTCTTTTCACAGCATCCATTGATCAAAATGTAGCGTATGGTAACCCTTGGGCTGAAGATAGAGATGTTGAAGTAGCTACAAAAAATACTCAACTTTACAATTATATTGCTAACTTACCTAATAAATTCAATACCATGGTAGGAGAAAGAGGCGTTTCCTTATCAGGTGGGCAAAGACAAAGATTGTCTATTGCTAGAAGTATCTTACTAAAACCTAAAATTATTATTTTCGATGATTCTACATCTGCAGTAGATGCTGCTACTGAGCAAAAAATCAGGATTGCTCTTAGAGAGGCCACTAAGAGTAGAACTTCCATTATTATTTCACATAGATTATCTTCGCTAATGCATGCTGATGAAATAATTTTTCTTGAATTTGGAAAAATCCAAGAAAGAGGAACCCATGAGGAATTGATATCCAAAGGTGGTAAATATTCTGAACTTTATGAATTACAAATTAGGCCAAAAGTGAATTAAATTTGCAAAAGTCTGAAAATAAAAAACAAAATAATCCTCCAAAAGCTTCAATAAAAAGAAATACTTTTTTTGATGAAGAAATTTTTGGCACAGCTTATGATCAAAAAATAGTAAAAAGGTTCGGCAAATACCTTAAACCTTTTAAGAAACAAATAATCTATGCAATCATTGCAGTAATATTTTTTTCTATTTCTTCGGTTTTACTACCTTTAATTGTAAAATATACCATCGATTCGGCTCTTATAGAAAATAATACGGTGGATAAAATTTTTGTTTTCTGTATAGCGGCATTTTTTGTTGGGATACTAATTAATTTTATTTCTGGATATCTACAAGAAATGATAATTGGTAAAGTTGGGGAAAAAGTTCTTATAGATCTTAGAAGAAGTATGTTTGAACATTTACAGAGAGTTTCTCTGTCTTTTATGGATAAAACAGAAGTTGGTAGAATGATGTCTAGGCTTCAAGGTGACGTAGCTGCATTACAAGAATTTTTACATACCATTACAATTGGCATAGGTGATTTGCTACTGATTATTGGTATTATTTTTGCTTTATTTTTTCTTGACTGGAAATTAGCAATAATGATGGTAGGGGTTATTCCAGTTTTACTATTAGTAAGAATCTTATGGTTACCATATGCCAGAAGAGCTTTTCTTAAATCAAGAGTAACAGCATCTATAGTAAGCGGCGCTCTATCTGAAAATATTAATGGTGTAAGAGCTGTACAAGGATTAACTAGAGAAAAAGTAAACTATTCTTTATTTGATGTATTAGCTCATGATAATCTAAAGGCCCAAAACAAAGCTACAAGATATAGTGTAATAATGATGCCAATTGTTGATACACTTACAGGAATTTCCTTAAGTGTAATTACTATTGGTGGAGGCTTACTTATAACAAATGGAAGCCTACAAATTGGTACTTTAGTAGCTTTTATATTATATGTCCAAAGATTTTTTGATCCTATAAGAGCCTTAACAATGCATTATTCTGTATTTCAAAGAGCTATGGCATCTGGAGAAAGAATTTTTGAAATTATAGATGTTCCAGTAGATGTGAAAGATAAAAGAGGAGCCAAAAAATTAACAAATATAGACGGTTCAATAATCTTCAATAACGTCACTTTCGGTTATGTTGAAAATCAACCTGTATTAAAAAATATAAGCTTTAATATTGACCCAGGAGAGACTGTAGCATTGGTAGGACCAACTGGTTCCGGGAAAACATCAATAACATCTTTAACACATAGATTTTATGATGTATGGGATGGAGAAATAATTATCGGAGGAAAAGATATTAGATCTGTAACACAAAAATCTTTAGGTGAGAACGTAGGAATGGTACTTCAAGAACCTTTCTTATTTACTGGATCAATTTTAGATAATATAAAATATTCACATACTAAAGCTACCAGAGCTGATGTAGTTGAAGCATCAAAAGCTGTGGGAGCACATGATTTCATTATGAAGCTACCGAATACATATGACACATTACTAGAACAAAGAGGATCAAATATATCTTTAGGTCAAAGGCAGTTACTATCATTCGCTAGAGCTATAGTAGCTGACACAAAAATATTAATACTTGATGAAGCTACTGCTAGTATTGATAGTTATACCGAAATGTTAATTCAAAGGGCACTAGCAAAATTATTACAAAATAGAACAGGTATGGTTATTGCACATAGACTGGCAACAATTAGAGGAGCGGATAGAATTATCGTTTTGCAAGAAGGAAAAATTATTGAAACTGGTAATCATGATGAATTAGTATCTTTGGGAGGATTATATTCTAAAATGTATTCCTTAAACTACTCCTCTTTTGATGATATACCTGACGAATTAATAAAATCTGCCAGTATAGAATTGAATGAAGAAACTACTTAGTTAAACTAATTTCCCCTGAATATTATCGTCTACAGTATAACCTAAGTGTACAATACCTTTATTTGTTATCTTTCTTCCTTGTGAAGTTCTAACCAAAAAGCCTATTTTTAGTAAAAATGGTTCAACTACATCTTCTAAAGTTTGTTGATCTTCATTAACTGTTGCCGCAAGAGCTTGTATCCCAGCTGGTCCACCCTGATAATTATTAAACAGAGTATTAAGATATACTCTATCCAAACGATCAAGACCTAAAGAATCTACTCCTTCTTTATCTAGTGCTTCGGTAACTATATCAATGTGTAGATTACCATAATTTTTTACTTGACAATAATCTCTAACTCTTCTCAATAAGCGATTAGCTATCCTAGGAGTCCCTCTAGATCTTTTTGCAATTTCTTTGGCAGAAGATTTATCTATTTGTAATCCTAATATGCCTGAAGAACGCGTTATTACTTTGGATAATTCTTCTATTGAGTAATAATCTAAATGATAAGATAATCCAAATCGCTCTCTAAGAGGAGCACTTAACATACCTACCCTAGTTGTGGAACCTATAAGGGTAAATGGTAATAAAGGTAAATTAATTGTTTTAGCAAATGCACCAGAACCAGTCACAAAATCTACTCTAAAATCTTCCATAGCTGAATATAAATATTCTTCTACAGAATTAGAAAGGCGATGAATTTCATCTATAAACAAAATATCTGATTTATTTAAATTTGATAAAAGCCCTACAACATCTGCTGGTCTATCTAGAGCTGGTCCAGAAGTATGAATCAATTGACTTCCTATTTCTCGAGAAATAATATGTGCAATAGTTGTCTTGCCTAGACCAGGAGGCCCATGAAATAAAGAATGGTCAAGAGGGTCCCCTCTTTCTTTAGCCGCAGATACTGCTATAGCTATACTTTGAACGACAGATTCCTGACCAACATAATCTAAAAATTGCTTAGGACGTAAATCATTAACTTTATATTCAGATTCTAGGTTATTATTTCCATTTGAATTATCAATAAAATCTTCTTTTGAAGATTTTAATATTCTTTCTCTACTTTCCGAATTATTTTCCATTTTTCTAATAAAGTCTAATTACTTAATCTTGTTTTTGAAAACTTCTTTTATTATATCTTCAGTTGATTCTATAACCTCTGAAGATTTATTTATTACTTCATCAACTTGATTTTTAGCTTCATTATTTCTATATCCTAAAGTTAGTAAAGCTTCAATTGCTTCATTACGTATATTAATTTGTTTTGTATTATCATCTATTTCTTGGATCAAACCATCTCTCAACAATGCAGTAGCACTTACCTTACCTCTTAATGTAGCAATAATTTTTTGAGCAGCTCTATTACCTATACCAGGTAATTGTTGAAGAATAGAAATATCTTCAGTTTCAATAGCTGATGCTATGGTAGACACTGGCAATACTAATGCAGATGCTGCCTTAATAGGTCCAATACCTTCTACTTGTACAAGTTGTTCAAAAAAAGTTCTCTCAGCGGCATGGCGAAAACCAACTAAAAGAGGTTTAGGTTGCCTTTCAGTAATATGATAATAAATTTCTAATTCTATAAAATCATCTTTTTTTAAATTACTTAACTTAATAGATTCATACACAAAAACAGGTAAATTTATTTGATAACCTATATCATTTGCCAAAACAATAATAGAGCATGGATCTTGGTTTATTTCTCGTATTATACCTTTAATGTAAGTTATCATTATTAACTTCTTTGTAAAGAATTCCTTACCATAGCATGACACAACGCTATTGAAAAAGCATCAGCAACATGCTCATTTTTAGTGACTTGTATTTCACCTAGATGCATAGAAACAGCCTGTTTAATCTGATCTTTACTAGCTCTTCCAAATCCAGAAACTAAATTCTTAGCTTTCGTAGGTTGATAATCTATTACATTTATATTTGATCTACCTGCAGCCATAACAATAACACCTCTAGCATGCCCCATCAATATAGCTGTTTTCGCAAATTTTACACGTGAATGTAGATCTTCTATAGCCATTTCAACAGGAGAAAATTCTTCAATAATTTGTGATATGTTTTCAAAAATTATATGTAGTCTTTTTTCGATAGGATCAGAAGATTTAGTTCGTATAACACCACCTTCTACAGCCTTAAAATGGTTAAAATTTACGTCTAAAATTCCATATCCAGTGTTACTCAATCCTGGATCAATCCCAATAATTCTTAACTTTTGATTAATCATTGTAATTATTCCTAAGTAATTAAATATTATCTAAATTGTATTAAAAGACCAATTTTATTCGACATCATTAAGAAATAAATTTTACTTTATCGTTTTTTCAGGGTTACAATAAATTATGCAATCTTTTTATAGTGAACAACAAAAAATTCTACAACAAACTGCTAGAGAATTCTCTATTGCTGAACTTGCTCCTAAAGCACATGAAATTGATGAAAAAGAACTATTTCCAATTGATCAATTTAAAGGCTTAGCTAACTTAGGTTTAACTGGGTTAACCTTAGATTCAGAATTTGGTGGATCAGGAGGGGAATATGTAGATATGATGGTTGTGATTGAAGAAATTGCATCTGTTTGTGGGTCTACTAGCACTATACTGATAACCCACGTATCTTTAGGTTCGCAAACAATTAGCAGATTTGGTAATTTTGACCAAAAAACAAAATGGTTACCTTTACTTTCTACTGGAAAAAAAATAGCGGCTTTTTCTCTTAGTGAACCACAAAACGGTTCTGATGCTTTAGGATTAAACACAAAAATCTCAAAACATGATACTAATAGTTATCTATTGAATGGAAGCAAAATTTTTACAACTAATGGAGAAGTTGCAGATGTATTTGTTGTTTTCTGTACAAGTGATAAAGAAGCAGGATATAAGGGAATAAGTGCATTAATTGTAGATAAAAATACAAAAGGTTTAAGTGTAATTCCACAACACGGTAAGTTGGGAATGAGAGGATCTTCTACGGCAGAAATAATATTCGATAATTGTATTATTCCAGTCGAAAACAGAATAAAGGATGAAGGAGATGGATATTCAATTGCCTTACAAATTTTAGATTCTAGTCGTATCATGATAGCAGCTCAATGTGTAGGCCTTGCTCAAGGTGCGATGAATGCAGCTTTAGATTACTCTAAACAAAGACGAACCTTTAATAAACCAATTAGCCAACATCAAAGTATATCTTTTATGCTAGCGGATATGGCTACTGAATTAGATGCTGCAAGATTAATGACATGGAGAGCCGCTAAAAGACATGATGAAGGACTTACTTATTCCAAAGAGGCAGCAATGGCAAAATTGTTTTCTTCAGAAGTTTGCGGAAGGGTTGTAGATAAAGCATTACAAATTCATGGTGGTACAGGTTATTTTAAACCTTCAATAGTAGAAAGAATGTATAGAGATCAAAGAGTTACTGAAATTTATGAAGGAACTTCTGAAATACAAAGATTAGTTATAAGTAGAGCTATTCTAAAATAAAAGAATAATGATATTTAACGTCGCAACATTATTATCCAAAAATGTTGGGGAAAAAAGAAAACATAAATTCAAACTAGAGAATTTTTCAGCTGGAAAACAAAATTTTATTGACATTGTTTGTAAAATTACAATGCTCAAAACACATAAGAATATATTAGTTTATGGAGATATAGGAGCTAAATATAAAGATTATTGTGATAGATGTTTACAATCAATAATGATGAATCTAGAAACAAATTTTGAAGAAGAATTTATTAGTTTTTATAATATTGAAGATACTATTATCCAAAATAAATTTCATGGTTCTAATAAATACGTAATAGATATCTATAATCAAATAGACCTTTATGAAATATTGAAAGATTATTTAGTTTCAGTGATTCCTATAAAAAAATTATGTGAAGATAATTGCCTCGGATTATGTAAAATATGTTTGGCTAATCTGAATCTAAAAAAATGTATTTGTGCATAAAGTTTAAAAAATCTGTACCTGTATATACTTGAAAAACTAATAAATTAGGTCCAAAATTATATCCTGAGGAATATTATGCCACCACTACCAAAGAAAAAACATTCTAGAGCGCGAAAAGGTAAACGTAATGCTCATAACTCAATTGAAAGTCCTGCCCTTTCAGTTTGTAACGGTTGTGATTCTGTTATACAGCCTCATAGAATATGTAATTTCTGCGGTAATTATAAAGGTAAAACTATGCCAGGAAATTGGGATTTGGATAATAGATTAGAATCAACCACTTCTGGATAGTTAACTAGGTTAAAAACATGTCAAAAGATATCACAAAAACAGCATTCATTTTCCCTGGTCAAGGATCGCAAGATATAGGGATGGGGAAAAGTTTATATCTCAACTCTATTGCTGCAAGAGATGTATTTGATGAAGTAGATGAAATACTAGGTAGAAATCTTTCAAATTTAATGTTTGAAGGTGACAAAGATGAATTAACTCGTACAGAAAATGCTCAGCCAGCCATATTAGCTACTTCAATAGCTTTATGGAGATCTATTGAGGAAACTACTGATACCATTTCAACTCCTTCTATAGTAGCAGGACACAGTTTAGGTGAATATTCTGCTCTAACAGTAGCTGGTGTTTTTTCAATTGCAGATGCAGTAAAATTAGTACTTGAAAGATGCAAACAGATGCAAATGGCATGTGATAAAAAACCAGGTGGAATGGTAGCTTTGATTGGCTTAGATGAAGTGACTGCTTTAGAGATATGCAATGATTCCGGTACAGAAATTTGTACTATCAATACACCAAAACAAATAATCATTGGTGGTGACCATGCTTCCTTAGCTACAGCATTAGATCTGGCAACAGCAAGAGGAGCAAAAAAAGCTATCTCCCTAAAAGTAGATGGTGCTTTTCATTCATGCTTAATGTCTCCAGCTAAAAATGGACTAAAAACAGCAATGAATAATATTAAATTTTATGATCCATTAATTCCTATCATTGGTAATGTAAATGCTGAACCTTTAAATACTGTAGATGAAATAAAAAAAGAACTCGAAATGCAATTAACTTCATGTGTACAGTGGAACAATTCGGTCACATATATGATGAATACAGGCATTAATGATTTTTTTGAAATAGGACATGGAAAAATTCTTTCAGGAATAATGAAAAGAATTGATGGTTCTCCAACGGTTACATCCATTTCAAATTTTGATGACGTCGAAAGTTATGCTACATAGTAATATGTAAAATGCAATCAGACAATTTAGATATATTAGTAGAGGGGAATAGGGTGTCAGAATCAACTCCAAAAGTTGTTGATGGAAGAAGAAAAGCTAGAATAATTTCTGTGCAAAGTCTTTATGAATCTGAAATGTCTGGTATTGAATTATCAAAGATTTCTGAAAGGTTGTTAGAAAATCAAAAGATTGGAAAAAAAGATAAAGAACTAACTCGAAATATACTAAAAAATATTACAGAAAAAGCTGACCTTATTGATAAGAAAATATCTAGCGCTACAGTAGGATTCAATATTAACGAAATGTCTTCAGTAGATAGAAATTCACTCCGTGTTGCTATTTCAGAATCCATAATTGATCCCAATTTACCAAAACCTATAATAATTAATGAGTCTATAGAAGTAGCATCATGTTTAGGTTCTGATTCATCAGGATCATTAATAAATGGTATTCTTGTAACACTGTTATTATAATTATAATTATATTATCGTTAAAATAAGAAAATAAATTTTATACACATGGAGGAAACAGAATGGCCAGTGTGCTAGATAGGGTACGAGAAATCGCATCAGATAAGTTATCAGTAGATATAGAAGAAATTAAACCAGAATCTTCTTTCACAGAAGATTTAGAAGCAGATTCTTTGGATGTTGTGGAATTAATAATGGCGATTGAGGAAGAATTTGGAACTGATGATAATCCACTGGAAATTTCTGATGAGGATGCAGAAAAAATTCTTACGGTTAATGATGCTGTAACATATCTTAAATCTAATAATATAAAAGATTAGTTCAATATATATTTTTTCTAATATGAAATAATATTGCTCTCGAGAACTAACGGTTGTTAATAGATAAATCCGATAATTCAAATCACTTAAAAAAAATTAATGAATTAGTAATTACATGTAAAAAATGTAGTTTATCTTCAGGAAGAAAAAATGCTGTGCCAGGAGTGGGGCCGCCTTTTGCTACTTTAATGTTTGTCGGGGAAGCACCCGGGTCTAAAGAGGATGAAATTGGGTTGCCTTTTGTTGGAAAAGCTGGGAATCTACTAGAGAAACTGTTTATTGAAGTTCCTATTTATAGAGAAGATGTTTTTATCACTAATGTAGTAAAGTGTAGACCTCCAAATAATAGGAATCCTTTAGAAAATGAAATCTTATCATGCAAAAATTATTTAATGAAACAAATCGAAATTATAAATCCAAGAATAATTGTTACACTGGGAAAATATGCCCTATTACATTTCATACCTACCGGAAAAATTTCGATAGACCATGGGAAAAATATACCCTGGAAGAACAGAATATTATACCCTATCTATCATCCAGCTGCAGCTCTATATAATCCTAAAATATTAGAAACTCTAAAATTAGACATGTCAAGAATCCCAGAATTATTACGTTCTTCTTTATCAACAAAAAATAAAAAGTAATAAACTAAGATACATATGGAAATCATAGATTCAAATATAAAAATAATTCCTTTAGGTGGTCTCGGTGAAATCGGTAAAAATATGATGGTAATTGAACAAAATAACGAATTATTAATCATTGATGCTGGAGGTACATTCCCAGATGAAGAATTAGATGGAGTAAATATAATTATCCCAAATATCGATTATTTAGAAAAAAATCACAAGAAAATTAAAGGATTATTAATTACACATGGACATGAAGATCATATTGCAGCAATACCATATTTGATTAAAAATTTAAAAGTACCTATTTATGCTCCAAAATTTGCTGTTGAAATAATTAAAAAAAAGAAACTTAAAACATCTTCTGTAGACATTACTACTATTAATATTGAAACGAAATATAAAATAGGAAATTTCAACGTTAAATGGTTTGAAGTTTGCCACTCAATACCCGATTCCAATGGGATATGTATAGAAACAAATAATGGTAACATTATTCACACAGGTGATTTTAAAATTGATCATAATCCAATAATTGGAAATCCTTCAAACCTAGCAAACCTAGCAAACTTAGCAAATAATGAAACTTTGCTTTTAATGGCAGATTCTACTAATGCAGAAGAAGAAGGGTATTCAAGTTCAGATAAAGAAGTTTTTGAAAGTTTGTTTAGTATTATCTCAAAAACTAAAGGTAGAGTTTTTGTATGTAGTTTTGCTTCTCTAATTTCTAGAATGCAAATGATAAGTTTTATTGCAAAGCTATGTAAAAGAAAAATTTCGTTTGCTGGTAGAAGTATGATTAATAATTCTGAGATTTCAGAAAATCTTAAATATCTTGATTTAGAGGATAACGATTTACCTTTAAACCAATGTTTAAAATTACCAGATAATCAAATAATAATAATGATAACTGGGTCACAAGGAGAAACCTCCTCCTCTCTAGTTAAATTATCTAATAATGATCATAAAAAAATAAAAATAAAGGAAAATGACACAGTTATAATGTCAGCAAGTGTAATACCAGGAAATGAATTAGGAATTAATAAAGCAATAGATGATCTTGTAAGGTTAGGTGCAAAGGTAATTACAAATAATAATCTAATTACTCACACAAGTGGTCATGGAAAAAAAGAAGAACTTAGAATGTTGATTAATTTAATAAAGCCAAAAAATTACTTACCTATTCACGGAGATTATCGTATGTTGAAAGCAAATTATAATCTTGCCAAAGAATGTGGTATTAAGGATGAAAATGTTTTCTTAATAGAGGATGGAGAAATTTTAGAACTTAATAATACAAAGGGGCAGGTATCTGGTTCAATAAATAGTGGTGAAATATATTTAGATAATAACAATAATATATCTAAACATAAAAAATATAATACAAAAACAGGTGTAATAATTTTTTGTAGTATAGACTATTCTTCTGAAAATTTATTTAAATCAATTGAGATTAAATCTTTTGGTATAACAAATAATAAAAAAAACATTAAACTTCTCGAAAAATTAAGTGACATTTTGAAAAGTTTAAATTTTCAAACCAATTCCACTATAAAGGAATTAGAATATAGCTTAGAAAAATCTTCTAAAGAGTTTTTACGTAAAAACATGGAATTTACTCCCATGGTAATTATTTCTACTATTGAAATATAATACATTCATGAGAGAAATAATTAACAAGAAATTAACATTTAAATATTTATACACATTAATTTCAATAATCTTGTTTGTAACTGCAATAACAATCTCCCGTGAGTATACTTATAAAATATTAGGTGCCTCGGTAATTATTATATTCCCCTTTTTCATAAGTTTGTTTTATATGCTTATATTTCAATTTAAAACAGTAGTCAAAACTTGGAAAATTTTAACTTTAATTTTTTTTATTTGTATTTCAATTATTACATTTATGGGTCTAACATCTCCTATTAATTTATATGGTGTAGAAATTAATAGTATAGGGGGAGATCTTTCAATATTAATGGCAAGGGAACCTTTCTATTGGAATCAATATGACTACTCATATTTTCATATAATTCAACTATTTATTAGAGGTCTATTTCTAATAATTATAGGATTGTTTATTATTTACCCAAAATTTTTCCTTAAAATTATAAAAAAATTGATGAAAATTTCAAACTTAATCTTATCTGCATCTACAGTAAATAAAATTTATCAGTTGAAAAATTTTATTTCTCAACTGATAAATTCAATAAATAGCAATCCAAAATTAGTAAAAAACAATAAAGATGAAGTGAAAATCTCAAAAAAAAATACTGAAAATACTTCTCCTATTAAAGAAAATGATTCCCAAATATGGAATAACTCCCCAGAAATTAAAGCTCCCAAAAATGAATATACATCTGCAATTAAATTTAACTGGAAACTTCCTGATAAAAATATATTAGAAATAGCTCCCCTACAAGGAGTAAGCCAATCAGAGATTACTGAAACAAAAAACTTAATTGAAAAATCATTAGATCAATATGGAATAGATGTATCAGTCGATTCAGAAGATGTTAAATCTGGACCCACTGTTACTATGTATGGCGTAAAACCTGGATGGAAAGGAGATCAAAAATCAGGAGCTCAAAGAGTTAGAGTAGATACTATACTTAATAGAGAAAAAGATTTGGCACTTGCACTAGCATCCCCAAGTTTAAGATTTGAAGCTCCTGTTCCTGGAGAATCAGTAGTAGGAATTGAAGTTCCTAATAAAAAACCTCAAAAAGTTACAATAAGATCAGTTACTGATTCTGTACAGTGGAAAAAATTTACTAAAGACTCTGCACTACCTGTTCCATTAGGAATAGGAACTGATGGAAACCCAATAATGTGTGATCTAGCTAAGATGCCTCATACTTTAATTGCCGGATCCACTGGTTCAGGAAAAAGTGTTTGTATGAACGCAATAATAACTGGATTATTAATGACATTAAATCCCACACAAGTAAGAATGATTATGTTAGATCCTAAAAGAGTTGAGTTAACACCATATCAAGGTATACCACATCTTTATAATCCTGTAGTAGTAGAAACTGAAAGAGCAATAATTATACTTAAATCTCTAGTTACTGAAATGATGGATAGATTTAAATTATTAGAAGTAGCAGGAGTGAAAAATATTAGTTCTTATAATGCTAAAACCAATCAAAGAATGCCTTATCTTGTAGTATTAGTAGATGAATTAGCAGACTTAATGTTAACTGCTGCAGGCGAAATTGAAAGACTCTTAGTTAGATTAGCGCAATTAGGAAGAGCAACTGGTGTACATTTAGTAGTAGCTACACAAAGACCATCGGTCGATGTTGTAACAGGATTAATTAAAGCAAATTTTCCAAGTAGAATATCTTTTTCCGTAATGTCTCAAATAGATTCAAGAACTATATTAGATTCACCTGGTGCAGAAAAACTGCTAGGAAAGGGAGATATGTTATATCTTCCTGTTGATAGAGCAAAACCTACAAGAATTCAAGGTGTAATGCTTACAGACGTAGAAATAGAAAAAATAGTACAACATTGGAAAAATCAATCTGGTCCAGATCTACCTGAATTATCAATAAATCCTATCGAAGACAGCCCTGATTTTGATATATCTGATACTAGCGATGACTCTTTATACAATAATGCTCTTCAACTAACTGAATCACAAAGGACATTATCTGTTTCTTTATTGCAAAGAAGATTAAGGATTGGATACCCTAGGGCAGCAAGATTAATGGACGAGTTAGAAGAAAATGGAGTAGTTGGACCTGGAGATGGAGGAAAACCAAGGCAAGTATTATAATGATTTATCAAAATAATAATTAATTAAATAAATGACAAATAAAAATTCCGACTTAGAAAAAAAAATTGATTCTATAGGAGATTTAATCGATCTACAAAAACTACATAACAATTGTATAGTTTGTGATCATGAAATAATAAATTCTAATTTATATAAAAGATTTAGAATTTGCCCTTCCTGTAGATATCATTATACAACCACTCTAAGAAGAAAAATTGCAATCATATCTGATAGAGGATCATTTCGGGAAATAAATAAATGGATAGAATCAAGAAATACTACCGATTTCTCACCTAAAAACTCATACAAAGAAAGATTCACTAATGACAAAAAGAGAACGAATCTTAATGAAGCTGTTATTACAGGAGAATGTTTGATAGGTGGTAACAGATCGGTATTAATAATTTTAGATTCAAGTTTTCTCGGAGGCACTATGGGTTTGGTAGTAGGAGAAAAGATATCTTTAGCATTAGAATACGCAGGAAAAAATAAACTTCCAGCTGTAGGAATAATTACTTCTTCTGGAAAGAGGTTTCAAGATGGTATATTATCTCTACATCAAATGGCAAAAACTGTAATATCTACAAAATCAGTCAAAAAAAACAATAATCCTTTCATTGTAATACTTGGTAACCCTTGTACAGGACCTGTTTTTTCAAGTTTTGCTTCAATGGCAGATATTATTTTTTCAGAGCCAAAAGCACATTTAGGATTTGCTTCACTAGGTGAATTACGTGAAGTTGAAAACAACCATATATATGAAGATCATTTATCAGAATTTTACTTAGATAACGGTCAAATAGATAAAATTATTGAAAGACATGAAATAAAAAATGAAATTACAACGATTTTATCTTTAATATCAACAAATTTATTACTCAAATCTAAACAAAAATACAATAATAAAAAATTTGTTAAAAAAAACCCAAAACAAACAATTAATATAGCCAGAAATAGAAAACGTCCAACTTCAAAATATTACTTAAAAAATTTATTTACAAATTTTGTAGAACTTCATGGAGATAGAATTTCTAACGAGGATAAATCAATCATTTTAGGTTTAGGTAAAATCTCTGGGCAGACTGTAGTAATAGCAGCACAAGAAAAATCTTTTCTACTCGAAAATAAAAAATATACCATGGGGGAAATTACTCCGTCTGGTTTCAGAAAAGCAATAAGAGGTGCTAAATTAGCTGAATCATTAAATTTATGTTTTATAACACTAATTGACTCTTTAGGACCCCAAATAGGTACTTTAAATGAAAAACAAGGATTAGCTAGTTCAATTTCTAACTGTATAAATGAAATATCAAATATAAATGTTCCATCAATATCAATAATTATTGGAGAAGGAATATCTGAATCTGCTATAGCATTTAGTGTTACTGATAGAACATTAATGATGGAAAATTCTATCTATGCATCTGTAAAACCAGAAGCAGCAGCAAAAATAGAAACAAATGAAATAGAAGGGATAGATGATATTGCTAATGCTCTTAAATTAACAGCTTTAGATTGTAAAAAAATAGGAGTAATAGATGAAATAATACAAGAACCAATAAAAGGTGCTCATGATAATCCAAAAGAAACTATCAAATTAGTAGAAAAATCATTAATTTATGAGCTTTCAAATCTAAATAAAATAAGTTCATATTCTTTAGTGAAAAATAGATATAATAAAATTAGAAATACTGGAGAATATTCTAATAAATATAAGTCGAATTTTATTAAAGAAATAAATTACTTAGGTAAAGGAATAAAAAATAGTATTCAGTCTTTTCGAATAAAAAAAGATTCTAAATAAAAAATTCTTTTATTACATCTAAGAGTCCATTATCATCTACAGTACCTACGACTAAATCAGCATTTTCTTTTACTTCTTTAGTTGACTGTCCCATAGCTACAGAAATACCAACAGTTTTAAACATAGAAATATCATTTAATCCATCTCCTACTGCAACAAAATTTTTAGGATCGAACCCTAAAATTTTACATAAGTTAAAAACTCCTGATCCTTTATCAACTCCCTTCTTAGTAAGATTTATATACCATTCATTTTTACTTCCTATAGAAACATCAGCCGATATTAGACGATTGGAAAATTTATCTTTTAATTCTTCAACTTCTAAAACACTAGAAAGACGTATAGTAATGGAAGTAATACTTGTAAAGTCTACATTTTCAAGAGTATGCAATAATTTACCTGACTGTCCTATAAAAAAAGATTTATTTAAAAAATCAATTTGATTTAGAATTTTTTTAGTTTCATTACTATCTATATATGCCTCATAAATCACTACATCATTGATAGGATCAAATATTTTAGCTCCATTATCTGAAATTTGAGGAAAAGATAAATTCAATAATTTTGCATAATAAGAAACCCCTTCACGCATTCTTCCTGAACAAATAATTATCGGGATATTTTTTTTAGCTAAAGATCTTAACGAATTAACTACTTTAGTATTAGGAATATCTGAATAAGGTAGTAATGTACCATCTAAATCTATTATCAGGCCAACTGGTATTATTTTTCCCATATCTAGAAATTTGTTCTTTTTTATATAAAATTCTTTGAAAAATAAATTACATTTTTCAAATGAAATCGTATAAGCTAAAATAAAATTATATTATGAATTTAATTCAAAATCACATAAAGAAGTATTATTAAATATTATGAAAGATTTATTAAGTATAGATGGTAAAACGTTTAAATCACGTTTAATGACAGGAACTGGTAAGCACCGAAGTATTAAAGATTTAATAGAGTCAGTAGAATTATCTGAAACAGAAATAATTACAGTTGCAATTAGAAGACTTAATCTTGATAATCCAAATCAAAAAACCATTCTTGATCATTTAGATTGGAATAAATATCAAATTTTACCTAACACAGCAGGTTCTACCACATCTGAAGAAGCTATATTTTGTGCAAAATTAGCAAGAGAAGTAACTGGTTCTAACTGGGTAAAAATTGAAGTCATCCCAGACAGTAAATATCTTTTACCCGACCCTATTGGTACAGTAGAGACTGCAAAAGTATTAATCAATGAAGGTTTCACATGTTTACCTTATATAGGCGCTGATCCAGTACTTGCAAAAAGATTAGAAGACTTAGGTTGTGCTACTGTAATGCCACTTGGATCTCCTATAGGATCTGGTAAGGGAGTAACAACTAAAGAAGAAATTCAAATTATTATAGAAAATTCATCTATACCCGTAGTTATAGATGCAGGTTTAGGAGTCCCTTCTGATGCATCTTTAGTTATGGAAATGGGAGCTGATGCAGTACTTGTTAATACTGCAATAGCTCAAGCACAAAATCCGGGACTAATGGGTAAGGCATTTAAAGAAGGTGTCACTGCAGGACGAAATGCATTTTTAGCTGGACGTATTCCGATTATTGATTCTGCTTCTCCAAGTAGCCCTACAGCAGGAACTATTAATTCATAGTAAATGAATAAATTACCACAAAAAATTCTTTGTTTTGTTACTCCATATTTACCCAAACAGGAAAAATATAATGCTTTTCTTGAATTTACAAAATATGCTATCGACGGCGGAGTAAATATGATCCAAATTAGAGACAAAAACACTGCAATAAATCTATTAGAAAAATTTTCAGAAAAAATTTATCAAATTGCTGGAAATGAAATATGTATAATGATAAATTCAAAATTTCCTTCTCTTTCATCACATATTTCAGGAACTCATTTTCCTGAAGAAATAAATATTTCTAAATTTTCATCGTTACCAAAAAATAAATTATATGGACAATCTGTACATAGTATAAATTCAGCAATAAATTCAGAAAAAAATAAATTAGATTATATTATCGCAGGAAGCGTATTTAAATCTCATTCACATCCTAATGGAATTTATTCTGGGACAAAATTAATAAAAAATATTTCAAATAAAACAAACATCCCAATTATTGCTATAGGGGGTATAACGGAACAAAATGCAGAATCTGTAATTGAATCAGGAGCTGATGGGATAGCATTAATTTCTGAAATTACGAAAAATAAAAATCCTTATAATATTACAAAATCTTTATCCAAAATCATTGGGATAAGATAATAAATATATAATACGAATATGATTATTAAATTAAATGGAAAAAATCAATCATTTAACGATGATATTTCTGTTTCTGAATTACTTGATGATATAAAACTTTCTTTATCTTCAATTGCAATCGCCATTAATGGTAATATTATTCCAAAAAATGAATACAAAAAAACTAAATTAAAAGATATGGATACTGTAGAAATTGTACGGCCTGTTGGCGGTGGATAATATTTGTATTTATATATTTATAAATTAATATAAAAAAAGACATAATATAATGAAAATTAAAAATGTAACCCCACTAATGATAGATCAATATTTATTAGTAAAAATTGAAACAGACAATGGTTTAGTTGGTATAGGAGAGTCTGGAGCATGGGGATTTTTAGAAGCTTCAGCATCCGCAATAACAAAATTCTCTGATTATTTACTTGGTAAAAATCCATTACTAATTGAACACCACTGGCAATATATGTACAGATTTTCTCATTTTAGAGGATCAGCAATAATGGGAGCCCTTAGCGCTATTGATATTGCATTATGGGACATTATGGGTAAACATTTCCAAGTTCCTGTCTATCAATTATTAGGAGGTAAAGTTAGAGATAAAGCTAGAGTATATTACCATGTTTTTGGTAATACAAAAGAAAAATTAATTTCTGGCATTATACAAGCAAAAAAAGATGGATTTACAGCAGTAGGACATCTAACTCCATTTTTAGATGAAAATAGAAACGAAAGATATTTTAAAACTCATGCAGATAAAATAGATGATGCAATAGAAACAGTAAAGAATTATAGAGAAGCTGTTGGTAATGACGTAGATTTGTGTATAGAAATACATCGAAGATTAACTCCTACTGAAGCGGTCCAACTAGGTCGAGGAATAGAAAAATTTAATCCTTTCTTTTTTGAAGATCCAATAACACCTGATAATTTTGATGAAATGGCATACGTAGCAGATAAAATTAACATTCCTATAGCAACAGGAGAAAGATTTACTTCAATGTGGGAATTCCAAATGTCATTATCAAGAAATTCAGTCCAATATGTTAGACCTGATGTTTGTTTAGTTGGAGGTATATCTGGAGCAAAAAAAATTGCATCTCTTGCAGAAGCTAACCATGTAGGTGTTGTTCCACATAACCCTCTGTCTCCTGTCTCTACAGCAGCATGCCTACAAATTGCAGCCTCAATACCTAATTTTGCTCTTCAAGAATATCCTATAGGTGAACATATCCCTCCTAAATCGAAAATGGTTTCAGATGCTCCTATACATGATGGAAAAGGTTATTTACTATTACCTACTAAACCAGGTATTGGTGTAAGTCTAAAAGATACAGCTGTAAAAGACTGTCCTACAGTAGTAAGAGAAGTCGAAACTCGTTTACATGAAGATGGATCTGTTATAGATCAATAATAATTATAAGGGTAAATTTATGATTGAAAATACAATAATAAAAGCTAATAATACTGGAAGAAAAGCTGCAGTCTTTACTCTAGATTTCCCATCATTACACCTAGTAGAGCTTGCGGCTCATGTAGGTTTTGATGCTGTGCATATAGATGGAGAACATGGTTACTTCCCTACAGAAGCTATTGATAATATATGTCGGGTTGCAAATGGATATAATATGAGCGTAACTGCACGGGTTCCGGATTCAACTCCATATTGGGTAAATTTATTCCTAGATAGAGGTGTTCAAGGTATTACAGGACCTCATATTAACAATGCTGAAGAAGCGCAAAATCTCTCAGATGCATGTCTATTTCCTCCACATGGTAAAAGATCATGGGGTGGAGGTCGAGGTACAGAATTCGATGACATAATATTATTGGAAAAAAAGTATGGTGGAAAATTAGAATTTGCTAAGTGGACTAATTCAAATATGTTGGTTTGGGCTCAAATTGAATCCAAAATAGCTTGGGAAAATTTAAATAATATATTAGATGTCGAAGGATTGACAGGTATTACAGGTGGACCAAATGATTTAGCTGCTTCGCTTGGACATCCTGGAGAACCAGATCATAAAGAAAGAATAAGAATAACTGATGATGCAGAAAATAGAACAAGAAAAGCAGGTAAACTTGTAGCATCAGATACTTTTAGTGCTGTAGATATACGTCAACTTATGTTTACCTATTCTAGAGAATTGTTAAATAAAATAAAAAAAGAGAAGATTTAATTACTTGTATTTTATAAATGAAATATTCCTTTTTTATATTACTAATGTGAAAAAATATGAAAAATAATTATACTTTTATATCTAAAAATAAAGAATTATTTATCAATATCTCAACAAATACAATACGTCATTCAAATTATGATGAATCATCTGATTTTTTTTTAACCGATATAATTTCAATTAAAACTACTAACAAACAAAAAAAGAGTAAATCTCTTTTTTTAGGATTTATAGGAATAATTTCAATACCTATTTTATTACAGATAATATTTAATCCAATAATAGCTTACAGCTTTTCAGTAGTAGTACTTTTGGCATCAATCTTTTTATTAGTAAACCATTTCAAAAAACCAAAAAACTTATTAGTAACTTTTCATACAAATAATCCAAAGGTTTTTATAAAGATTGATCTCAACAAAAAAGAAATAAAAGAAATAAAAGAAATAATTAATAATGTAAAAAATCTACATCCTATGAGTAAATCACCAGTACCGTTACGTAATAAATTAAACTTATAAATTTAAATTCTTAGACTCGGTAAAATATCTAATGACATATCACTTACCTTACCTCGTTTAAAATTATTTAATCCTGCCATAGCTATCATTACCCCATTATCTGTACAAAGATTAATTGGTGGAATTGATACAGGTAAATGAGAATTTGATAATAATTGATCTCTTAATACTTTATTAGCAGCAACCCCTCCAACAAGAACAATTCCTTTACAGTTAAATTTATCAGCTGCTCTAATTGTTTTAGTAACTAAAACGTCCACGACAGAATCTTGAAAAGCTCTAGAAATACTAGATTGTATATCTTCCTTAGGAAAAATCTTTTTATTTGGAGGATAGAATCCTAATTCTTTAGATCTATTAATTACTGCAGTCTTAATTCCACTAAAAGAAAAATCATCAGTTCCTGCAATCCAAGATCTTGGGAAAGTATCTATTTTTTCTGTTGCTAATTCAGACATTCTTTGAATTTCTGGCCCACCAGGATAATTTAATCCAATAACCCTCGCCACTTTATCAAATGCTTCTCCAGCAGCATCATCTCTAGTTTCTCCGATTATATTAAATTCACCAATATCTTCCATTAAAATAAGCTCTGTATGCCCACCTGAAACTAATAAACACATAATTTTATTCTCTTTATTAACTTGTTCCTGAAATGGCATAGGAGAATAAGATTTATTCTTAATCCAAGCAGCATATATATGACCTTCAAGATGATTTACACCTACTAATGGTATGTCTAATGAACTTGCAAGCCCTTTAGCATAATTCAATCCTACAATTAATGATCCTGCTAATCCTGGTCCATATGTAACTGCAACTACGTCTATATCACCTAAATCTAAATTAGCATTATTAAAAGCCAAAGAAGTAGTATTTCCTATATCTAAAATATGTTGCCTCGAAGCAATTTCCGGAATAATTCCTCCATATTTCGAATGTATCTCTGCTTGAGATGCAACTATATTTGCAATTTGATTACCTTGACCATCTACTATTCCTACAGCTGTTTCATCACAACTAGTTTCTATTCCTAATACTAACATCTAAAAATTTTACTTATTTATCTTCAAAACTCAACATATATATAGTGAAATATTATTATAGTTTTCAATTTCCTCCTGTAATATTGTAGTTGTCACTTATTAAATCAATAACTTACAAGTGACGTTTATTTTAAATATTAATTGGAAATATGGAGGAAGTAGATTGGATAATAAGAATTTTCCACCGTGCTTAGATTGTGATGATGAGGATGCGGTACTTGTCCCACTATCAGATTTTGGTGGACAAGGAGCAGCAGTTCACTATAAAGCTTGGGTTTGCACATCACCTGAATGTGATTACAATATAAAGATTAGAAACGGTGAAATACACGAGAATGAACCAATTATTCAGGGAAATACTAGGCGCCCAAGACAATAAAGAGGAAAATATTTAATTCATTTTTGATTTTATCTTTCTTACGAAGATAACAAAAGGAGTTTTTGAGTGTCACCCAATAAAAAAGATAATGCTCTGTTGCTTTTTTTGTTACTTACAGTCTTAGCTACCGTAGGTCAGATAACTATTGGAGGCATCACAAGAGTAACAGGTTCAGGTGATGGTTGCCCCGATTGGCCAACTTGTTTCGGAAAATGGTTACCTCCTTTGGAATATCATGCATTAATAGAATATTCTCATAGATCAATGGGAACTTTGGTAGGACTGTTTATATTAACAATATGTATCAGAGTACTTTTAAGACATAGATATAATAAAAGTTTAATTACATCATCTTTATTACTTTTTATTTTGGTAATTATAGTTGGTTTATTAGGAGGATTTGTAGTCTTATCAGAATTAAATCCTGCAGTAAGAACAATTCACCTTATGTTAGCTGAAATAACCATTTTATTATCTGTAACATCATTAATCTTATTTGTGGATTTTAATACATCTGGTAATTATCAAAAAGTTAAATTCTTATTTTTTTATATAAATAAACAATACAAAATTTATTTCTACGGACTTTTTTTAAGCGGATTATTTATCCTAATAACCATTCTCAGTGGATCATATGCTGTCTGGACTAATGCTGGTTATTATTGCCCTTCATGGCCTTTATGCGGAAGAGATTCTATAATACCAAATAATAATTTAGAAATAATTCATATGTTTCACAGAATTTTTTCATTATTATCAGTAATATTTACAGGTTACTTTTTTTATATAATATATAAAAATAAAATTTTTTCTAAAAATATTATTTTATTAGCGTCTTTTGGAATTGGAGCAATTTTCACTCAAATAATTTGGGGAGCCTTAGTTCCATTATCCAATTTTTCAGAATGGTCAAGAGCTGGTCATTTGAGTATAGCTACAATAATTTGGACAACAATAGTTTTACTCACAAATTTAATGAAAAATCCAAAAATATCAAAATTATAATTATCTCACCAAAATTTATTCAATATGTACGTAAAAATAATAGATTATATTGCACTAACAAAACCTAAAGTAATGTCCCTTCTACTTCTCGTAGCTATCTGCAGTTGTTTTATAGGTAAGAAAGGGATTCCTACGATTGAAGAAATTATAGCCTTAGTTATTGGTGGTGCCTGTGCTAGCGGAGGAGCTGGTTCTCTAAATATGTCTTATGAGCATAAAATTGATAAAGCTATGGGGCGAACAAAAAATCGTCCAGTAGCTGAAGGTAGAGTATCTCCTTTATCAGCTACTATATGGGGAATATTACTAAATATTATAGCTTTTACAACGTTATATTTATTTACTAATTTGCTTGCTGCTTTATTAGCAATATTAGGTACTGCATTATATTTTATACTCTATACAATAATACTAAAAAAAAGAACTCCACAAAATATTGTAATAGGCGGAGCTGCCGGATGTATGCCAGCATTAGTTGGTTTCTCGGTTGGATCAAATGGATTAATTGATTTTACAGCCATATGGTTATTCATAATAATTTTTGTCTGGACACCTCCACACTTTTGGGCACTTTCAATAGTAATAAAAGATGATTACGAAAAGGTTAATATTCCGATGTTGCCTGTAGTAAAAGGAATTAAATATACCCAAATATATATACTAATTTATTCAATAATAACTGCCTGGTTTACCATTACATTAATAATCATTGATCAATCATTCGGAATATTTTATTTAATAACTGCAATAATTTTATCTGTAATTTTAATTTTATATTCCATAAAAATTATCAAAACTAAAGAGGATAATAAAAAAAAGATATCTTTGGGTTTCTACAAATATTCTATGCTATATTTAGCGCTAGTATTCATAAGTGCTTCTATAGATATTACAACATTCTAGTTGAATAGTTTTGTTGTTATTTTTGTACAGGTTTAACTTTCGAAACTATCTCTGAAAAAACTTCAGGTTCATAAATTGCTAGGTCAGAAAGAGATTTCCTATCTAAATTAATCCCATTAGATTTTATTCCATACATCAATTGGCTATATGAAATACCATTTATTCTTGAAGCAGCATTTATTCTAGTAATCTGTAGAGATCTATTTTGCCTTTTCTTTAGCCTTCTATGTGCAGTGGAATAAGCTAAAGCATGTGTCAAAGATTCCCTAGCTAATCTATATCTTCTATTTCTAGAACCTCTATGTCCTTTAACTGCAGAAAGAACTGCTTTATGTCTTTTTCGTGTAGTAACACTTGTTTTTACTCTAGCCAATTAAATTACCTCAAAAAATCTATATAGTTATCTCAACAATTAACTTCCCAAAAATTCTTTGATATTTTTTGAGAAAGAAACAGAATCAAGAGCAACTTTACCGCCAAACAATCTCTTTACTCTCTTCGTCTTTCTTCGCCTAAAATGACTTTTAGGCCCTTTTGTACGAAGAACTTTACCAGTTCCAGTTATATGAAACCTTTTCTTAGCACCCTTATGTGTTTTCATTTTTGGCATGAAATTTTCTCACTTAAACTATACCGAGACACTAGTCTCAATATTTTCATTAGAACTTTTATTTTTAATTCCTGGTATAGGATTAAGAACTATATTTATTGATCTTCCAATTTTAGTAGGAGGACGCTCTAATTTTGAATATTCAGATAAACCTTCAGCAAATTTACGTAAAACATTCATTGCTATTTCGGGATGTGCATTTTGCCTACCCCTAAATCTTACTAACACTCTAACTTTAGCTCCTTGAAATAATAATCCTTTGGCAATATTCATTTTTGAATTTAAATCATTCTCAGAAACAACTGGACTTAATCTAACTTCCTTTACTTTACTAGCAGCTCTAGAAGCCTTTAAGGATTCCTTATCTTTTTTACCTTGTATATACTTGAAACGACCATAGTCCATTACACGACAAACAGGTGGATTTTGATTAGGTCCTACCTCTACCAAATCCAACCCAGAACTAGCAGCCAATTTTATTGCTTCTTCAGTATCTAAAACAACTGATTCTTGATTATTTTCCCCAGTAATTACCCTAACAGAAGAAACTTTGATATTACCGTTTACCCTATATTTTTTTTGTATTTTTATTACTCCGTGATCAGTTATTTATTCAACATAATTAAATTTAATTTAAAAATTAAACACATTTAAAATATAACAATCATCATATACAATCTCAATCGCTGTAATTAGTAAAAATGATAAATATATTACATAAAATTAAATTATTACTTCATATTAATAATGTTAATAATTTTCAAACTCTCATATGGTAAAATTTAACTAAGTCAATAATTATTTGCATTACAAGTATAAAGAAATATAATTTTTACATCAAAAAATGAACAATAGATGGGTCAAAAATATTTTCGTCTACGCAATTATAATCAGCGTAGCTATGTTATCTTTTTTTATTTTTTTCGACCAATCATTCAATTCCACAGAAGAAATTGGAATAAATGAAATCCCTGAACTTGCTCGCAATAGAGTAGCAGCTTCAAAGATTTTTATTGAAGTAGAAGGAGAAAATCTAAAGGTTATTGACGGAAATAAAATATATCAATCTCGTAAAGAAACAGGTTCAAGCATTGCAGAAATTATGTACGAAAGTGGAGTTGACCCAAGCAATTATTCGGTAAAAGTGAAAGGTCGTAGCGGGCTATCAAGTTTTTTTAGTGTAATAATTGGATTTTTACCTTTAATTCTATTTGGTGGATTACTAATTTTTATGATGAGACAGGCTCAAGGTGGTGGAAGCCAAACTTTCAGCTTTGGTAAAAGTAAGGCAAGAATGTTTAAAGGTAATCAAGCTTCAGTAACTTTTTTTGATGTGGCAGGTGTACCTGAAGCAAAAGAAGAACTAGAAGAAGTAGTCGAATTCTTAAAATATCCTGAAAGATTCCAGGCATTGGGTGCAAGGATTCCTCGTGGAGTTTTATTAGTAGGACCCCCTGGTACTGGAAAAACATTATTAGCTAGAGCAGTAGCAGGCGAAGCTGGAGTTCCATTCTTTTCTATTTCTGGTTCAGAATTTGTTGAGATGTTTGTTGGAGTTGGAGCTTCAAGAGTGAGAGACCTTTTCGAACAAGCAAAAAGACATTCTCCATGTATTATTTTTGTTGATGAAATAGACGCTGTAGGAAGACACAGAGGAGCAGGACTTGGTGGTGGAAATGACGAAAGAGAACAAACCTTAAACCAAATTCTAGTTGAGATGGACGGATTTGACACATCAGTAAATGTTATCATAATTGCCGCTACGAATAGGCCTGATATATTAGATCCAGCCCTACTACGTCCAGGTAGATTTGATAGAAGAGTAATGATCGATAATCCTGACGTTAGGGGGCGAGAAGCAATACTAGATGTGCACGTTAAAGGAAAACCTATTGAAAAGTCTGTAGAACTATCTGATGTTGCTAAACAAACCCCTGGTTTTTCAGGAGCTGATTTAGCTAACTTAGTTAATGAGGGAGCTTTACTAGCAGCTAGAAAAAATCAAAAGAAGATTAATTTAGATAATTTAACTGAAGCAATAGACAGAGTCTCAATTGGTCCAGCTAGAAAAAGTAAAGTAATCAGTCAAAAAGACAGGGAATTAACAGCATACCATGAAGCAGGTCACGCTTTAGTATCACATTTTATTAAAGGTGGGAGGCCAGTAGCCAAAATTTCAATAATCAGTAGAGGGCATGCAGGTGGATTTACAAGATGGGAACAAGAAGATCAATCATTCTATTCTGCAGAACAATTAGAAGCTCAAATCAGTTCAGCAATGGGAGGAAGAGTTGCTGAAGTAATGAAATGTGGAGATGTAACTACTGGAGCATCTAACGATTTTGAACAAGCTACTTCTATAGCTAGAGAAATGATCATGAGATATGGAATGAGTAAAAAATTAGCTCATAGATCATTTGGACGAAAACAAGAAGCTATTTTTTTAGGACGTGAAATATCTGAAGAACGAAATTATTCCTTGAAAACAGAAGAAGTCATTGATAATGAAATTGATAGACTACTAAAATTAGGTGAAGATAATGCAAAGAAAATACTTAAAGAAAATGAAAAAATTTTAGATAGTGTAGCAAATTTTTTATTAGAAAATGAAACAATTGACCATGATCAATTTACAGATATTGTAGATGGGAAAAAACCTAAGATTAAAAAAATAAATAATAAAGCTAAAACTAAACACACATCTAACGAAAAAACTCTTGATAAGAATATCGGACCAGATAGAAAATCTGACCCTGAACCCCAAGCTATGTCATAGTAGTGTATTTAAGAAATGGGACTGATTTACTCCGGAAAATTATGGATTATACAAAGATTTATTTCAGGATTTTCCAATAATTCCTTTTTGGTGACCTGTAAAAGAACTAAAAAATCTATAATCATCGATACTCCAGCTGCCCCTGTAGATTTACTTAAATCATCAAAAAATTTTCATATAGTAGGTATTCTGATTACTCATGGGCATTCTGATCATTTAGAAGGTTTTAAGGACGTATATGATAGACATCAAGTTCCAGTAGGAATAGGTAATAATGATATAAATTCACTCCCATTAAAACCTAAAGATTATATTAATGTAAACGATGGTAAAATAAATAGATTTGGAGATCTTGTTATTAGATCAATTGAAACTCCAGGCCACACTGCAGGATCTACTTGTTATTTTTTACCAGGTGAATCTCCCGGATTAGAACCTCATTTATTTTCTGGAGATACTCTTTTTCCTGGCGGACCAGGAAAATCGTCCAGTTATGCAAATTTTTTAGAAATTGTTAAATCAATTACTACTAAGATTTACACTCTACCCAAACATACCTATATTCTTCCTGGTCATGGAGAATTTATTACATTAGAAGATTCAACAAAAGAATTCAATGAATTCAACAATAATCCATTGGACAATAAAACCTTTGGTAATGTTAAGTGGATAAGATAAAACATTAGACTTGATTAAAATTACTTGGTCATATATCGAGATTTTTCAAGCTACTATATTAATTATTATACTAAACTCTTTTCCTTTACTTATATTAGAATTAGATAATCAAAACTTAGTAGAAAATTTTTTCATAAAATCTTTATTTTTTTTCCTAAGTATTTTCCTAAGTATTTTTCTGAGTAAAAAATTTAAAATTCCTTATAAATATTATATTTCATTAGTAATATTGGTTGTTACTTATACTTTAATAGAACTTTCTTCATTTTCTTCGGAAAAAAATTCAACTTTATTTTATTCTATTTTCTCAGGAGCACTAATTACAATATTATCTTTAGCTTTAACACATGGTAAATATAATATTTCCTTGAAAAATTTTGGGTTTATAAAAATTAAAAATATTCAATTTTTTGGATTGGCAATTATGGTATGGATAATATGTATCCTAATCATATCATTCTGGACATATTTCATTATTGAATATGGAGCAAAACTCAAATTGGAAATACTTATACCTCCTGAAAATGCAAAAGATTTACTAAAAGAAACGGGAAATAATATATTATCAATGCTAATAATAGCATCAATAATTGCTCCGATTAGCGAAGAAATATTCTTTAGATTTTTTGTTTTTTTGGGATTAAAAAATTTATTCCCAAACAATAAAAATATCATAGCTGCAATAATATCCTCTATTTTCTTCGCTTTAATACATATAGAACCGGGTTCTTATCTAGTAACATTTACATTAGGATTAGGATTCTGTTGGTTATACATAAAAACAAAAAATATTTTGATTCCTATTTTTACACATAGTTTACATAATACAGTTTCTGTAATAATGGTTATCCAGCTTTAGAAAATTATGAAAAATAAACTTAACAAAATAACTGAAAGTATTAATAATGCTTCTAAGGAAGGAAGAACAGCTTTAATACCTTTTATCACTATAGGATATCCTTCTATAAATTCTACTGTAGAGATTGTAAAAAAACTTGATGAAAATGGTGCTGATGTAATAGAGTTAGGAATACCATTTAGTGATCCATTAGCTGAAGGAAAAACTATACAAAAATCTAGTCAAATTGCCTTAGAAAATGGAGCTAATATAAGTACATGCCTCAAAATAGTTAAAGAAATTAAGACTAGTGGTGTAAAGAAACCTATAGTATGCATGGGCTACTATAATCCTATTTTAGCTATGGGTATAAATAAATTTTGCGAAGAAGCATCATTATCAGGTGTAGATGGTATCATAATAGCAGATCTTCCAGCTTCAGAGTCTGGACCTTTATTTAGAGCAGCTAAAGATTATGGAATTTCTCTTATACCGTTACTTGCACTAACTTCAGAACAAAAATCTATAGAACTTTCCTGTAAATTAGCTTCAGGATTTATTTACTGTATTTCTGTTTTAGGTGTTACAGGTTCAAGAACTAGTATAAATCACAAAGTTAAAGAATTAGTTTCTAATGTAAAAAAATTTACTAATATACCTGTTGCTGTTGGTTTCGGAATTTCTAAACCTAAACACATAAAAGAAGTTGGAGAATTTGCAGATGCCGCTGTTTTTGGAGCAGCTCTAATAGACCATATACAATCAAATAAAAATAATTCTCCTGAAGATAACGCCGGAAAATTTATTATGAATCTTTCAAAAGGGAGCACTAAATAGGAAATGAATAATGTTCATGGAGTAAAGGGAGCAATTACATCTGAAAATAATTCTGTTACATCTATAATGGATGCGTCAGCGGAACTTCTTAATACTCTAATTAAAAAAAATAAAATAATTCAAGAAGATGTAGCTGCAGTTTTTTTCACTACAAGTCCAGATTTGAATGCAGAATTTCCAGCTAGAGCAGCAAGAGAAATCATAAAATGGAATAATGTGCCATTAATGTGTGGACATGAAATGAATAAAAAAGATGCGTTGCAAAAATGTATTCGTATACTAATACTATGGAACACAAAAAAAAATCAGGGCGAAATTTCTCATGCATACCTAAAAAAAGCTAGTACTTTGCGCCCTGATATCTCATAAAATAGAATTTAGGAAAAAGAAAACATTATGAAGATATCAAATACATCAGACATCAGAGTCACCCAAATTGAATCATTGGATCCACCTATTATTTATCTTAGAAAACAACCTATAACTAAAAAAATTTCTGATGTAGTTATAAAAGGTAGAAATGAAATAGAACATATTATTAAAGGTAATGATAAACGATTGTTATTTATTGTAGGTCCATGTTCAATCCATGATGAAATAGCCGGATTAGAATACGCAAGTAGATTATCTGAACTTGCGAAAAAAGTATCAAAAGAAATCTTAGTTGTGATGAGAGTATATTTTGAAAAACCACGTACTACTGTTGGATGGAAAGGACTAATAAATGATCCGAATCTTGATGGATCTTTTGATATATCCAACGGACTAAAAAGATCTAGAGAATTTTTATTAAAAGTTAATGAACTAGGAATTCCGGTTGCTACAGAATTTTTAGATCCTTTTATACCTCAATACTTAGCTGATTTAGTTTCATGGGGTGCGATAGGTGCAAGAACTTCTGAAAGTCAAACTCATAGAGAAATGGCAAGCGGTCTTTCGGTACCTGTTGGATTTAAAAATGGAACAGGAGGAAGCTATCAAATAGCCATAGATGCAATCATATCAGCTAGCTCGCCACATACTTTCTTAGGTATAGATTTAGACGGTAATGCTAGTATTGTACATACTAAAGGAAATGAAGCCTGTCATTTGGTGTTGAGAGGAGGTTCTAATGGTCCTAATTATGAAGAAAAATCAGTAAAAGAAGCTGAAAATAAAATGATAAAATCCGGATTAGACCCAAAAATTATAATCGATTGTTCCCATGCTAATTCCAATAAAGATCACAAGAAACAACCTATGGTTTTTGAAAATATCTTAAGCCAAAAATTGAATGGTAACAAATCTATTGTGGGGCTAATGTTAGAAAGTCATATTAATGAAGGTAATCAATCTTTAAGCGATCCAAACAATCTAAAATATGGAGTTTCTATAACAGATGCATGTATTAATTGGGAAACTACAAAAAATTTAATTATTAATGCTCAAAAGAAGTTAAAAAAATAAAATATTTATATCACTTCATATCATTCTAAATTGAAATGTCACTTGAAGAACAAATTAAAAATCAAAGAATTCAATCTAAAAATAGTATAGTCACAATTGGTACATTTGACGGAGTACATATTGGACACCAATCTCTTCTGAAATTCCTTAAAGTCACTTCCGAAAAATTTAAATATGATCCTATAGTTATTGTTTTTAAAGAGCAACCAAGATCAATAATTCGTAATGATAAATCAAAATTATATCTATCCTCACTTAAAGATAGAGTAAATTTAATTTCTAAATTTATTAGTAATGTTGTGACTATAGACTTTAACGAATCTATAAAAAATCTAAAATCTGAAGAATTTATTCATTTATTAAAAAAGCACTATAACACCATGTGTATCGTCTCTGGAGAAAACGCCAGAATTGGGAATGATAAAAAATTAATAAAGAATATTAATCCAAAAATTATAAAATCAATAACAACAAAAATAGAATATAATTCAAATGATATTTTCTCTAGTTCAAATATTCAAAAATATATCGAAAATGGTAATATGATTAAAACCAGTAAACTCTTAGGAAGATATTATTCTATCAATGGAAAAGTGATTGAAGGTAAAAAAAGAGGTCATCTTATTGGTTTCCCCACAGCTAATATGTTACCTAACAATAAATTACTGATTCCTAAAATTGGTATTTACGCTTCAATCACACAAATTAAAGATGAAAAATTTCTTTCTGCTACAAGTATAGGTTTCAATCCTACATTCGAAAATGATGAAAAAATAAATATCGAAACTTTTCTAATAGATTTCAATAAAAACATATACGGTGAAAAAATTAAATTATATTTTTTAGAGAAAATTCGTAATGAAATTAAATTTAATGATCAAAAAGAATTAATCAAACAAATGAATTTAGATATATCTTATATAAAGAAGAATTTTCTTCAAGATAAGAAAATTCTGTAATAATTAATTACAAAAATTTAATTTATCCAACTAAATAATGAATACACAAAATATATTCCAAGAACTTAAATGGAGACAAGTTATATATGACTCAACTCCTAATTGTGAAAGTTTATTGAAATTAAAAAACATTTCATGTTATAACGGATTTGATCCAACAGCCCCGAGTCTCCATATAGGTAATCTGATTGCCATAGTTGGATTAATCAGATTTCAAAAATTTGGACATTCCCCTATTGCTCTAATTGGAGGGACTACAGGAATGATAGGAGATCCATCTGGGAAAAATGAAGAACGAAATTTACTTTCTAAATCTGATATAGATCATAATGTAGAAGCAATACAACTACAACTTATGAATATTTTAGATACAAAATCAAAAAATAATCCTGTAAAAATAATCAATAATAAAGATTGGTTAGAAAATATACAACTTGTAGATTTTTTAAGAGATGTAGGAAAATTTTTTTCTGTCAATTCAATGCTTGCAAAAGATTCAGTCAAAGGAAGAATAGATAGAGAATCTGGTATATCTTTCACTGAATTTACTTATCAACTTCTTCAAGCATATGATTATTTAAAGTTATTCGAAAAATACAATTGCCAATTACAAACAGGTGGCAGTGACCAATGGGGGAATATTATTACTGGAATAAATTTAATTTCCAAAGTTTTAGGAAATAAAGAAAAATTAAATCAACCTCATGGAATAGTTTACCCGTTACTAACAGATTCATCAGGAGAAAAATTTGGAAAATCTACAGGAGGAAATATTACAATTAACCCTGCCGAAACATCCCCTTATAAATTTTATCAATTTTTCTTTAACGTTTCTGACATCGATGTAATTAAATATTTGAAAATTTTTACGAATAAAAATTATAAAGAAATTAAAATATTGGAAAAATCAACATTAAATGAACCCCAAAAAAGAATTGCACAAAAAGAATTAGCTGCCAATTTGACAACATTAATTCATGGACCAGGCGGGCTAGAAAAAGCAGAAGGAATTACAAGGGCACTATTCCAAGGTAATTTAATAAATCTAGATTCAAAAGAGATTTTAGATGTACTTGAAGATTCTAATATTACAGAAATTTCTAAAAATGAATTAGAAGGAGAAGGTGTTAAATATAGTGAACTAGTAGTGAAATCTAAAATGGCTAAATCTCTTAGTGAAGTTAGAAGATTAGTTTCACAAGGTGGGCTATTTCTAAATGATACAAAGATAGAAAATGCGGATAAATTAGTTACAATTTCTGATTTAATTAAAGGATCAATAATACTCCTCAGACGAGGTAAAAAAAATTATACTATCTTAAGAATTATCCGATAAAATTTAAAAGAGGTAAAAAATTGAATCAAAAATCTAATCCAAATTTAAGAATACCAGGCCCTGTCCCTATACCAGAAGAAATACTTGATCTAGTTGGGGGGCAAATGATCAATCATCGTGGTCCTGAATATGCAGAAATGTTACATAAAATGACAGACAATCTTAAATCTGTTTTTTTTACAAAAAATGATGCCTACTTTATAACCGCATCTGGAACAGGAGCAATGGAATCAGCAATAGCAAACACTATTGAAGAAAATGATAATGTTCTATCAATCATAATAGGGGTATTTGGAGAAAGATTTGCAGAAATAGCAGAATCGTATGGAGGAAATGTTACAAGATTAAATTACGATTTAGGAAAAGCAGCAGATTTAGATGATATTAGATCCAACATTAGATCTATTAATAATTTAAAGGCTGTGATTTTCACTCATAATGAAAGTTCCACAGGTGTTACAAATAAACTTGAAGAGATTTGCCAAATTATACATGAAGAATCTGAAGCTTTAATCCTAGTGGACGCTGTTTCAAGCGCAGGGGGAATACCTATATTAGTAGATGAATGGGGGATTGATGTAGTTGCTACTGCTTCACAAAAAAGCTGGGTTGCCCCGCCTGGTATAGCTATGATTACTGTATCCAAAAAAGCATGGGAAAGAAGTAAGAAAATAAAAACCCCTAAATATTACTTTGATTTCCAACAATATGAGGATTATTTACAAATAGGACAACCTCCATTCACTCCATCTTTAAGCGTTATGTATGCTTTGGATTTCAGTCTAGAGAAAATGCTAAATGAAAGTATGATTAAAGTATTTAAAAGACACAAAGATATAGCTGATTACACTCGTAAAAAAGCTAAGGAATTTAATTTAGAAATACTTCCAGATGAAGATGTTGCATCAAATACAGTAACATCTATAAAATTACCTAAAAATATTGATGGTGTAAAATTTTTATCTGAAGTTAAAAATAAATTCAATGTAATTTTAGGAGGAGGTCAAAAATCTTTGACCGGTAAAATTTTTCGTATAGGCCATATGGGCTGGGTCGAAAAAGAAGAAATAGATGAATCTCTTATTGCATCAAATACAATAATTAGACAAATCACCAAGTAAAATTAGACTTATAAAAATCCTTTAAGATCCTGCATAACTACACCTGCAGATGTTTTTGGATAAAAATTTGTAGCTTTAGGCGGAAGTCTCCAACCTCTAGTTACAATTGACACAAATTCATCCATCTTAATCGGACGCATAATAATACCTATAGAATTGGGAGAATTATTTACAAGACCAATTAAAGAATTTATATCATGTACTGGATTTATGTAGTTCATTTCAGTAGTTTTATTAAATATTCCTGAAATAATTTCTCTATGTAACCATGAATGTTCAGATTTATATAAATCATCACCACTTAATTTCTTTTCTTTATTTTTTGCAATAAATAATTTTCTTTGAGATGGAGCATAAACCATAAAATGCACTTCTTCATTTTGTCTTTGCCCTAATTCAGAAATAATTTTAGATATATTATTTATATTTAATAAATCCAATGTTTCTATATTACATTTTTTCTCAATTATATTTAAAACATCATTCGATTGATCTATTGATAGGTTATCTAAAAATCTGTGATAGCCAAGAGTAAGTAATCCTGGTTGATCAATAGATATAAGCATCATCATCCTATAATTAAGTGATTCTTCTAATAAAATTTCTCTATTGGATCTTACTCTAGCTCTATACCTTAATGCCGCTTCGTATCTATGGTGACCATCAGCTATAAATAATGGTGAATTTCTAAGTGCTGAAGATATAATTTCTATAGTACCCTTATCTAATACTTTCCATAATTTAACATAAGGTAGATCTTCTGAATGATAAATCGTATCTGGTTCACCTCCAGAAACAGCTCTTATAACTGCTCCAATAGTGTTTCTTAAATCATCTCTAAAAAGTACTAATAGAGGACTGTAGTTCGATTTTCCTACATCCATTAATTTAACTCTTTCTTCAACCCATTCAGACCGAACATTCTCATGAGGAAAAATAATTTTAGAATCATATTCCTCCAATCGTACAGCTGATATTATTCCTCTTCTAACTACATTCGTTCCTGAAAAATCAAACGATTCCTCTGTTATATATAATGCTGGTTCTTTATCTCTAATTAATATATTCGATTTAAACCAATCAGACTGTGTTTCAGCTACTTGAAGAAAAGATCTGTCAGATTTATTTCTCCTAGCTATTTCAAGTCTTACTATATTATAGTCAGAACGTTTTTGTAAACTTTCATTTAATTCTGGAGTGATTGCATCAAAAGGTGGCGAAATATTCAATCCAGGATTTTTTATAATTTTATTATTAAATCTTATACCTCTAAAGGGTTTTATAATTGCCATTTAAGTTCCATATTTTATTTAGGTATAAATTAAGTATATATTTCTTTTGTATGATAAATATATATTAGTTGTAAATATTAGATTTTGATACATTATCTAAAAGCAGATTTATTAATAAAATAAGTGTATATGAATAAAAACATTTCTAAAAGTGAATATATAAATCTATGTAAAGAAATCAATCATGCTAATTATATGTACTATGTGCAAAGTAATCCTATTATGTCCGATTTTGAATTCGATTCTAAATTTAGAGAGTTACAAATCATAGAAAATAATTATCCGAAATTTAAAAATTCTCTTTCTCCATCATTAAGGGTAGGTTCCCCCCCTTCAAAAGAATTTTCTCAAATACAACATATCAAACCTATGACTAGTCTTGCTAATGCATTGAACAAAGATGAATTAATTAACTGGTATGAAAAAACATCCGAACTTTTAAATAATAAAAATTTAGAAGTAATTTGTGAATTGAAAATTGATGGACTAGCAGTCTCTTTAGTATATATAAATGGAATTTTAGATAGAGCAGGAACAAGAGGTGACGGTGCAATAGGAGAAGATATTACAAACAATATTCGAACAATAAAAACTGTACCATTAGAATTAAAATACGATACTCAAATACCTAATTTAATAGAACTAAGAGGAGAAGTCTTTTTTCCAAAAAACCAATTCCATAAAATAAATGATGAAAGAATACAATCAGGTTTAGAGCCATATGTATCTACTAGAAATTCGGCTTCAGGTTCTCTTAGGCAACTTGATTCATCTGAAACAGCAAAAAGACCTTTGGATATTTTTTTCTACTCCCTTGGGGAATCAAGTATAAAGAATTTATATACACATAATGAAACTTTACAAAAAATACAATCTTTTGGAGGCAAAATAAATTCGTGGACTAGAAATGCATCAAATATTAATCAGATATTTGATGCTATTAAAGATGCTGGGAATATCCGTTCAAAAATAAATTATGAAATTGATGGAGTAGTAATAAAAGTAAATAACTTAGAATTTCAGAATTATTTAGGAATTAGTGGTAGAGATCCTAGATGGGCTATAGCATATAAATTTCCTCCTGAAAAAAATATCACCATTCTAAAAAAAATTCATATCAATGTAGGTAGAACTGGAGCATTAACACCTTGGGCAGAATTAAAGCCTGTAATTATAGGAGGAGTCACAATTAAAAAAGCTACTTTACATAACAGTGATGAAATTAAACGTAAAGATCTTAGGGAAGGTGATAAAGTGATTGTACAAAGAGCTGGAGATGTAATCCCCCAAGTGGTGGGAGTAGTTGAAAGAAAAATCAATCTTCCGAAATTTGAATTCCCTAAGTATTGTCCTGACTGTAATTCAGATGTAGTAAAACTAGATAAAGATGCTATTTCAAGATGTATAAATATTAAGTGTCCTACTCAATTTGAAAGACTTTTACAACACTATGCTTCAAAAACAGCAATGAATATAGAAACTTTAGGTGAGAGTTTGTCACAAACTTTATCTAGGTCAGGATTAATTAAAAATTTGTCAGATATATATCTTCTTGATCAAAAAGTTCAAGAATTACTTGCATTGGAAAATATGGGATCAAAAAAGATTGATAATTTATTTAAATCTATAGAGGAATCAAAAAATAGAGATTTTTTTAGATTAATATTCGCTTTAGGCATACCAAATATCGGTATTGAAACAGCAAAATGGGTAGCGAACAAATTTAATAATTTTTCTGAAATCACATCTGCTCCTCTAGAAGAATTTACAAACATTAAAGGTATCGGAGAAATAACAGGAACTATTATTTTTCGATGGTTTAGAGTCGAAGAAAATCTAAAGTTAATTAATAATCTACAATCTTTAGGTATAAATTCTGAAAATAATTTAAAAAATGAAAAGACATTTGAATTAGAAAATCTTACATTTGTAATTACAGGTCGCTTAAATAATATTACTAGAATAAAAGCTAAAAATATTATAGAAAAATTTGGTGGGCAAACATCAAATTCTGTTAGTAAAAATACTAATTTTCTTGTGTCAGGGAAGGATCCTGGATCAAAATTAACTATAGCTAGGACTTTAAATATACCTATCCTATCTGAACAAGAATTTCTTCAATTTCTCGATGATCACCATATAAAAGAGTGAAATTTTGAACACTTCATTAATAGATTACATGATAATAGGTCTAGGTAATCCAGGAAATACATACGATGATACTCGCCATAATATTGGATGGACATGCACTGAAAAAATCATAGCTAAATATGGAACTAAAAAATATAAAAATAAATTAGCTTTTTATTCAGAAGCTGAAATATCTGGAAAAAAAATATTACTAGTAATACCACTCACCTATATTAATAGGTCTGGTTACGCAGTGGATTTACTTAAATCTGAATTCTCAATTCAAACAAAAAACATAATTGTTATTACTGATGATATAAGATTAAGAGTCGGTAGAATTAAAATAAAATCATCTGGAGGTGACGGAGGACATAATGGAATAAAATCTATAATTTCCGCCTTAGGATCACAAAAATTTATGAGAATACGAATAGGAGTAGGTGAACCAAAAAATCAAAAAGAACACGTAAATTATGTACTATCAAAAATCCCAAAAGAAGAAAAAATTATCCTAAATGAAAGTATTGAAGATTCTATTAAAGCTATTGAATTACTATTAGAATCAGGTATAGAAAAATCTATGAATAAATATAACGGTAAATAAGTTTATTTTTTAGGAATCTTATCCCAGCCAGTATATTTTACTAAAACACTTGGTATAGATATAGATCCATCTTCTTCTAACCCATTTTCAAGAATAGAAATTATTATCCTAGGCAACGCTAAACCTGAGCCATTCAATGTAAAAGGAAATTCAGTACCAGAGCCTTTATCAGGTCTATATCTAGTGTTATTTCTTCGTGATTGAAATTCTTTACACGTAGATATTGAACTAACTTCAAGCCATTCTTTTGAACCAGGTGCCCATACCTCAATATCATATGTTTCAGCAGATTGGAATCCTAGATCTCCTGTACAAAGCTTAATTATCCTATATGTAAGCCCTAATTCTTTACATAAATAAGTTGCCTCTTCCAGCATTTCTTCCAAAGCTATCTTATCTTTATCTTTTTCTACAAACCTAAACATCTCTACCTTTTCAAATTGGTGCACCCTTTTAATACCTCTAACATCTCTTCCTGCTGCGGTATGTTCTTTTCTAAAGCTTGGTGTTCTAGCAACATACTTCAACGGCAACATAAATGGAGAAATAATTTCATTTCTATGAAGAGAATTAAGGGCAACTTCTGCCGTGGGGATTAACCATAAATCAGTTTCATGATCATGATATAAATTATCTTCAAATTTTGGTAAATTACCTGATCCAATCATAGTTTCACGTTTGACTAAATATGGTGGATCTATCTCAATATATCCATGCCTATCAACATGTGTATCAAGCATCCAAGAACTAATAGATCTCTGTAATTTTGCTCCATAACCCTTTAAAACATAAAATCTAGATCCAGACATACCTGCAGCTGCAGGTAAGTCTATTATTCCTAAATCTGAACCTATTTCCCAATGAGGCTTAGAATGTTTATAGATTTGTGCTTCACCAAATCTTTTAACTTCTATATTTTGTGAATCATCATTTCCATAAGGAACATCATCTGAGGGAATATTAGGTATTGTCAATAAATAATTATTAATATTTTCTTGAATTTCATTTAATGAATTATCTAAAATTTTAATCTTCTCTCCTATATTACGCATCTCAACTATTTCTTCTTGGAATGGTTTCCTTTTTTCATCTCCAATTTTTTTACTAACATAATTTCTGTGTTGTTTATAATTGTCAGATTTTGTTATTAGTTCTTTTCTATCTTTACTAAAAGAACTGATTAGATCTAAATCTAGATTAAAATTCTTTCTTAATAATAATTTTTTATACCGGTCTGGATATGAATTTAGTTGTTCTAATGAAATCATTTATCAATTTCTCAACTGAGGAAAAAGTAATACTTCTCTAATTGATTCTTCTCCACAAATTAACATAACTAAACGATCAATTCCTATCCCTAAACCTCCTGTTGGAGGCATCCCATGTTCTATTGAAATTAAAAAATCTTCGTCAAGTCTATCTGCTTCATCATCTCCAAATTCAATTCTATTTTTTTCCTGATCCTCAAATCTTTTTCTCTGGTCAATAGGATCATTTAATTCTGTAAAAGCATTCGCTAATTCTGAACCTAGTACAAAGGCTTCAAATCTTTCAACAATACCATCTTCACCTTTTTTTCTTTTTGCTAATGGCGACATCTCAACTGGGTAATCTATTAAAAAACTTGGTTGAATTAGACTTCCTTCAATTTTTTCAGAGATAACTTTATCTAATAATCTCGCCCAACTAGCTTTAGGTTCTACATGAATATTCATATCTACCATCTTAGATTTTATAAAATTCAAATCTCTATTCTCAAAAAAATCAGTACCTGTATTTTTTATTAAAATTTCCCTCAAATTTAGTCTAGGCCATGGAGGAGTTAAATTTATTTCAGGTCTCACTCCTTCTATTTCAGGAAGAATATAAGAACCAGTAATTTGTTTAGCTACATAAGAAACTAATTCTTCAACCATTTCCATAACTTCGTTATAACCTACAAAAGATTCATAACTTTCCATTGTTGTAAACTCTGGATTATGATAATGATCGATACCTTCATTTCTAAATAACCTCCCAATTTCAAAAACTTTTTCTATTCCTCCTACTATTAATTTTTTTAAATAAAGTTCGGTAGCAATTCTCAAGTATAAATTCCTATCCAAAGAATTATGAAAAGTCTGAAATGGTCTTGCTTGGGCCCCTGCCGCTACAGGAACTAATATTGGAGTTTCTACCTCAATAAAACCTCTTTTACTCATAAATTCTCTGATAGATTTAATAATTTCGGGCCTGATGATAGCATTAGAATAAGCTTTTTGATTAGAAATTAAATCAAGATATCTTTGCCTATACCTCATTTCTATATCCTTAAGACCAGACCATTTATCAGGAAGGGGCCTGATAGATTTTGTCAATAAAATCAAATCTTTTAATTGAACACTAATTTCTCCTCTACGAGTCCTTCCAATCGGACCTGTAACACCTACAATATCGCCTATATCTAAATACTGAAATATTTCATATTTTTCACCAAGGTTATTCTCTCTTCCAAAACATTGAATCTTCCCACTTTTATCTTGTATATCAAAAAATGTAGCTTTACCCATAATTCTTAATGACATTACCCTACCTGATAAAACAAAATTTTCAGTTTCGACATTAATACTAGAAGATTCATCTTCTAATTTAGTATAAGTATTCTTAGCCTCAGAAATTATATTTTCACGCCTAAACCCAGAAGGATACGGATCTACACCTTTAGATCGTAAAATTTCAATTTTTTTGATACGATCATTAATAATTCGATTAGATCCAGATATTTCAGTTTTTTTTATATTTTCTTCCATAATTAAAAATTATTACGACATTGATTAAGGTCATAATTTATACTAACAATTATTATCATTTAACGCATATTTCGAAAGTAATAAAAAAAATAATATGTCAAAAGAATTAAGACCAACAAGTTCAAAAGTATTATCTGCTATTTTCTCGATAATTGGGCAAAATGGTTTAATCGATAAAAAAATTATTGATATGTTTGCTGGAACTGGAAATTTTGGTATCTCTAGTATTAAAAGAGGTGCTTCAGAGGTTTCTTTTTTAGAAATCAATTACAAAAGATGTAGTGAAATATCAAAAAAATTACAAAAATTACAAGATAATGGGAAATTTCACGTAATAAGAGGGGATATCCCTAAGACAATTCCAAAAATTACTCATCAAGCAGATTTTATATTCATTGATCCACCATACTCTCATATTTTGTTCGAAAAAATAATGAAGAGTTTACTGGAAAATAATATACTAATCTCAACAAGTATAATTATTATTGAACATTCTAATAAAATTACTTTACCAGATAATTACCCTGGCTTAATCCTTAGGAGTAGAAAAAGATATGGGGATTCAGCATTAACACTTTTTCAGAGTGATGAAAAATATATATCATGAATGCAATTTATCCTGGAACATTTGACCCTGTTACTAATGGTCATATAGATATAGCTCAAAGAGCTGCAAAAATGTTTTCTAACTTAACCATAGCGGTAATTAAAAATCCTAACAAAAGCACTTTATTTAATTCACAAGAAAGAGTTAAAATGATAGTTGAATCAACGAAGCACATAAAAAATATAAATGTTGTTGAATATTCAGGATTAACAGTTAAATTTGCAAAAGAAAACAATTCTGAAATTATTGTTAGAGGCTTAAGAATCACAAGTGATTACGAGTATGAAAGTGAGATGGCTTTAGTTAATAGAGGTATGGAAGAATCAATTGAAACAATATGTTTATTTAGCTCATTGGAAAATCAAATTTTAAGTTCTTCAAGGGTCAAAGAAATAGCATCTTTAGGAGCAGATATAACTAAACTTGTACCAAATAATGTATCAAGACCTTTGTTATCAAAATTAAAAAATAAACTATAATCTAAAATATAAAAAAAAATAGAAAGGTGTATTTTATGTCTCTTCAAGAAAAAATTGAAGAAATTAAAGAAATAATATCAGGAAAAAATTTACCTGGAACTTCTAGAGGTTTAGTTAACACGGGTAAAATTTCTCAGTTATTAGATGAGCTAGTAACAATATTACCTAATGAAATTAAAGAAGCGGAAATAATAGTTCGTCAAAAAGAAGCGATCATTGTTCAAGCTGAAGAAGAATCAAAAAAAATCAGATCTTATGCAGATGAAGAAGGATCTAATATTGTTAAAACCGCTGAAGCAGAAAAAAATAAAATATTAGATAGTGCGAAATCAGAATCTGCAAAACTAATAAGTGAAGAACAAGTCGTTAATGATGCGAATTCAGAATCTAAAAAAATTATTTCAAATACTCAACAAGAAGCAGAGAAAATTTTATCTGAAGCTAAATCTAAAGCAGAAATTTTAACTAATGATGCTGAAGAAAAGATTAACTCTATGCTCACAAAAACTGAAGAAGAAGTAGAACTAAGAAGAGTAGGAGCTGATAATTATGCAAGAGAAGTTCTTTTCGCTCTAGAAGAAAAAGTAGCTGATACTTTAAGTCAGATTCGAGGTGGTATAGATATGCTAGATAAAAATGATCCGAGTGTTACTAATAAGCAATAACTTTTGGTTAGGTAAATCATCAAGAAAAAAACTATACTAATTATAGATGGCCATGCTATGGTTTTTAGAGCATGGTTTGCCATACCCGAAAGATTAACAACTTCTACCGGAAAAGATACACGAGGGGCTTATGGATTCTTAACTACCTTTTTAAGAGTTATTCGCGAACATTCTCCTTCACATATTGCAGTAACATTCGATACAAAAGCACCAACTTTTAGAGATGAAATGTTCCCTGAATATAAAGCACATAGACCACCTGTTGAGCCAGAATTACATGAACAAATTCCAATTGTTAAAGATATTATGAAAGCTTTTAATGTCCCAATATACGAATTAGATGGATACGAGGCTGACGATTTAGTTGGGACACTAAGTAAACAAGCTTACGATAAATATAAAATGGATTCCATTATTCTTACTGGTGATGCTGATCAACTTCAATTAGTCGACAATAATACAAAAGTATTAATGTATACAGGATTTAATTCGAAAATTTATGGAATAGATGATGTGGTAGAAAGATATGATGGTTTAGGTCCCGAATATGTTGCTGAAATTAAAGCTTTAGAAGGAGATCCTTCAGATAATATTCCAGGAGTAGCAGGAATAGGGAAAAAAACAGCAAGAACTTTACTGAATAAATTAGGACATTTCGAATCTTTATTTAATAACATTCAAAAAATTCATGAAATAGAATCCTTAAGAGGGAAGGAAAGAATATATCAAATAATTAAAAACAATAAAACAATAGCTTATGAAGGTTTAAAATTAACTACCATTATTAGAAATGCCCCGATTTTGTTAGATAATAAAAAATCAGAATTTGGTTCATATGATAAAGATGAATTGCTTGAATTACTATCCAAATTAGAATTTAAGAGTTTAAGTAACCAAATCATTAGAAATCAAAATACATTAAATAATAATATAAAGACCCTTGAACAAAAAAATGTTGGTGTAAATATCCCTTTAGATAATGAAAAAGAATTAAAAGACAAAAAATATATAACAATTAAAGATTTAGATTCTTTGAATAATATGATAAGAGAAATTGAAATTTCAGGAGAGTTTTCATTTGATACTGAAACTTCAGGATTAAATATGATTTCATCGTCATTGGTAGGGATTTCTTTTTCTTGTTCAGAAAACAAAGCATGGTATGTCCCTCTGGGACATCGAGAAGGTTCTCAGTTATCTATTTCAAATATATTAGAGATATTAAAAAAACTTTTTACTAATGAAAAGTTGTCCTCCTGTGCACATAATGCTAATTTTGATCTAACTATTTTAAGTATGGCCGGCATAGAAGTTACAAATCTAAAATTTGATACGATGATAGCTGCTTTTCTTTGCGGTGTAAGGCCAGTTGGATTAAAGAGTCTTGTCCAAAAATATTTTAATGTAAATATGACACCAATAGAAGAATTAATAGGTAAAGGTAAAAATCAAATCACTATGGTAGATGTACCAATAGAAAAATCAAGCCCATATGCTTGTGCAGATGCTGATTACACTCTTCAACTAAAAAAGAAATTTATAAAATTACTTCCTATACATAATTCAAAATTTACTCACGATGAAATCGAAGTCCCTCTAATATCTAGTCTAGTAGACATGCAAAAAAATGGAATTCTACTAAATACTTCTGTTTTAGATAAAATGTCAGAATCACTGTCTAAAGAAATAACATCAATCGAAACGAATTTAAAAAATATTATGAAAATAAATGATATAAATTTAAATTCAAATCAACAAATTGCTTCAATACTAATAGAAAAATTCGATGTACCAAAAACTAGAAAAACTAAAACTGGATATTCAATGGATTCAAGTGCTCTAGAAAATATTATCGCCTCGGAGGGACTTAATAAAGATGTATACGATATTGCAGAAGGATTAATTAAATACCGGGAATTAACTAAATTAAAATCTACATATGTTGACTCCTTACCAAAACAAATAAATTCAGTAACAAGAAAGGTTCATTCTAATTTTAATCAGATAGGATCATCAACTGGTAGATTGTCAAGTAATAATCCAAACATACAAAATATACCTATAAGAACAGAACTAGGAAGAAAAGTAAGAAAAGCTTTTACGACGAATAATAAAGATGGTTGGTTATTATTAGCTGCTGATTATTCTCAAATTGAATTGAGAATATTAGCAGAATTATCTAGAGAAAAATCATTAATATCGGCATTCATTAATAATGAAGATATTCACTCATCGACAGCTAGGATGATGTATGAAGTAAATGACGTAAGCAGTGATCAAAGAAGAATAGCTAAAATTTTAAATTTTGGAGTAATTTATGGACTTGGTCCTTTAGGAATTTCTCGACAAACAAATTTATCTAGAGAACAAGGAAAAAAGTTTATTGAATTATATTTTGGAAAATATCCAGGAATTAAAGCTTACATTGAAAAACAAAAAGAAAAAGTTCATAACAATGGTTACGCAGAAACCATTACAGGTAGAAGAAGATATTTACCTGAAATTAATTCAAATAACCCAAGAATAAGGGCTGGCGCAGAAAGAGTAGCAATAAATATGCCTATCCAAGGTACAGCAGCGGATTTAATTAAAATTGCAATGATAAATATTTCTAAAGAATTAAAAATTCAACAAATGAAATCTCTACTAGTAGCTCAGGTACATGATGAGCTGATATTTGATGTGGCTCCGGGGGAATTAATGGAAATACAATCAATAGTAGTAAAACTTATGAAATCTGCTATGAATCTAAAAATCCCTTTGGAAGTTGAAATTAAATCTGGTTCAACATGGGGAGATATGGAGTAATTTGAAATTTATTTAGTAAAATTTAACTTTACATTTACTTAGGAGGGGTGGCAGAGCGGTTTAATGCACTGGTCTTGAAAACCAGAGTCTCTGAAAAGTGACCGCAGGTTCGAATCCTGTCCCCTCCGCCATTAAGTTCACTAATTATAAATTTCACAGATCTTCTGCCCAACAATTTCACCTGCAAATTTATGACCATTCTCATTCCAATGTCCTGCACCTAAATTATCCCCAAATCCGTGAAATTTTGTGACACCAATTTTTTTACTCCAATTGTAATTAGACATATATCTAGAAATAGAAATTATTGGTATATTATTATCTTTCCCAAAATTCTCTAATCTATCTTCAGGATAAAATATATTAGATCTCTTATTATTTTCTCTTAAACTATAATCTGGACCATCTAATACATAATCCTTTTCATAATCTACAATTTCTCCTCTTGAAACTATCAGGGTTAATAACTGAGAATTATGATTATTTAAATCTTTAGATGTTTTCAACAAAATTGATTCAAATAATTCCCATGCATTAATAACAAAAATAGAATCTAAATTATTTCCCCAAGTGGCACCATAAATTAATTCTGTTTTTTTATCATAATCACTAATTGATTTTTCATCCGAATATGTATTCTGAATCATACTCTCATTTGAAGCAAATAATTTAACTAAAGGTTCTCTAATAAATTGTACAATCATTAGATTATCTCTAAAAAATCTATATATTTGCTTTTTAATATCATTATCTATCTCAGGTAATCTAATTAAAACTAGTTCTTCGTTTTTTAATTCAAAATATGGCTTATATGGATTTAGTTCTAAATCATATATATTATTTTTTAAATCATTCCCAGGGAAAAAAGCTAGTACAACATAATCAGGTTCATAAAGAATGATTTCATTCATAATGGTTAAATACATTTGAGAAGTTCCCCAACCAGATGCACCAAAAGATAAAACCTCAAAAGTATGATCATCTGATATTACACTACAATTATCTATCAGCCATGACTCCATAATTGAACCTATTGCAACGGATTTATCAACTTGCAAAGCCTCTATAAATGAATCCCCGACAATAGCTACACGAATTGTATTATCATTTTTTTTATATGTTCTTTCATAATCATTCCAACCTTTAGAATTTATCTTAACTTTAGAAAAACCTTCTCTATTCCATATTCCGCTAGAATTAGGAATATTTTTATGCCCTATTACGGGAAATGATTTTTGGTAAATACCATATGTAGGTAAATATTCATTTGGAAAAAAATTTAAAGATAATCTAATAAGAACTTCTAAAAACAAAAAAGATAAAAATAATCCAAATAAAATCAACACTAATTTCTTAGAATAATTTAATAACATATCCAAATAATAATTAAAATAATGTGTATATAAAGGGACCTATTCCAGTTGAACTTCCAACAACAATAATTATGCCAAATAGTAGCATAACTGCAACGGTAGGTATAGCCCACCACAATTTTTGTTTCCAAAGATATTTTATTAAGTCACCAGCTATACTAAGCTTAAATAATAAATTTTTCATACTAAAATATACCAACTATGTCTTATCAATTACAAATCTTCCTATAACTAAAGTATCAATACCACTATTTAAAAATGTATTAATTGCATCTTGAGGAGATGTAACAATAGGTTCTCCTCTTACATTAAATGATGTGTTTAATAACATAGGTACGCCAGTTATATTATAAAAACTTTTTATTAAATTAAAATACATTGAATTAGTATCTTCATAAACTGTTTGAACACGAGCTGTACCTAAATGATTTACTGCAGAAATTGTATCTGAATATTTTTCTTTAACACTAACCACCGATAACATAAATCTTTCTAGCATTCTGGAAGAATCAGGAATGTTGAAATAATCATCAGCTTTATCTTCTAACACTGACGGAGCAAAAGGTCTAAATGGTTCTCTAAATTTAATTTTTATATTTACTATATCTTTCATTTCAGAGTTCCGAGGATCTGCCAATATACTTCTATTACCTAACGCTCTCGGACCCCATTCGAATCGACCTTGAAACCATCCTATAACTTTTTGATCTACTAATTTTTTAGAAATTTCATTAACTAAGTCTTCTTCAGAATAAATTTTATATTTTAATTTATTCCTATCTAATGTAGACTTAATTATCTCATCCGAATATTCTTCTCCCCAATATGCATGCTTCATAACAAATCTTTTAGCCGAAGATTCAGAATTATATAAATATAGTGCAGCACCTAACGCCCCACCACTATCTCCAGCTGCAGGCTGTATAAAAACATCATTAAAACCTGTTTGTTCTAATATTTTCCCATTTATAACAGAATTCAATGCTACCCCTCCAGCTAAACATAGATTTTTTGAATTACTTTCTTTTTGTACTTGTTTCAATAAATTAATTACTAATTCTTCTGTAACAAGCTGTATACTTGCAGCAATATCTGCATAATACTGATTAGAAGTAATCCTTTGTTTCATATCAGTAGGAAGATCACCAAAATATGAAGGATAACCAGTGTTTTCTGTGAAAAAAGGTAACTCAGGTTCCCTAGGATTACCAAATAATTTTTCAAATTTCTTAGTATACGATTTGTCAGTACTATTATGAAAAGAAAAATATTTATTATCTAACCATACCGATCCATCATTAAATTGATGCACAACCTCTCTTACTTTGTCTGCAAATATAGGATTCCCAAATGGAGCCATACCCATTACTTTATATTCACCTTCATTTACTTCAAATCCTAAAAATGCAGTAAATGCTGAATATAACAATCCTATGGAATGGGGAAATCTAATTTCTTTTTCAATATTAATTAAGTTATTAGTAGCAGAACCAACTGTCGTAGTTGCCCATTCCCCCACCCCATCAAACGTAACAATTGCAGAATCTTGAAAAGGAGAAGAAAAATAAGCAGAGGAAGCATGTGATAAATGATGGTCAGAAAAATATATTTTTTTATCATCAATATCTAGAAATTCTTTTATCTGTGATTTAATCCAAATTTTGTCGAATAACCAAGTTCTCATACTCTGATTAAACAATTTTGTAGTTCGAGGAAAACTAGCTGCTGAAGTTTGTAAAATCCTTTCAAATTTCAAAAATGGTTTCTCAAAAAAAACTACAGCATCGATATCATTAGAATTTAAATTTGCTTTAGCTAAACAAAAATTTATAGCATTTGTAGGAAAATTAAAATCATGTTTGACTCTAGAAAATCTTTCTTCTTCTGCAGCAGATATTAAGATACCTTCATCAATTAAAACAGCCGCAGCATCATGAAAAAAACAAGAAATTCCTAATATTTTCATTTTATTGCTGTCTTAAATATTCACTAATGTTAGTAATCTTTTTCCGCTTAACCCAATTACTTTTTGGTTTATTTTTAATTTTTAATGGATCTTTTAACATTGTAAAAAATAATGAAAATGGCATAAGTAATATAAAATAAACTATCCAAAGTATCAACATCATTTGAAAATTGCCCAAAATTGTAGCAAATTTTAACCATTTATCCCAAATATTTTTTCTGTTCATTTTTATGCTTTTTTTACTAAGAATTTTTATTAATTGTAAAGTATATTAAGTAATTGTGGAATAATTTTTACTTAATATAAAATGAATTTTCTTTTATATAATTCAAAGGAAATAAAATGAAAGCTGCACAATTATTTGCTCCAAGCAAATTCAGATTTATAGATGCAGAAGAACCAAAATTAATTGATGGTGAATCCAAAATTAAAATCCTTTCTACATCTGTTTGTGGGAGCGATATTCACTCTCAATTCAGAGGAGATTTCAAAGAGGAAGAATATCCAAGACCACCAGGTATGCCATGTCATGAAATAGTTGGAAAAATAGTCGAAAGTAAAAATTCTTTAATAAAAAAAGGACAAAGAGTGATTGTGATTCCTGGAAGAGATAATTATGGTGGATTAACTGAATATATAAAACAAACACCTGAACGAATAATACCGATACCTGACTGGGGATCATCTGATGAATGGGTAATGTGTCAACATACTGGTACCGTTCTATTCTCAGCAAAAAAATGGGGTAATCCAGCTGGTAAAACGATTGCCATATTAGGGCAAGGCGGAATAGGTTTATCTTTCACTATGATTGCTGAAAAACAAGGTGCAGAAAATATTATCGGAATAGATTTATTAGATTATAGATTAAAAAAAGCTATAGAATTAGGTGCTACTCATACAATAAATCCATCAAACGAAAATCTACATGAAAATATAAATGAAATAACAAAAGGTATCGGAGTAGATATAGTAGTAGACGCAACTGGTGACCCATCTGCATTTGAAACATCTATTAAATTAATAAAACGCTATGGATTAATTATCAGTTTTAGCCTAACAGGATCAGACTCAAAAAGATCATCATTTATACATACTGATTTCATGAGAAAAGCAGCGAAAATTATTCCTACGCAAATGTCTAGAACTTCAGAACCGACTAAGGAAATAAGAGAAATAGTTAAATTAAAAGAAAGAGGTTGGATAGACCCAGGAAAATTAAAATCCCATAACTTTGATTTTATTGACGTACAAAAAGCATATGACACATATGCTGATTATCAAAATAATGTAATAAAATTAGCAATAAATATTTCAAACGATTAAATTTTTTGTATACATATCTCTAACTTAAATGAGCTAAAATTAACATAGTAAAAATGAATAAAATAATAGAAGGTGAAAAGGTGAATTCTAATTGAACTTACATGAATATCAATCTAAAGAATTATTTTCACATTACAACATACCAATACCTGTAGGATTTTTAGCTACAACAATAGAACAAGTAAAAAACTATGTAGATAAATTAAATAATAATGCAGTCATAAAAGCACAAATTCATAGTGGTGGAAGAGGAAAAGCAGGAGGAGTAAAATTAGTATCCTCTATTGATGAATCTGAATCCTTTACAAAAAGTATTTTAGGAAAATTTTTAATTACTCCACAAACTGGATCCAAAGGAATCAAGGTAAATAAATTATTAGTCGAAGAAGCTACAAGTATAGATAGGGAAATTTACTTTTCTATAGTAATAGACAATAATGATTATGCTCCTATGATTATTTGTAGTACTGAAGGTGGTATGGACATTGAAGAAGTGTCTAGGACTATGCCAGAAAAAATTATAAAAACTGTATGCTCTCCAATTTTAGGTGTTTCTAATTATAAAATCAGAAAAATTTGTGAAGAACTTAATATCCCAAAAAGTCTAATTCCTAATTTTACAGAAATTGTAAATTCTCTTTATAAATTATTTATTGAAAAAGATTGTATTCTTGTTGAAATAAATCCTTTGGTAATAACGAAAGAGCAAAAAGTCATTGCACTAGATGCCAAAATCAATATAGATGATGATGCTCTTTTTAGACAAAAATCACTAAAAGATATAGAAGATAAATCTCAACTTGAAAAATTAGAAATTGAAGCAAATAGAAATGATTTATCATATGTTAAGTTAGAAGGAGGCAGGGTTGGATGCATGGTTAATGGAGCAGGATTAGCTATGGCAACGATGGACATAACAAAATGGGCTGGTGCTCAACCAGCTAACTTTTTGGATATTGGAGGTTCAGCTACAGTAGAAAAAATAGAATCTGCGTTTAAAATAATTGTTAGTGATAAAGATGTAGAAGTAATATTAGTAAACCTTTTCGCAGGTATTGCAAGATCTGATGTTGTTGCAAATGGAATAATAAATGCAGCAAAAGAAACCGAATCAAAGATTCCACTAGTAATTTCTATGAGAGGAACAAATAGTGAAGAAGGATTGAAATTATTAAATAATTCAAATTTAGATATAACAACTGCAACTGATTTAGAAAATGCTGCCAATATACTCAAACAAAAACTTTCTCAAGGAGATATTTAGTTTTAAATGTCGATATTAGTTGATAAAAATACAAAATTATTAATACAAGGTGTAGGTAGAGACGGAAGCTTCCAAGCCTTAAGAATGATGGAATATGGAACTAACATTGTATCTGCAGTACATCCTGGAAGAGAAGGAAGTAAATTTGAAAATAAGATTCCATATTTTTCGTCTGTCTCTAAGGCAATTAATGAAACAGGTGCCAATACTGGAATAATTTTTGTACCTGCTCCATTTGCAAAAGATGCAATAATTGAACAAATTGACTCTAATTTAGAATTAGTAGTTTGTATTACTGAAGGTGTACCAATTCACGATATGATAGAAATAAAAAATTATCTTCAAACAAAAACTACAAGATTGTTAGGTCCAAATTGCCCTGGAATTATTACACCAAAATCCAAAACAAAAGTAGGTATAATACCAGGTAACATAGTCTCCCCAGGTAATATTGGAGTAGTTTCTAGATCAGGAACTTTAACCTATGAAGCAATTTCGCAGTTAGCTCAATACGGTTATGGACAATCCACATGCATTGGTATTGGTGGTGATCCAATAAATGGAACATCTTTTGTAGATGCATTAAAATTATTTCAAGAGGATGAAGAAACTGAAGCAGTTGTGTTAATTGGAGAAATTGGAGGAAATAAGGAACAAGAAGCGGCTACATTTATACAAAATTATATGTCCAAACCAGTAATAGCTAATATTGCTGGACAAACCGCCCCAGAAGGTAAAAGAATGGGCCATGCAGGTGCAATAGTAACAGGAGAATCAGGTTTAGCTTCAGCAAAAAATATTTCATTAAAAAATGCTGGTGCACATGTCGTTGAATCCTCTGCATATATAGGTAAAAAAGTTAAAGAAGTTTTATCATAAAATTTCAAAAATTAATTAGAGATTACTTAATTGCTCGAAAAAACATTTATTGGCCAAAAATCAAAAATTAATTTTTCTGAAGGTCCAGATAATGGACCTACTGTTATTTTACTTCATGCATTAGGGGCATCATGGAAAAGCTGGAATTCGATTATAAACTTTTTTATAAATAAATATCATTTAATCGCTATTGACCTAAGAGGACATGGAAATTCAGATCATATAAAAGAAAATTATAGTTGGGAAAATTATTCTTCAGATATATATGATTTCATTAATTACAATTCTTATAAAAATATACATATAATAGGCCATTCTTTAGGCGGTATAGTCGGTGCAATCACTTCAATAAATCATAAATCAATAAAAACTTTATGTATGGAAGATCCCCCAATATTTTTTGGTGGTAATAATAAATCAAAAAACTTGCTTTCCCTTTTTGAAAAACAAATGTTACTTTCAAAAAAAAACATGACTATAGAAAAAACTGCTAATGAAATAATTAAATTTTCAAAAAATATAAAAAAAGATGTTGCTATAACAAGAGCAAAAAATATTCTTTCCGCAGATTATAGGATTTGGGAGACAATTTTACTAAACAAAAATCGAGGGCATTATTCATCTGATATTCTAATAAAAAATATAAATATTCCAACATTAATATTAAGAGCAAATCCAAAAAAAAATGGTGTCATTACTGAAATACAACAAAAAAAACTTACTGAAAATAAAAATATAGAAATTGACTACTGGGAAGATTCAGGACATAACATGCACTCTACTTTCCCTAAAAGATTTTCTGTAAAATATTCTATTTTTTTAAATAATTATATAAACAATATATAAAATTACAGCTCCCAAAATCCCAGCAGCTATATCGTCTACCATAATTCCAAATCCATAAGGTAATTGTTCAAGTTTTTTTATGCCAAAAGGCTTATAAATATCTAATAATCTAAACATAAAAAAACCAGAAACAACCCAAAACCACTCTACTGGTAAAAAAAATATCGTTATCCACTGGCCAGCCCATTCATCAATAACACAATACTCCGGATCTGGATTAGTATTATTGTAAATCTTACTACATGACCAAAAACCTATAATTAATAAAATTATAAATATGGCACCTAAAATAATTATTGATTCAATATAAAAATTAATAATTAAAAAAACAATAATAGAAATTAATGAACCAAATGTTCCTGATCCAGGAAAAGGCCAATAACCCGTTAAAAATCCTGAAGCAAAAAATTTATATATATTTATTAGAGCCAATCAGCTGCCCATTCTAAACTTTTTTTCGAGTGTCCTTTGGGATAATATTCACATCCCACCCAATTTTTATACTCAATTTGATCAAGATATTGCATTAAAAAACTATAATTTATTTCACCTGTCCCTGGCTGATGTCTTCCAGGATGATCAGCAATTTGTATATGCCCAATAATATCTAAGTTGTTTTTTACAGTTCGAGCCAAATCACCTTCCATTATCTGCATATGATAAAAATCATAAAGTAAAAATAAATTTTTATGCCCAATCAAACTAATTATTTCAATTGCTGCTTTACTTGTACTTATAAAAAAACCTGGCTGGTCTAAAGTATTTATTGGTTCTAATAACGCCTTCACACCTACCTTATCAAGCTCATCAGCTGCATAAACAATATTTTCAAGAAGTGTTTCGGTAATTTCATCATTTGAAAAATCTTTAGGTTTTTGACCAATGCCAATATTTACCCCTTCGCATCCTAACCCTTCCGCATACTCCACAGCCATATTAGTACGATTTTTATATAATTCTTTTCTGTCAGGTCTTAAAGAAATATTGTTTATATTAGTTTCAGGGTCAGCTACTGGAGTATTTATAATTATATGTTGTAAATTATTCACATCTAATCTTTGTATAATTTTATCTAAAGAAATGTCATATGGATGTTGGATTTCAACCCCCTTAAAACCTACCTCAGCCGCCATATCATAACGATCTAAAATTTCATATTCATTAAACATAAATTGTATATTTGCTTCAAGTTTAGGCATTATTTCTATAACCTTCTATCCATTTCAAACCTTCAATTGTGGATCCTTTAGGATTGTATTCACAACCAACCCAGCCAACATAAGAAGATTTATCTATAAAATTTAAAACGTTATTAAAATTAATTTCACCTGTTCCTGGCTCATTACGTCCAGGGTTATCAGCTATCTGAAAATGGTATATATCATCCAAATTCTCACCTATTGTATTAATTAGATTCCCTTCCATAATTTGCATATGATAAATATCAAACTGTAATTTTAAATTTTTTGCTCCTACATCTGAAATAATCTCTAGAGCTTGAGAGGTCTTGTTTAGAAAAAAACCTTTTATATCAATTGAATTAATTGGTTCCAAAAGTAATGTTATGTCCGTATTAATTAAACTATCTGTAGCAAATTTCAAATTTTCTACTAATGTTTTTCTACTAATCTCTGCACTTACATCTATGTCTGGGATACCTGCTAAACAGGTAATCCTTTTACAATTTAAAGCTTTTGCATATTCGATCGCAACTTCAACAGAATCTTGAAATTCTCCCACCCTTTTAGGTTGCACAGCTATACCTCTATCACCTGAATTCCAATCTCCAGCTGGTAAATCAAATAATATTTGTTTTAGTTCATTTTTTTCAAGAGCAGATTGTATTTCTTCGACTTGATACTCATAAGGAAATAAATATTCAACTCCTGTGAAATTATATTCCTTTGCTAAATTGAACCTTTCAAAAAAATTCACTTCATTAAACATCATTGACAGATTAGCAGAAAAATTAATCACTAAAACCTCTTTATTACTTATAGGACAAACAATTTAAATATTATAAATTATTCATTAAAAACAACTTAGTTTATACACAAATTGGAGGTGTTATTTTGTGAAATTTTGTATTTTCTTGAAAAATATAAGCAGAACTAAGAAGATCAAAATCCTTAAACGGAGAAGCAATTAATTGCAAACCTACCGGCAAATTATCATTATTAAACCCGCATGGTATTGAAATAGAAGGCATACCTGTTACAGAAATCACATAACACGGCCACATCCAATCTAAGTAAGTTTGTAATTCTACTCCGTCTATTTTAGTGGGATACTCTACGTCAATTGAAAAAGGTGGCACTGAAGTAACAGGTAACGCAAAAAGATCATACTTTTGAAAAAAACTAATCATTTTCTTCCATATATCATTTCGAAATTGTTCCATTTTACCTAAATTAACTGCTCTAAGTTGGATTCCATTTTCTGTATTCCACTTAATTGTGTCTTTAACCAAATCTGGATATTTTTTTATATGATCTTTATGATCAAATGCAAATTTATAAGCCCTAAAAGCATTAAACACCTCATCAGAATCTGATAAATCAGGATAATCTTCATAGACTTCAAATCCCATTTCACTAAAATTTCTTAATGAATCCTTAGTAATACTTAAAATTTCATTATCGATTGGTCGATCTCCAAGGTTACCACCCCATGCAATTTTTAATTTATCTGGTTTTTTCTGTAAAAATTTTTCTAAATCAAACTTAATGTTTTCATAGTAAGAATTAGCAACATATTCATCTTTTCCAGATATAGCTTTCAATTGCAAAACAATATCTTCAACTGTACGTCCCATTGGGCCATCAGTTGATAGTGTGTTCCAGGGTAAATCAGTAAATGATGGAACTACTCCTAATGTAGGTCTAAAACCAACAACATTACACCATGCAGCAGGATTCCTTAGAGAACCACCTAAGTCAGAACCGGTAGCTATAGAAGACATTCCACAAGCCAAAGCTACTGCGGATCCACCACTACTACCTCCACATGATTTTGATAAATCATATGGATTTAATGTTGGACCAAATACATCATTAAAAGTTTGAGATCCTGCTCCAAATTCTGGGGTATTAGATTTTCCTACAATAACAGCACCAGAATTTTTAATCCTTGAAACAATTAAAGAATCTTTTTTAGGTATTCTATTTTTGTAAATTCTTGAACCTTCGGTGGTTAAAATACCTTCCGTCATATGTAAATCTTTTATTGCTACGGGTAATCCTTCTAATATTCCTATGTTTTCTCCACTACAAATTCTCTGATCAGATTTTTCTGCAGAAATTCTAGCTAAGTCTAAAGTCTGTGTAACAATTGCATTAACTTTAGGGTTATATTTTTTTAAATTATCTATATGTAAATCTAATAATTCTTTACAACTAATATCCCGATCTCTAATCATGGATATTTGTTGAACAGCTGAATTAAAACAATTTTCAGAGTTAGTGTTTTGATTCATTTAGAAATTACCTTAAAATTACCACCAAGTTTTACCTTCAATTTCAGATTGTTTAAAGGTGTAATTTTCAGAATATATACCTGTAGATAAATATTTCCATCCTCCATCAGCCAACATCACGACTATATTACACTGGGATTCAGAATTTTTTAATTTTTCTTGAAGCTTTATAGCAGTTGCAAATGTAGCACCAGAAGAAACTCCTACAAAAACACCAGCATCAGTTAATAATTTTCTAGTCCAATAAAAAGCCTCTTCAGCTTCAATTAAAATTCTTGCATCTAGTTTATCTAAATCCAAAATTGGCGGAATATATCCATCTTCAATTGCCCTTAATGCTTGAATTTTATCATCAGGATGGGGAGCAGTTGCTACTATTTTAATTTCAGGATTATACTCCTTAAGGCATCTGCCTACTCCCATTAATGTACCTCCAGTCCCTAAACCGGCAACAAAGATATTAACGTTAGGTAAATCCCTAATAATTTCTGGACCAGTAGTTAAATAGTGAGCTTTCGGATTAGCTTCGTTACCATATTGATATGGCATATAGAAGTTAGGATTATCTTCTGCTATTTCTTTAGCCAATGCTATCGACTCATTAGTACCTTTATCGTGAGCTGAGAAAATTACTTCGGCACCAAATGCTTCAAGAAGTTGTACTCTTTCCGGAGGAACACTTTCTGGCATTACTACCTTAACCTGATAGCCTTTTTGACGACCTATCATTGCTATTCCTAGACCTGTATTACCGGAAGTAGGCTCTAAAATTGTTCCTCCAGACTTTAGTAAACCTTTTTTTTCAGCATCAACAATTAGAGACCTAGCAGCTCTGTCTTTTACAGAACCTGTAGGATTTACTGATTCCAATTTACCATATATCTTAACATTAGATTCTTTAATAAAATTACTTAAATCTATTAAAGGGGTATTCCCAATAGACTGGATAGAATTATCCACTATATTGCTAGCATAATTGGAATATTTTTCTTCAAGTTTAGTCAAAAATCAGTCCTACTAAATTTTATATTTAAGAATCTAAAAAATTCTATATTCCACAAAAAATTTCATAATCGATTAGCTCAGTAACCTCTGGATTATCTCCACAAAGTTTACAATCAGGATTTCTGCGAATTTTAATTTCTCGAAATTCCATAGAAAGAGCATCAATTAATAACATTCTACTTGTTAATGTTTCACCAATTCCCAGGGAAAGTTTAATTGCTTCCAAAGCTTGAATAGAACCTACTAATCCAGGTAGTGCACCAATAACTCCTGCTTCGGCGCAATTTGGAACCTCACCTGGAGGAGGAGGGTCAGGAAACATACATCTATAACAACCATGTCCAGGTATATAAGTAGTTGCTTGTCCATCAAATACTAAAATTGCTCCGTCAACTAAAGGTTTTTTTAGTAGAAAACAAGCATCATTAACTAAATATCTAGTAGCAAAATTATCAGCCCCATTTATCACAATATCATATTGAGATATTATCTCCATAGCATTTTCAGAATTTAAGGGAAGCTCATGTGTTATAACATCTACTTCAGGATTATGGTTCTCTAGAGTTTCTTTAGCTGATTCAACTTTGCGTTTACCTACGTCACTATCAGAATGAAGAATTTGTCTTTGTAAATTACTAACATCTACTACATCAAAATCTATAATACCTATGGTCCCTACTCCAGCTAAAGATAGATATAAGGATACGGGTGATCCTAATCCACCTGCTCCAACAACTAGTACCCGTGAATTGATTAATTTTCTTTGCCCTATGCTACCAACATTAGGCATTATAATATGTCTGCTATATCTTTTGACCTGAAGGGGGGTTAAAGATTTTAATCCATTTTCATTCATAACATTTACCAAAATTATAAAAATTTTACTTACATAATTTTATCTATTTAAACAACATATATCTTCCATATAATCCAATATGTCTAGAAGATAAAGTCAAATTTACAAGTATTTACCACTACTTATCTGACATGATGATTACAATTTTCTACCTTAGAGAATTTAATTTCTACTTATTATGATCTTTATAAAAACGGAATTTTCTACTAAAAATATAGATAAATACATGTTACGATTTAATGTATTGTTTTTTTAGATAACATAATCAAATGGATCAATTAGAAATTACAGCTAATAATAGAACGGCTTTTGGGAAAAAAAACCGTGCACTTAGACGCGAAGGAATAATACCTATACATGTTTATGGTTTAGGACAACCTTCTCTCAACTTACAAGCAGAACTAAAACCTCTAACTAATACACTTGTTTCCGCAGGAAGAACTACACCTGTAACAATCAAAACAGATGAAGGTTCTACTGTAGTACTTATAAGAGATGTGGATCGTCATGCTGTATCTGGAAATATACAACATGTTGATTTTCTTAGAGTAGATGCTGAAAAACCAGTAGATGCACCTGTTCCATTAGTGCTCTTTAATCAAGAAAGTGCCCCAGGAACTGCAGGTGGTGCTGGAGTAGTAACACAAGGAATATATGAGGTTACTGTTAGAGCCAAACCTTTTGATGTTCCTGCTGAGATTCAAGTTGACTGTATAGTTCTTGAATCAATTGAATTATCTATAACTACAAAAGATTTAATATTACCTCCTGGAGTTGAATTAGTTTCTTCTGATACTGAAAGGGTTGCATGGATACAACCACCTAGGGTAGAAGTAGAATCAGTTCAAACCGAAGAATTAGATGAAACACAAGAAAGTGAAGGAGAAGGTGACGCTGAATCTTCTGAGGCAACTCAAGAATCAGATTCTTCAGAACAGGAAAAATAACTAGAAACAACTACTAAAATAGTTGTTGTTTCTAATGGTACGTGTTTGGATAGCGCGTTGTATAAAAAAAATAATAATCAGGAGAGTCGATATGGATTTATCAATCCTATCTGTTTTTCTGATATCTTTGGTTTCGGTAGCTTTAGGAATATTTTTTGGTTTATTTATAAATAAATATATAAATAAAAAAAATATAGAAGAAGCTAAAGAAGCTGCAAACCAATATATTAGAAGATCAGAATCTAGAAGTAAAGAAATATTAATTGAAGCAAAAGAAGAAGCACACAATATAACTTTAAAAACAGAAAAAAAACTTAATAGAATTCAATTGGATTTAGACCGCACTGAAAGCCGTTTAGAAACAAGAGAAAATTCAATTAAGGATTTAGAAGTAAATTTAAAAAATAAAAATATTGAATTGAATAAACTTCTAAAAAAATCAGAAAAGAATCAAGAAGAAATAGATATTTCAAAAAAGGAAATTAAACAAAAACTAGAAAATATTACCGGTTTATCTGCAGAAGAAGCTAGAGTACAACTCTTGGAAGAAGTAGATTCAGATATAACATATGAAATTTCTAAAAAATATAGAGATGCAGAACTAATTGCGCAAAGTGAAATAGATCAGAAATCTAAAATGATTCTTGCCGAAAGTTTGCAACGATATGCATCTGAAGTCGTACAAGAAAATACAGTATCAGCTATAGCTATACCTAACGAAGAAATGAAAGGTAGATTAATAGGTAGGGAGGGAAGAAATATTCGAGCTATAGAAAATATTACAGGAACAGATTTATTAATCGATGAAGCACCAGAAACCGTTTCTATTTCATGTTTTGATCCTGTAAGAAGAAAAGTTGCTATTCAAACTGTCGAAAAATTAATTCAAGATGGCCGTATACATCCTGCAAAAATAGAAGAAATTTACGAAAGATCAAAAAATGAAATAGAAGAAATAGTAAGAAAATCGGGGCAAAATGCAGTTTTCGAAGTGAATGTTAAAGGTTTGCATCCAGAAATAATTAAATTAATGGGTCGACTTCAATTTAGATACAGTTACGGAGAAAATGTTCTTCAACATAGTAAAGAAGTAGGAATGATTGCAGCTATGTTAGCATCTGAGTTAAAGGTAGACGTACAAAATGCAAAAACTGCAGGATTTCTACACGATATTGGTAAAGCTTTAACTCATGAGTTCGAAGGTTCACACGCAATAATAGGTGCTGATGTTGCTAGAAAATATGGTGTGTCAGAAGAAATAGTAACAGCAATTAAAGAACATCATGATACACAAATGTCATCAGTAGAATCTTTTATTGTAGCTGCAGCAGATGCAATTTCTGCTGCTAGACCTGGAGCAAGACATGATACTCTGGAAGCGTACATACAAAGGTTAGAAAAATTAGAAAATGTTGCTAAAGAATTTGATGGAGTCCAAAAAGTCTTTGCCATTCAAGCAGGTAGAGAAGTAAGAGTAATGGTAGATCCTGAAGATGTTGATGATGTCGAAGCGTCATCATTAGCTAGAAATATTGTTAATAGAATTGAAGAAACTCTTTCTTACCCTGGACAAATTAAAGTAATTGTAATTAGAGAATCTAGATCTGAACAAATTGCTTCCTAAGGGATAATTTTATGAAAGTATTAATGATAGGAGATGTTATTGCAAGAGGAGGAAGAAGAACTTTATCAAAATTGTTACCTGGAATTAAAGAAGAATTCTCTATAGATTATGTAATAGCACAAGGAGAAAATTCTGCAGGAGGATTTGGACACACATTAGAAACTACTCATGAAATGATTGAAGCAGGTGTAGATGTAATTACAAGTGGAAATCATGTATGGGATAAAAAGGCTTTTATCGAAGACTTAAGTAAATTTACGGTCCCTGTGATTAGACCTTTAAACTATCCTGAAATTGCTCCAGGTAGAGGCGCTATAGATCTTGGTCCAATAGCAGTTATTAATTTAATAGGGAGAGTATATATGGGAGAGTTTGACTCTCCTTTTACTCAAGTAGATAGATTATTATCCCAAGGTTTTGGTAAAGGTAAACCTGTCTTTATTGATTTTCACGCAGAAACTACTTCCGAAAAAGCTGCTATGGGTTGGTTTCTAGATGGTAAAATTTCTGCGATTGTAGGTACTCATACACATGTACCAACAGCTGACTGCAAAATATTAAATAAAGGAACGGGTTTTGTAAGTGATTTAGGTATGGTGGGAGCAATTGATTCAGTAATTGGCATTAAATCTGAAGATTCATTAAGTAGATTTCTTACTGGAATTCCGACAAGATTTAATCCTGTAAATGAAGGGAGAATGATGTTTTGCTCAGTGCTAATAGAGGTGGATGAAAAAACTCATTTAACCACTTCTATTACAAGAGTCGACAGGGAAACATTTATTTGAGTGATCCTGAAAGTAGATATAATTTATTAGTAAAACCAAAATCACCTAAATGGAAAATAACAAACGATCTCCATTTACACACTTCTATTTCAGATGGAAATATAACACCGAATGATTTAATTATAAAAATCTCTAAAACGGATATAAATTGTATCTCTATCACTGACCATGATATTACTGAAGCTATAGATGAATGCAAAGAAATATCTATAGAAAAAAATATTACCGTTATTCCTGGTGTAGAAATAAGTACTTCTTTTCAAAAAAATGATATCCATATTCTAGGTTATTTCATAGACTATAAAAATATAGAATTACAAAGCTCTCTTGGTACACTGCGTAATAGTAGAAAAAAATCAATACTAAAAACCATTAGTATACTCCAAGATAATGGTTTTGAAATATCAGAAAAAGAAGTAACTGATATTTCAAAAGGTACAATCGGAAGACCACATATTGCACAAATATTAAAATCAAAAGGATATTTTAATAGTACAACTGAAGCGTTTGAAAAAATTCTGACAAATAAAAAAATTGTGAATATTAAAAGAAAAAAAATTGACACATTACATTCAATAAATTTAATTAATCAAGCTGGAGGTATAGCAGTATTAGCGCATCCTAGATCAATAAAAGACTTAGAAAAAGTTATACCTATATTTGTAGAAAATGGTTTAGGTGGAATAGAAGTTTTTTCAGAAAAACATAAAAATGAAACTTTAAATTATTTAAAAAATATTTCTGAAAAGTATAATCTCGTAGCTACAGGAGGATCTGATTACCATGGAAGAAATGAACCTAACGAAATTATGCCTGGAATGAATGGAGCACCACCAGAAACACCACATTTATTATTATCAAAAACATTAGAATTTCATGGTTCTAACATCGGATCAGTACCCAAAGGGTTAAAATAATGGACGAAATTAGAATATTTCTAATATTTTTTATAGCATATATATACGGATCTATTCATCCAACTGCAATAATCACTAAAAAAATTATAGGAGTAGATTTAAATAAAATAGGATCAAAAAAATTAGGACTTAGTAATTTCACTACATTTATGGGAAAGAAATGGAGTTTAATATTACTACCATATGAATTATTGATCAAAGGAACAATCCCTATGATTATATTCCAAAAATATAATTTTGAAATTTCTATAATAATAACTACATCTCTTATTATAATTATTGGTCATTGCTGGTCTATTTTTAATAATTTCAATGGAGGAAGAGGGATACTAACAGGTTCCGGTATGTTACTTATTATCGCACCAAAAATACTGTTTATATCACTACTATTAGTGATTATAGGAAAATATATTTTAAGAATAAAAGATTCTGCAATTTTAATATTATTTGTACTTATATTATTACCTGTTTGGTCGTTAATTTTTCAATCCCAATATGAAATATTATTATTTTCAATTCTCTTCCCATTAGTTACTATATTAAAAAGAGTTTCCTCAAATTCTTTGATAAAAATTAATAAGAAATCTAGTTTTAAAAAAGTTTTAATTAATAGATTTATTTTTGACAGAGATATTAGAAACCGAAATAAATGGAAAAACCAATAGATGAGTTCTGAAATATATGAATATCGTTGTACAAGACATAAAGAAATAGGTACTAATTTACGTTGTGGAAGATGTGGAGATCTTATTTGCCCTAAATGTCTTATACAATCACCAGTTGGATCAAGATGTCCAGAATGTTCAAAAATTGGGCAACCTAATATTCTAAAAGCTTCAAAATTTGAATTATTTAAGGTTCTTATAGCAGGAATATTATTATCTATAATCGGAGGGGTACTATTAGGTATAATTTCCCGTATTCTTTGGGCTACGCCAATAGGATATCAATTTGGTTCGATATTAACTGCAATCACTTTATCTTTATTTGGAGTATTAATTGGTGAAATTATCAGGAGAATTGGCAAATATAAAATTGATCGAAGGATAAAAGTTGTTGCTGGTCTTACAATTTTTGGAATATATATAATCGGATTTATATTTGGAAATTTACTAGGAGTTTATTCTGTACTATTCACTAATATAGTAACATTTATAGGCGTAGCTTTTGGAATTTATATAGCTATGAACCGTATAAGACCTTAAATTCTCCCATAATCATCTTCTAATCTTTCTATATCATCTTCACCTAAATAATCACCAGTTTGAACTTCAATAATTTCTAAAGGTTCAACAACTGAAATATTTTTTATTCTATGGGTGATTGTTCTAGCAACAAAAATATTTTCTCCTCTACCAAGATTTTTTTTATTTTTATCAATTTCTATTTCAGCAACTCCTCTGACTATCACCCATGTTTCATCTCTATGCCTATGCCATTGAAGAGATAGTCTAGAATCGGGATTAATTATTATACGTTTTACTTGGAACCCATTTCCTTTTGTAATAATCTCATAAGTTCCCCATGGTCTTTTTACCTTCTTATCAGAATTTTTACTGATATTTATTTCTATAGGTTCATTCATTATAAATACATTCAATTTATCCCTATAGGGATTTTTTCATAACTAAGGTCTCTATCATTTCTAATTATATTAGTCCAAAAATTTTCAAAAATATCCTCTGCCTCCGATATAGATTTTGCATTAAATAATTTTTTTCTAAAAGGTCTGACCATTCTGTTACTACCTGCGTACCAACATAAATGTTTTTTTGTTTGTAATAATGCTGCACTATCACGAAAATATTCCTTAATTAGACTCATATGTTTTTTTATAATCATATTTTTATAATCATATTTATCATCAAAAGAAAATTTTTCGAAATCTTCATTAAAAACCCAAGGATTCCCTATAGCAGCCCTACCAATCATTACAGAATGACACCCAGTCTGATCTTTCATTCTTTTAGCATCTTCCATACTTAATACATCTCCATTACCAGTAACAGGTATATTTACTGAATCAACAACATTACCTATAACATCCCAAGGAGCATAACCAGTAAATTTTTGAGTCCTTGATCTTGGATGAACGGTTATTGCATCTACACCTTCTGATTCAGCCATTCTAGCAAATTCGGAAGCATTTAAATTTTGGTCATCCCATCCACCTCTAATTTTAATAGTTAATGGAATTTTTATAGCGGATCTAATAGATCTTAATATTTTTGATGTCTTTACAATATCTTTCATCATAGCTGCACCTCTCCCTGTCTTAGTAATTTTACGCATAGGACATCCCATATTTATATCAATAATATCAGCTCCTCTATCTTCTAGAATTATAGCCGCTGGAACCAAAGTTTTATCGGTTGCACCTAATAGTTGTAAAGCAATAGGTTTTTCTTCTGGAAGATAACCTGCAATATCATAATTAGTTCTAACATTTCCTGAAACTAAAGCTGCTGAATCAATTTCTTCACTAGTAATCAGCCCACTGCCACATTCAAGAGCAATTAATCTAAAAGGTATATTAGAAATACTAGCCATTGGAGCAAGGCGTGTTATTTTATTGATTTTAATATCACCAATCTGCATTTATAAATCCAGTAAATTTCATCCAACTTTTAATGATACAGATATATCATAATCAAGTTTTATGATAAATATAATTACATAAATATCTCTACTAGATTATTTTGGGAGCCAAAAAATGAAAATTACGAAAATCACCCCAATAGTTTCTATGCCTATTAAGGGATTACCTTGGCTATTTGTAAAAGTTGATACAGATGAAGGTTATTTTGGTATAGGCGAATGCACTGATTATTATGTTAATGGACATTTAGTAAGAGGTATTAACGCCATTGAATCAATGCTTTTAGGAATGGATGCCACAAACATAGAAAACATTTGGCAAACAATATTCCATAGATACGATGATTTAAACGGAAGAGGATATGTATCACATCTCATCAGTGCAATAGATATAGCACTATGGGATATAAAAGGTAAAGTGTTAAATACACCTATATATAATCTCCTAGGTGGTGCAGTAAGAGATCGCGTACCTCTATATACACATGTACAAGATTTTAATTCTGATGCAGGTGGGTTAGATGCACTTGCAAAAGCTGCACAAATAACCAAAAATTCTGGTTTTGATGCAATAAAAACTGATCCTTTTCCTACCCTATGCCTTACACATAAATCAGGGTTTGAATGTCTTAAAGAAAAGAAAAAAAATGAATCTGTTATAACTACTCCAACATATTGTACAAATGCAACAGAATTTTCAGGAGTATCTGAAGTTGAAAGACTTACACCTAGATCTATAAGAGAATCACTAGAATGGATGGAGGTTTTAAGAAGTACATTAGGAGAAGATTATGAATTAATGGTTGATGCACATGCAAGATTTGATGTTGCTTCTGCCATAAACGCAGGAAAAGCCTTAGAAAAAATAAATTTAGTTTGGTTAGAGGAACCAATTCATGTTGAAAATCATAATGCTCTACAACAAGTAAAGGAAAATACAAATATTCCATTGTGCGTCGGAGAAAGACATTTCACTAGATGGGATTATACAGAAATACTTAACAAAAGACTTGTCGAGTATATTATGCCTGATGTTGCTTGGTGTGGAGGTATTTCTGAATTGAGAAGAATAGCCGCTCAAGCAGAAGTACAGTATATAAGAATAAGTCCTCATGATGCATTAGGACCAATTTCAATTGCAGCAGGATTTCAAGTATGTATGACTACTCCAAATTTATATAGACAAGAATGTTTACACACTTGGTTTAATACATTTGAAAAAATTATTTCTCCTATGTTTGAAATTCAAGATGGTGCAATTTTACCTAATAATTTGCCCGGATTAGGAATTAATTTAATTATGGATGAGGTGAAAAAATTTGAAGTTAATCCAGATACTCAAGAATATCTAAATATAAGTTCGAATGATGAAAATGCTACCAATCAATGGATTCAATGAATTTATATAATAAAAATACCTAATAATCCAATTAATATCATCACTAACATTACACTAAAAATTGTTATTGCCACTCTAGGTCCTAATTTTACAATTTCTCTTAAATCTACGCTTATTCCAATAGCTACCATAGATATAGCCATAATGATCTTACCAAAATCAAATATGCCTTGTCCAAAATTACCATTTATTAATCCAACAGATCGAAAAATAGTTAGAAAAATAAAACCAATCACAAACCAGGGAAAATATTTCTTAATACTAAAAATATTGGATTTTAATTTATTTTCTGTATCTTTCTCTATATTCTCATTATTAGATCTAAAAATAATTCCTAATAAAACAACTAATGGTCCTAGAAGTAAAACTCTAGTTAATTTAACAGTAGTAGCAACTTTGGTAGAAAAATCACTTACAATTGATGATGCAGCTACTACCTGTGAAACTGCGTAAACTGAAATTCCAGCAATTACACCATAATCATAATTATTCATCCCAAAATTTGAAAAAATTAAAGGTAACAAGATAATCTGCAACATTCCCAATATCGCTGAAAAACCTATAACTGCAGCAATTTGAGAAGGTAATGCTCCAATAACTGGAGCTACAGCTACAACAGCTGAATTACCGCAAATTGAATTACCAACACCTATAAGAGTGGAAACTTTTTTGTCTAGTCCTAATAATTTATGGCCAACAAAATATGAAACTAACATTCCAATAGATACAGCAAGTAAAATAATAATTAGTAGAGAAAATCCAGACTCAAAAATTTCGTTAATGGCAATATTAGCTCCCATTAACATTACTGCAAATTCTAACAGGCTTTTACCAGACCAGGTTATTCCTACTCCTAATGAGCCTAGATTTGGTTTTAAAACTCTAAAAAAAATTCCTATTATCAGTGCTGTAATCATAGGATCTAAAATTTTTAAAGCAAAAAAATTATAAATAAAATGTGTAGCTAATCCTATAATCAAACATATCGAAATACCTGAAAAATATTTTTTTAAATCCAGCAATTTAATTCCTGCTTTCTATAAGATTTCTATCAAAATAATTTTATATACTTTTTTATCCTCGCATTAATTTTGTTTTCATACAAAACATCAAAGTTTAGTATTAAGAAATATTAATTTAATTGGAGCAAATAAAATTGAGCGACATAAAAATAACTAGAATAAATCATGTAGCATTACCTATAACTGACAGAAAAAAAACTTTACCTTTCTATAGAGATATATTGGGATTGAAAGTTATCCCATCACAAGTTGAAAGTGAAAATGTAATTTGGACACAATTATCTGATGGTGCAATGGTACATCCTATTGAAACAGATAATCCTTCAGGCGGCGCATCTCATGTCGCATTCCAAGTAGAAGATTTTGAAGATGCAATAAAAAAGCTTGATGAATTAGGTATAAATATTGAAGATGGTCCAGGTGAAAGATTTGATGGACAAAGATTTCTTTTTATAAGAGATCCAGATGGGAATAGAATCGAATTAACAACTAAAAATAATATAAAAAAGAATAATCGCGTTTCAGATAATTGGGGATATACTTCAGACTAAATTATGTAGATGATTTTATAATTTTATTCGTAATTCTATCTATAACAGAGTTATATGATTCTAAAAATGATCTAATCCCATCTGCTAATAATTCATTGGTAATTTGATTAACAGATAAACCATCTTTTTCTAAATTATTAAAATATCTATCTACATTAGTATTATTAGTTAATTCATCTTTTATTTTTGCAGATTGTAATAACGCTTCTAAAGTATTTTCCGGTAAAGTATTTACGGTATTCGGTCCCATTAATTTCTCCACATATAAAGTAGGAGAATATGATGGATTTTTTACACTAGTAGAAGCCCATAATGGACGCTGAACCTGTCCTCCTTTATTTCGCAGATGATCAAAATCATTTCCAAATAAATCTAAAAATAATTCATACGCCTTATATGCATTAAAAATCCCAGATTTCCCTTTCAAAGAACTATCATTCAAAAGTTTATCTACCGCAGTATCAAGACGACTTACAAAAAATGACGCCACAGAAGCAATATTACCTAAATTTTTCCCACCTGAATTAATATAATCATTCAAACCATCTATATATGCTCTAGCAGAACGAATATATGATTCTACAGAAAAAAGTAAAGTGACATTTACATTTATACCTAAGGAAATTAATTTTCTTATTGCTACCGATCCAGATTCAGTTCCAGGTACCTTTATCATAATATTTGGCCTATCAATTGAATTCCAAAGACGTATACCTTCTTCAATTGTTAATTCAGAATTGTTGGCTAATTTAGGAGAAACCTCTATACTTATATACCCATCTTTATATTGAGTTTTTTTATATACATTAATCATTAAATCAGCTGCAGATTGAACATCTCTAATCGCTATAGCTTCAAAAATTTCTTCAGAGTTCTTTCCTTCAAGGTGTAATTGCTTTATTTGATTATCGTATAAATCAGTTTCAGAAACTGCTTTATCAAAAATAGTAGGATTCGAAGTTAAACCCGAAACACCTTTTTTTATTAAATCTGATAATTGACCCGATTCAAACATATTTCTTGAAATAGAGTCTAACCAAATTGATTGACCTAATAAATTTATTTCATGTATTTTAGTCATTCTAAATTATTTAAATTAATGGAAAATATAAATTATAAGTTTTTAGATTATATAAGTATACTAATGCTATATTTAGAATACCTAAATAATTGTTCATTATAAGGAGAAATATATGGATGAATTGCAAAAATACCTTTTTGACTTAAACGGCTATATTATTATCCCTAATGCGATAAATAAAAAATTTCTAACTAAAAGACAAAAATTATTATTTGAACCCCCTTATCGTCATAGAAGAAATTCATTTCTCAAATAAAATCAAATAATGAATTATAACTATATCGTTATCGGTAGTGGTGCTTCAGGTGGAATTATAGCATCAAGGCTATCTGAAGATCCTAATATTTCAGTCATTTTATTAGAGGCAGGTAATGACTACCAAACAATTGACGATTTACCGGAAAATATTAAAAAGGGATCTGCATTAAATCTCCCTGATGGGCTCTCTGAAAATATCCAAAATTGGAATTATACTGGATTCCGAAATAAAGATAATACTATCGATATCCCCAGAGGAAAAATCATAGGAGGATCTAGTTCTATAAATGGACAAATTTTTCTCCGTGGTATGCCAGAAGATTATGATGATTGGGCAAATAAAGGGAATGATTTATGGTCATATAAAAATATCCTAAATTCATTTAATCGAATTGAAAACGATTTAGATTTTAGTGGAGATTTTCATGGAAATAAAGGTAAGGTGCCCGTAAAAAGATTCCCTAGAGAAAAGTGGTCTCCCACAGATAATGCATTTTATGAATCAGCAATAAAAATGGGATTCCCTGATTGTCCTGATCAAAATAATCCAGATGCTACAGGTGTGGGACCTGTACCAATGAATAATACAGGATTATCACTTAAGAATTTTAGAGATGGTCTAAGAATGTCATCAAATATTGCATATCTTTCTGAAACAAGAGAAAGATTAAATTTAACTATCAGAGGAAATAGTCTTGTTAAAAAAATACTTTTTCATACAAAGAAAAACTCAGACCCTAAAGCTTATGGTGTTCTAGTTCAATCAGGAGAAAAAAATTTTATTATTAATGGCGAAAATATAATCCTTTCTGCAGGTGCTATTGGATCACCACATCTACTTTTATTATCTGGAATAGGACCAAAAGAACAATTAAATCAATTCGATATCGAATTGATTAAAGATTTACCTGGTGTCGGTAAAAATTTGAGAGACCATCCCACAGTACTGCCTCAATATAAATTATCTGAAGATATTCCTAAAGACTGGTTTGGAATAACAGATAGAATATGTTTGCGATATACAGCCAAGGGATCACATTTAAGAAATGATATGATAATTTTTGCAAATGCTGTAGTTGCCCCTAGAACTACAACCAAACAATATGCACATTACTATGGAGCGGGAAATTCGAATAATGATGAAATGTTACTAATTTGGAGGGCTCGAGTCAATTTAGCAAAAGGGTCCGGTGAAATAAAATTAAATTCTAAAAATCCAAATGTTCAACCATATATAAATTATAATTTTTTAGAAGAAGAATTTGATAGAAAAAGGCTCAGAGAAGCTTTAGAAATAACATTAAATCTTGTAGAACATCCTTCATATAAAAAATGGATAACTGAAAGAATAACTCCTACTAAAGAACATCTAAGAAATGAAAATTCCATAGAAAAATGGATGATTGAAAATGTATGTCACGGTCATCATATTTCCGGTACCTGCAAGATGGGACCTACTAGTGATAAAATGGCAGTAGTTAACCAATATGGTAAAGTTCACGGTGTAGATGGTCTGACTATTGCTGATACTTCTATAATGGTAAATTGTATCCGAGCGAACACAAATGTAACAGCTATGATGATAGGCGAAAGAATATCCGAACTAATACTCCAAGAATAATTAATAATTAAATGTTTCATCTATATTTAAAAATTATTAAAGATTACTGGAAATCTACGACTTGGTTTTCTATAGGGATGGGATTAATCGGTATTTATGTAATAAGTGTATACCCTAGTTTCGAAAAATCTTCTGATGAATTTAATAAAGTCATAGGAAATCTTCCTGAAGCAATAAAAATCGTTATTGGAGAGGGATCTATGTCAAGTATTGAAGGATTTATGAATCTAGAAATATTTCAATTATTTGCCCCAATAGTTATATCAATTTATGCTGTTACAAAAGGAGCTAGCTCTATCGCAGGTGAAGAAGAATCCCATACTCTCGATCAATTATTATCTCTACCAATATCGAGAATTTCTGTAATATTACAAAAATCATTTGCATTATACACGGGTGTTTTTTTAGTTTGTTTTGGTTTATGGATAGGAATAATAATAGGTGGAATAACAATAAATTATCCCTTATCTCAGATAAATATTATTGCTGCATCATTTTCTTTATTTATATATGGCATTAGCGTATCCTCATTAGCAATTTTTTTTAGCTCCATTAGTGGAAAAAGAGGGTTGTCTGCTGGATTAACATCTGCCATAATTTTAGTGTCTTATATTATTAATAGCCTAAGTTCGATAGTATCTTCACTTGAACCACTAAAATTTAGTTCGATTTTTTATTACTACAATGAAAATATTGTTATAGTAAATGGCCTAAAATTTAACCATATTTCAATATTATTTTGTATATCAATAGTATTTTTACTAATAGGAATTATAAAATTTAATTCAAGGGATCTTAATAATTAATTTTTAGAAAAATGCTCCCTCTTGATAGTCCATTATCTATAGATATATCCTCCCAAGTAGCAATTATTCTTAGTTTTTCCATTTGATCCTTCGGAAAAAATTCTTTTTGTAAATTATTTTGAGGTAACATTCTATCTCTATCGTTAGAAATATAAAAAACATATTTATAATTATCAACTAAGTTATCAAATGATGAATTCGTGAAAATCGGATCTCTTCCAGAAAAACCATTCATTGAAAAAGCATTAATATCTTTAATAATGAATAGAGAGGCTTCTCGAGCTCTAGAAGTTATAACGACATATTGTTCTTTATTTAAGTTTTCTTTATTTACAATATTTTTTATTTTTTCGAAATATATTTCCGAAGGTGAAATATTAAATATTACTGGTACTCCATCATAATTTTGAGAATTTGAAATTAGTGGAGGGGTAATTGGTAAATTTCTTCCTTGACCAGCTATATTTCCACCTGATCTAAAACCTATAACAGATGGTAAAAAAATTATTGTTATAAAACCAGTAACAAGTAAACACTTACCTAAATAATTATATAGATTATTTTTACCCAAAAAAGAAAACATCAAAATAGAGATGACAATAGATACAACCATAATCACTCCAGATATTAATCTGCCTGATAAATCACTCCCCCATAAAATTTGTGTTACTACTATCATAATCATCCCTATTGGAATAATTTGAATTGGAAAAGTCCCATTCTTTACTTTCTCTAGTATTTCAGTAAATGCTATTCCAAAAACTCCTGCAATAGGAATTGACAAAGCAACAAGATAGTAAACATGAGTATCTGTAGCATTCGCTACACCAAAAATAAAAAATCCTAATATTAGCCAAAAAAACCACATGAAAGATTCTGAATGATACTCATCTTTCTTAAAAAAATTGGTGATGTTTTTATAATTTTTTAATTTACTTTTGGATAAAGAACTAGATACATTAATTATCCCTAATAATATTGTCCATCCTAATAACCACCCCGTAGAAGCACCAATTCTTCCAAATAAAAGTCCTAAAATCCCATAACCTTGATCAAACATTTGTAAAGGAGCAACTCGTCCCACTTGTGGTGGGGGTCCTTGTTGGGGACCTACTGATAATTGAGGTGGCCTACCTTGTGGTGGTATCCCTTGTGGTGGGGGTCGACCTACTGATAATTGAGGTGGCCTACCTTGTGATGGGGGTCCTTGTGGTGGGGGTCCTAGAAAACCTTCAAATCTATTAAATCCATTATATTTAAATACTAAAGTCCATATAGAGTTATCAGATGTAGAACCTACCCATGGTCTTTCATTACTAGGAGTAATCCATACTATAAATACCCAACTAAATGAAATAATAGTAATTAATAACGATGTTAAAAATAAATGTTTAATTTTCTTAAATAAATTTTCATCTTTAGATAAAAAATAATAAAGAAAAAAAACTGGTAACGGTATTAAGGCTACCAACATCTTAGTATTAAAAGCCAAACCTATAAACAAAGCAAAAGGAATAAGCCAAAATATATTATTAGATCTAACAGACTTTATAATAAAAAATGAAGAACAAAGTACTAAAAACATCATTAAAGCATCTGGTTCATTCCTACTATCAATTATTACCGATGAAGGAATCACACATAAAATTGAAGATGAAACCAAAGCTGAAATTCTACCAAAAGTAGGTTTGATTAAACTGTACAGAATTAATATAGAAATAATTCCTAAAATTGCTTGAAATATATTAACTGCCCATTTTTCCGTTCCAAATAAATATATTCCTATCCCCTGTAACCAAAATGCCAGCGGAGGTTTATCTACTGAAACTACACCTAAGGGATCAGATGATGCAAAAAGAAAATTATTCCAACTTTTAATAACTGAAAATGCTGTAGCTGTGTAATAAGGATTATCAAAATCATTAATCCTAGAAAATCTTAGAAAAGCTCCGATGAATAAAATGAACACCAACAAATAATCTACTTTATTCGAATATATTATTCTCTTACGTATATTTATAAACATGCCTAAATAATATATGAATCTATAAATTATTAGTGGTTACTACTCAATCTGAGTTCTAAATATTTTTTTGTTATATAAACTTACTATAATTAATGAAATAATTCCTAAAATAGAAGATAATTTCAGTGTAAACTCTATCCCAATATAATCTCCAGTAAAACCAAAAATTACACCTGCAAAAGGGAAAAGTCCTATCATTATAGAAGTTAAACCACTAATTCTACCCCTGAAAGCATCATCAGTTTTAGTAAGTATAATTGAACTATGTAATACTATAAAAAAGGAAGTTACAAAACCTAAGAAAATATATAAAAACAATAATAAATAAACATAAGTAATAAAAGAATATGTAAACTGACATACATATAAAAGTAAAACTGATATCACCAAAAAAAACCCAGGATATCTTACCAACTTAATTACAGAAAATATTGAAGCTCCTATTAAACTACCTAAACCTGGAGAAGCTATCAGTAGACCGAACATAAAAGAATCTTGTTTTAGAGTATTTTTTATATATGTAGGACCTAAAGATTCGAAAACAAATCCAAATAAATTGACTGAACCTATAATCAATAAAATAGATAATATTATTGAATTATTTTTTGCATATAATAATCCTAATTTCAGTGAATTAATATATGAATCTTTTATTTTTTTATCCCTAACAACCTTTAATTCAGGTAAATTTCTTAAAAGAAAGATATTTATTAATAAAAATGGTGAAATGAAAAAATATATATATTGTGGTGAAAAAAAAGAGAGTAAAATTCCACCAAGATTTGCACCTATAAACCATCCAAGATCCAGAGTAATAGTTTCAAGCGCCAATACAGAAGTAAAATATTTACGTTTACGCATTATTCTAACTAAATATGTCCTTTTTGCTATCAACTCTAAAACAAATACTGATCCTACTAAAAAAGAATATATATAGAAAAAAATTAGAGAAGATAAATCAAATTGAATTCCCAATCCAAAAAATAACATTAAAAATAAACTAAGAGGTTGAGCAAAAAAAATAATCTTAATTCTTGAAATTTTATCTGCTATAACACCAAATATAGGACCCACTATTAAGAATGGTAAAAATCTAAAAAAAATTATCCCGCCTGCAGCAGAAGGATTTGGGAATTCTTGAACAACCAACCAAGTAAGAATTGCCATATCAAGGAACCTAATAAGATATCCTAATAACCCGACATAAATGACTCTTTTTACTATTGGATGCTGAAGAGATCTAGGGGTAAAACGACCGTAATTTTTTCTATGATAACGCATAATTATAACTATAAATTAGAGTAGAATTTTAATAAATTAAGTTAAATTTAAAGTATTATATTTCAATAATTTTACCCAACTTTACAGATTCATAGAATGCCTGAATTACCTTAGTATTTAATAGTCCATCTTCAGGAGGAAATTCTGGAATTTTATTAGCTAAAATACATTCGGAAAATTCATTGATTTGAACCGTAAATCTATAAGGAGCTGTTGTTGATATTATTTTCTCATCTCGACCACTTCTACCATCTCCCATTTCAATTATAATTGGACCGGAATCGTTGAACATTTCAGGTATATCAATCCTACCTTTTGATCCACGTATAGATATATAACTTCTAAATGGCTGTTCCATGCTAGAAATAATATTAGCTATAGCTCCATCTTTAAATTTCATAATTCCCGAAAAAGTAGTATCTATTCCCCAGCCCCCAGAATCATTCGATAATCCTGATACTAAAACAGGCTCTTCACCCATTACAAATCTCGTAGCATAAACAGCATAACAACCAGCATCCCATAATGATCCTCCATCTAAATCTCTTAAAAATCTAATATTTGATTGAGGGCGACCTAAAATATCCATTTTTTGATAAACAGTGTCAGCAGCACTAAAAGATAATGATGAATCTATAGTAGAAATTTTCCCTATTGTACCTTTAGAAATTAATTCCTTAGCTTTTCTTAAATGTGGATTCCACCTATGAGTAAAAGCTTCTACTAATAAAACATTATTAGCTTTTGCCGCATCAATCATCTTTTTACACTCTTCCACTGTTGTTGATAACGGTTTCTCACATAAGATATGTTTACCTGCTTCAGCTGATTTTATTGTCCATTCACTATGCATACTATTTGGAAGAGGGTTAATTACAGCATCTATATCTGGATCATTTATTTGTTCTGAATAAGAAGAATACCATCGTTCAATATTATATTTTTTTGCAGCTTCTTCAGCTTTTTCAGATTCTCTTGAAGAAATTGAAACTATAGAAGAATTTTTTGATTCTCTAGCAGCTGGTATATGCGCATTTAAACCTATTTGAGCGGTTGAAATTAAACCATATTTTACAATTTTTTTTATCATATCAATTCTTTAATATATTAGTAATATAATAATGATTATAGCGAACAATGTTATAACTAAACTATAAATTATCCTCTTCGTTAGGGAGACTAGAATTCCAAATACTAATCTAAATATATAATCTCTTATAAAGTTCATACTAAAAAATAAAAGCTATACATTTAAAGTAATACTATGAATAAAAAAAGTAAACATAATATTGCAAGAAGATATGATATTGATTCAATCAGAATCATCGCTTTATTTCTTTTAATTTTCTATCATATTGCTTGCGCTTTCCAACCTTGGTCTAGTGATTTCTTATTCATTGAAAATACTGATGATTTAGTAAAATATTGGTTCCTTATGGAAATGTTAAACATATGGAGAATACCAATATTATTTGTTGTTTCAGGTATGGGAGTTTTTTTTGCAATAAAAAAAAGAAATCTAATCCAAATGTATATGGATAGATCTTTAAGAATACTAATTCCATTAATTTTTGGATCTTTTTTTATATATCCAATTTGTGTTTACCTATTCTCAAATTATTATGAAAAAGAATTTTTATATTACCCTTACCCAGGACATCTTTGGTTTTTGGTAAATATTTTTTTATACGCTATTCTTATTTTGCCTATTTTTAATTACATAAAAAATAAACAAAAATTTATAGGTTTTATTTCGAAAATAACTAATTATCCTTTTGGACTAATAATTTTATTTTCTGTTCCAATGATGATACAAGCATTTATAGTTAATCCAGAATATTATTCCTCATTTGCGTTTACTCCCCATGGTTTATTTGTCGGACTTGTATGTTTTATCCTAGGTTATTTATTAGTCTCAACCAATCAAAATTTTTGGATAAATGCTGAAAAACTAAGATTTGTATATCTAGGATTAGGAATCTCAATGTATTTTTTTCGAATTCTTAATTATGACAGTGAAGTAATTGAAATATCACAACAGGTTTCTAATATTCTCTCAGCATTTGAAGCATCTAATTGGATATTATCTATTTTCGGATTTGGAACAAAATATCTCAATAAATCAAGCAAAATCTTAAATTATTTTAGTAAATCAGTATATCCAATATATATAGTTCATTTTCCTGTACAATATTTTTTGGCAAGCATAATATTTCCATTAAACATTAATGCAGAGATTAAATTTTTACTCATTCTAATCTCAACATTCGCAATGTGTATATTTATATACCAAATTATTAAACATATAATTTGGTTTAGATTATTTTTCGGAATGAAAAAATAGAAAAAATATATATAAATGTCTACTTATTGCATTTTTATTACGAAAAAAGTAGAATCTGTTTTAATTTATAAAAAGTAAAAATTGGTGTAATTATGAATTCTTTGACTAAACCCAAAATAATAAATGAATATTTTCAAGAAAATGGATATGTATTAGTAGAGGATGTTTTAGATCCTAAGACAGTACTTGACCCTATAATTTCTGAATATGAAAAAGTGCTAGATAATTTATGTAAAGAATTGTATGAAAAAAAAGAAATAAAATCCTTATACAGTGATTTAGAATTTGATGAACGAATTATCAAAGTTTATAACGAAACAGGCAAAGATTATGCTTACTATTTCGATTTTCATCTACCATTTAAAAATGTGAAACCTGATACACCATTTTGGTGTGGACCTGCTGTATTCAATGCATTAATAAATAAAAATTTACTAGATATTGTTGAAGAATTAATAGGTGGAGAGATTACATCAAATCCAGTACAACATGTAAGAATTAAACCACCTGAAAATAGACTACCTAAAGATGAAGATGGATTTCCATTAATAGGAGCTACTATATGGCATCAAGACCATGGAGTAGTTACTGAAGACGCAGATGAAACAGATATGATAACTGTTTGGTTTTCGTTAACTGATACACCTGTGGAAGCTGGCCCACTAAAAGTAGTACCTGGGTCACATAAAGGAGATTTACTTACTCATTGTTTAGATTATGAAGGAAATGGTAAAGAATTTAAAAAAGCACGACAAATACCAAAAAAATTATTCCAACATGAAGAAGGTATTCCTTTACCAATGAAACGTGGAAGTGCCATTTTTATGCATAAACGTACAGTTCATTCATCTTTACCAAACGTATCTAATAGAATGAGATGGAGTTTTGACTTAAGGTATAACCCTACTGGTCAAAATACTGGAAGATCTATGTTCCCTGGGTTTGTAGCTAGAAGTAGAAATTATCCTGAATCAGAATTAAAAGATCCTGTTCTTTGGAATAATATGTGGTTAGAATGTAGAGAAAAAATGTCACACATAAATCAAGATGATTCTGATGATGTTAAATTTAGTAGATGGGCAGATGGACATCCAGATTGTGAAGTATAAATATTTCGACTCTCTATTTTAAATTCATCCCCTAAAATTTAGCTGCCTCCAAGCTTCATAAGCCACAATTGCGACAGAGTTAGATAAATTAAGACTTCTATTGTTTGGTTGCATAGGAATTCTAATTGAATTTGTAATCTTTTTATATATATCTTCAGGTAATCCTAAATCTTCCGGACCAAATAATAATGTGTCCCCAACTTTGTAAGATATTTCTGAATAAACTTTTTTTGCCTTAGAAGTAGTAGCAAATATACGACTTAGATCATTTTCATCCAAATATTCTTCTAAAGATGAATATTCCCTAATTATAGAAAGATCAATATAATCTAAACCTGCCCTTTTTAATAGCTTATCTTCTAAAGAAAAACCTAAAGGGTGTATCAAATGTAATGTAGCTCCAACATTTGAACATAAACGAATAATATTCCCGGTATTATATGGAATGAGTGGTTGGTACAATAAAATTTTAAACATTATTAAATAATATTATATGAAAAATAAATCAGATAATGAGAGTGTTTTGGCACTAAATTATATTTCAAAACAATCACCAGAATTTATTAAATTTAGTGAACAAACAGGGATACTAAAATTAAATGCTATAAAAGATAGAAGTATATTTATATCCTTAGTAAGAGCTGTAATTAGCCAACAAATAAGCGGTAAGGCCTCAGAAAAAATTTATTCTAACTTAGTAGAAAATATAGGAAATAAAAATTTACTTACCCCGAATAACATAATAGAAGCTAACTTAAATGATCTTAATCATAGTGGAATTTCAAGAAATAAGTCTATATGTATTAAAGAAATTGCATTAGGTGTAACTAATAAACAAATACCTACATTTAATAAAATGTCAAAAATGAATAATCAAGAAATTATTGAATCTCTCACAAAAATTAAAGGGATAGGAACCTGGACAGCAGAAATGATACTAATATTTAAATTAGGTAGAAAAGATATTTTACCAATTAAAGATTTGGCAGTATTGAGAGGTTTTCAAAATCTTTATAATTATTACGAAAAAGATTCAATAAATATACTTCACAAAACAAGTTTAAAATGGAAACCCTACAGATCATATGCAACTCTTTATCTTTATAAAGCTGCAGGAACTAAAAGTATAGTTGCATAATAAATTTATTTTTAAATATTTATCCTTACTTATTCCAACAGCATTAAACATGAGTGTTTCGGCTATTTTAACACCAGCAATTTCTGGAATTTTATCAAGAAGTGAAGATCCTACCAGTGTAATTGGAGGTTATTCATTATCATTATCAATAATAATGTTAATCTCCTTACCTCACTTAAGAATTCAGCAACTTACTTTAGTCTATGCAGATTCAAAAAATTCACTAAAAATTTTAAGAAGATTTCTCTTTTATTTACTAATAATAATTTTAGGAATTTCCATATTTATCACTGCTCCTCCTGTTAAAAATTTCATTTTCTCATCAATCTTTACTGTTTCAGGTGATCTTAAATTTCAAGCATATAATTCTATAATCTGGTTAGTTCCATTACCTTGTCTACTAATAATTAAAATGCATTTATATGGATTGGCTTTAAGATTTTCTAAACCATATATCATATGGACAGGTATTATATCTGGAATTTCTTCAATCGTAATTTTATGTTTTGCATTAATGATCTACACCAAAATTAATGGAGCATCTATAGGATGCATTAGTATGAGTATAGGTACACTAATCGAAATTACTATTATATATTTGATTCTACCTAAAAATTCAACATCAAATTTAAATAATCAAACTACAGTTTCTATAAGTAAAATAACTAGATTCTTTCTACCACTATGCTTTGCAGCTTTACTCCCATCTCTTACATTACCGATAATTAATTTTGGTCTTTCTAGATCAGAAAATCCTGAAATATCTATATCGGCAGTATCCATTGGATTTGGATTATTTTGTGTCGTCTCTATGGCTACAAATGGTGTGCAAAATACTGTTATCACTTTTTTATCTAAAGGAATAAAATTTATTTATATTAGAAACATATCTTTAATTATAGGATTGCTGACTCTTACTCTAACAATTTCGTTCGTCTTATTGAATCCTGTAAATTCATTATTCCTAAGTAAATTGATGGGATTAGAAAATTCTCTAACAAAAGAAACATTGAAAGCATTTACAATATTGGCTTTTTTACCTCCTATCTTAGTCATAGAACAATGCTATTCAGCTTTTTTAATGTACAGAAAAAACACTATGCCAATTTTATACGTCAATTTATGGAGACTAGCAATATTATTATCTTGGATTTTATATTTCTCCCTAAATACAAATTTTTCAGGTACGTTTATTGGAGCTGGAGCATGGGCAATAACACTATCTTCAGAGGCATTAATTACTTGGATTTATTCAAAAAGATATATAAAAAGAATAAAAGAAATTGAAATTTTTTAATACTTTTTATCTCACCTAAATATAGTATTTATATAATCATTTAGACTTATAATTATATATAAATAATACCTAACTAATGAAAAAACTCATAATCCTACTATCACTAATATCAATTCTTGGTTGTTCATCAGAAAACCTAGATTTTCAATCTATCCCTCCAGATGATTATAAAACTATAATTAATGATGAAATTGGATATGAGTTTGCAGTCCCTGAAAGATTACAAATAATACCTCAAAGCCTTACCCATATTACTACAAACGAAATAATGAATGCAGTAATAGTTAAAGAAGAAAACCCTGAAGATTTATATTATTCAGATGGAGCTATAATGATTTTTTCCGCACCTTATCCCTTATCACATATTAATTTGCAAAAAGATAATAATTGGGTGGATTACGTTCGTAATGAATTGGACAAAAGAGATGAAATAAATTCCAATTCAAACATTATTAAAAGCTATAAAAAATTTGAATACATAGATAAAGATTCAGAAAATATAGGTTTTTATAAACATGAGTATATAAATGAAAAAATTGAAACAGACGAAATGTATAGTGATATTTTTAGCATTTACTATATTTTTGATCCAAAAATAAGAAGCTCATTTTATATAACCTGCTCAATAGGAACTTATTCCGTAAATGGTAAATCTGTAGAAAAACATTCAGAAAAAACTATATCTGAGTGCAAAAATATTATTCAATCCGCTAGACAAAAATAAATAATTTAAATCAAATAAGGAATAACCTGTGGTCCTTGAGGTAAAATACATAAACTGGAATTATGCCCATGTTTATCCAAAGATTCTCTAATAGCTGAATTAATATCAGAGATAGGAACTATATGAGATTTTATTACTTCAGAATCTTTAATATATGAATTCTTTAATAAAATTTGAGCCTTCTCCTGAATTTGAGCTTGTATTTGTACTTGCCATTGATCTGCCTCACTGAAATTTTCATCTTGAATCATTAATAATAATTCTTCAGGAGATTCTTTTGATTTAAGTAGTGAAGAAAAAGGACCGTGATTAGGAAATCCATCTCTACATTCTGATGCACAGATGATAGTACCCTTATCTTTTACTATTCTAGCTGCAGCAGACATACCTTTTACTGCTTGATATAAATTCTGATCTAATGGAAATCCAGAATTACTTGTTAAAACAACGTCAAAAGGAGATTCTACCGGTTTCATAGCATCTTCTTTAGCAGATAAGCAAGCAATTTTATGTTCTTCAAACAATGCACCTGAAAAAACTCTAGTAATCTCTTTTTTTTCATTTAGAGTTACATCAACAGAAAAATCCGGTAAACACATTTTTGCAATCTCTCTAATATCACTATGGATAGGATTAATATCAGTAATCCCCCATGTAGAATTAGGATCTGAAATTCTTTCAAAATTATGTAAGTCCATGATAGTTTCCATACCTGCTAGACCAGGAGCAACCATCTTTGGACCTCCACTGAAACCGGCAAAAAAATGAGGTTCTACAAACCCAGTAGTGATTTTTAAGTCTGCATCAACCCATAATTTATTTAAATAAACATTAATATTAGTAGAAGTTTTTCCTATAAAATATAAGCTGCTTTTATCACGAGCAACATGATTAACAATCCGATATTTTTTGGAAATATCAAGACCTACCATATCTATAATTTCTTGATCAGTACATGCCCTATGGGTACCAGTAGCTATTAGTATAGAAATATCTTCAATATTAATATCAGGAAGATTCAGAAGTATAGATTCTAACATAGGTATTCTAGGTTGTGCTCTTGTAACATCACAAATCGAAATACTAACCTTATCTCCATTTTTTTGAATTTCTGATAATGGTTTGGAAGATATAGGATTATTAATTGATTTATTGATTTCTTTTACAGAATCTCTTACCCCTTCCTTATAAAAAGGGCGAATAATTGTAGTTCTTTCTTCAGGGACTTCTACATTGATTTCAGCATCCCCATAATCAATTGGAACATTAATTTTAGATATCATAATAATTTACTCTACCGAAATAATTGATTAAGTAATTGTACATTAGTATATTATGGAGTGATTTTTATAAAAAAATTCTAAAAAATTATATTATGAAAAAATTATTTATCCTGATATTTACTACTTATATGATGTTATCTTGTTCATCGAGTGATTCATTCATGGTGTCAGCCGGAGAAGGTTATAAAACTTTCAAAAATGAAATGATAGGATTTGAATTTTCTACTCCTGAAAATATTTCAATCCAAACAAGAACTTTTCCAGTAGAGGGTACTCAGGAACAAATATTAGTTAATTTTTCTATGCCAATTGATCCATATAATTCCAAACAAGAAATTAATGTTTTTTCATCTGAAATTTCTGATAAAACTTTCGATTTCAACCAAAATAACGAAAAAAATTTTATCGACTATATTGTCAATCAATTCGATGAGGTAGATGGAGAAATTATAGAATCAGAATATATTTTTATGAATGATAAAAAAATAGGATTTTATAAACATTTATTTACAGATTTAGATCCTATCAGTCAAATTAGTAATGATTCTTTCTCATATGACATATTTGAAGCATATTTTATATTCGATCCTATAGAAAGAAAATCTTTTTATGTTAAGTGCACAGTCACTAAAACAATATTAAAAGAAGCTGGTTGGGATTACAAAAACTCAAGTGAAAAATGTCAAAATATTATTAGATCTGTGAAGCCTATCTAGAGTTTTTTTTTACTTCCACTATAATTCATTTAAAGATACATACTAGAAGGAAAAAATAATCAATGAAACCAGTGATTAAAAATAGAAAAGATTTTTCAAATCCTGTACTTGGTAGTAATGATGGTGCCCCAACAGTTATTTCTCTTTATCATGATCACGCTCCAGGAGAATCTAGCAAACATCATTCACATAACTGGGAACATCAAGTATATATAACTAGAGGGAATGGAATACTTTGGGTAGATGGTGAAGAATATAAAATAAAAGAAGGAGATTTTATTATAGTACCTGCAAATTCAACTCATCATTTCCACAATAATGGAAAAGAAATTCTAAGTAGGATTACATTTAACCCTTTAATCAGTGAACTCGAAATATAATCGATCGTGACATCAATTGATCCTATAAAATTTGAAGTTATTCGTTCAGCATTGACTCAGATAACTGAAGAAATGGCTGTAGCTCTAAGAAGGTCAGCATATTCAACAAATGTTAAAACTCGTCAAGATTTTTCCTGTGCTTTATTCGATCATAATGTTAATCCAATAGCTCAAGCATTTACACAACCTGTTCATCTTGGGTCATTTGTGGAATTATTACCAAAATCTGTAAAATATTATGGTACAAAAAACTTAAACCCTGGAGACATGCTGGTAGTTAATAATCCTTTCGGTGGAGGCTCCCATCTAAATGATGTAACTGTTTTTGGACCAGTTTTTTATAATAAAAAAATAATCGGTTATGTTGCTACTCTTGCTCATCATGTTGATGTAGGTGGTGGAGCACCAGCTTCTATAGGACCTTTTAAGGAAATTTTCCAAGAAGGTATTATAATTCCTCCAGTTAAACTAGTAAGTAAAGGTAAAATCAAGGATGATGTTTTTAGATTTATATTGGCTCAAATTAGATCTAAAAGAGTTACATCAGGTGATTTTAGAGCTCAAATTGCAGCTAATAATGTAGGCACTTACAGGTTTATAGAATTAATAAAAAAATATAAGCTAAAAAATTTTAACTTTTATAAAAATTCAATATTAGATTATACTGATCGACGTACAAAATCTGAAATACTAAAAATTCCCAACGGTAACTATAAAGCTGAAGGATTTATAGATTTTGACGGTTTTAGCGATAAAGTTGTAAAACTAAAAACTGAAATAATAATTAAAGATAATTCTATTTTTTTTGACTTCACTGGCTGTGATAAACAAAGACGGGCACCTGTGAATTCAACTAAAGCTATGACATTTGCGGCATGTGCTTATGTATTGAGAGCATTAATGCCAAATGATATGCAAGTAAATCATGGATTTTATAAACATATAAAAATGAATGCCCCAGAAGGGACTGTCGTAAATGCAGTACATCCTGCACCTGTTGTGGGAGGATGGGAAACACAAGTTAGAATTAATGATCTAATGTTTAGAGCTTTATCATCAGCTATGCCTAATAAAGTACCAGCATCTACAAAGGCCATGATGGCACAAGCAGGTTTTGGAATAATTGATAATGAATCAGGAGAATACCACTGCAATTATGAGGCACTAGCTGGAGGTTATGGAGGAAGGGTGAATTCAGATGGTCCAGATGCTGTTCAACAACATGGACAAAACACAGAGAATGCTCCTATAGAAGAAATTGAAACCCATTTTCCGGTACAAATAAATCAACTCTCATTAATAAACGATTCTGAAGGACCTGGAAAATTTAGAGGAGGTCTAGGAATGAGACGAGATTATCATTTTCCTAAAGATTATGCTACTTTCACAATTCTATCTGACAGAGATATCGCTGGGCCAAAAGGTATTTTTGGAGGTCTGGATGGAAGAAAGGCTTATTATATTCTTAATCCTAGTCACCCAACAAAAAAACCTAAAAAATTAACTTCTAAATGCGTAATAAATTTAGAACCTGGAGATACAGTTAGTTTTCAAACTCCCGGTGGTGGTGGATATGGAAACCCAAAAATGAGAAATGTAAATAGTGTTTACGAAGATTTATTAAATAATAAAATTACATATGAAAGAGCTGAAAAATTTTATGGAGTCGTGATTAATAAAAAAACTAATAAAATTGATACTAAAAAAACAGAGAAAAAAAGAAGAACAAAATGAAGATAGTTGATTTGAAAATTTATAAATGGAATCCAGGAAAAGGAAAAAATTTCATATATGTTAAATTACTTACAGATAATGGAATAATTGGATGGGGGGAATGTTATACACAATCCGATAGAGAGATTCAAGTCGAAGCACACATAATCGAACTTTCAAGATACTTAATAGATAGAAATCCATTCAATATAAGACATTTCTTACATGTTGCTCATGAAGATTTTAGTAGTAAACGGTCTAGTATGGATCTAAGTTGTGCCTTAAGTGGAATTGAAATTGCGCTTTGGGACGTAATTGGAAAAGCTTTAGATCAACCTGTATATAACCTTCTTGGTGGTATGATGAAGCCAAAATTAAGAGTATATGCTAACGGTTGGTCAAATGGTTCAGAACCTGATTCCATAGCCGAGCAAGCATATGAATTAGTAAAGAAACGAGGATTCAATGCCTTAAAATTTGATCCTTTTGTAGGACCATGGAGAGAATATGTCCCAAAAAATGAAATTGATCATGCTGTAAAAGTTGTTAAAAGTGTAAGAGAAGCGGTAGGTCCAAATATAGATTTATTAATTGAAGCTCATCGAAGATTTTCAGCATCGAATGCAATAAATGCACTAAAAAGAATGGAACAGTATGATATTTTTTGGTTCGAAGAACCTTGCCCCCCAGATAATTTGAGAGCAATTAAAGAAGTCAAAGAATCAAGTAAAATACCAGTAGTAACCGGTGAAGCTTTATATACAATCCATGCCTTCAGGGAAATTATAGAAAATCGATCTGTAGATATAATCAATCCAGATGTATGTAACACAGGTGGTATACTTGAATTATCTCAAATTGCTTCAATGTCGCAAATTCAATATATACCAGTTTCTCCACATGGATGGAATTCTACGTCTGTAGGGTTTGCAGCGGGCCTACAAGCATCAGCAACAATGAAAAATTTTCTGATCTATGAATATATGATAAGTGTAGAAAAATCTTCGGAAGATATTTCCATAGGATATATCAAACCTGAAGAAAGTTATATAGAACTTCCAAAACAACCAGGTATAGGTATATCAGTAAATGAATCAAAACTTAAAAAATATCCATTTAAAAAATTTCCTCCTCGAAATATAAGAAATATTGAAGATGAATTAATATGGCATTAATTACTTTATTTATTAAACTATGGATTTAATTTTTTCAATAACTGGTTTATTCAGTGCTTTTTGGTGGTCCATTGGAGGAAGTATAATAAAGTCTTCAAAAATCAAAAATGTTCTAATCTTCTCTTTTTCTGAATCAATAATTTCACTATCTGTAATATCGATTTTAATATCTTTTACTTTAGGATGGAGTATTTTTACCAAATATTCTACCTCAACATATTCATATTTATTGATTGGAGCTATATTCGCAATGTCTGGGACTGTCTTCTACATTATGGCTTTAAGAAAAGTTCCTCTAGGGATAACTTTCACTGTAACTACCAGTATTGTAATGGTAATAACAGTAATATTAGATGCATTTATTAATATGCTTATTTTAAATATACAAATACTCTTAGGAGGTTTATTTATTTTAATAGGAATAATAATAATTAATATATTTTCTTGGAAGTTTTCAAACCTCTCTGATAAATCTTCATATTTATATGGAGTAATTTTTTGTATAATCGCAGGTTCTTCTTGGGCATTTGGAATATTCTTTAACGACCGAGGACTTTTAGAAGCAGATATTCTTACTGCAACTACAATACGCTGTGTTATACCAATTATTATTTTCGGGACAGTATTACTTATGAAGAACAACTTTATAGATAAAGGAATTACTAAGAAAGAAAAAATAATAATTTTATCCTCTTCACTATGTATAACAATGGCTATGCTTTGTTGGTACCTATCTTTAAAAGCTAATAGCGCTGCTCTTACAGCAATATTAACTAGTACTTCACCTGTTTTTGCAATACTTTGGGGAATACTTTTTTATGGAGAGAAATTAAGAATTAATGAAATATTTGGAATTATATTATGTTTGATAGGATCTAGTATTATAGTTATGGGAAAATGATTATTTTTCCTTATATACAGTACTAGTTCTCATCATTATTTCTTGAAATTCTTTTTGTGACAATTTTCTCTTAGATTCAGAATAAATATTATCAGGATGTCCACTTACCTTATGTGCCTTATCCTCAGTAGTAATATCAACTAAATTATCATTAGTAATAGGAATTGTAGATAATTCACCAGATATTATTGATTTAACTAGTTCTCTCCAGGTAGGAAGTTTATTAAAAAACTCTTGAGAAAAATTAATTTTTAAATTACTTATAACTTCTGGATATGTAGATTTATTGTCCCAATACATTCTTTTTAATGGAATTCTAAGCCAAGCATAAGTACTAGCAACTAATGAAGTATGATATTCAGAAAATTCATCAGATAAAAATTCAGGTGCAATCTCATCAATATTATTAATTAGAATACTAATTTTAGGAAAAGAACATAAATCACTTAAAATAGCTGAGCTATAAAGAGATGCATTATCTTCCCATGGAGAATATGTAATTAAATCATCTATATCGTAAGTGCCAATTCCAATTCTATTACGCAAATAAAGCTCGTAGATCAAAACCCACTGAGCAAAAAGATCTACCTTAGAACCAAAAGGATCATTTATTTGGTAAAAGATTCGTTCAGCATTCATAACAAAAAGATTAGTTAATTTTTGTCTGTAGGGGGAATTAAAAAAAATAGCATTTTGAATAAGTTGAAGTTTGTTTAAATAAGGTAAAATTTTTGGATCAGTATCAGAAAATTTGTATATATAATTATTTTTTTCTTCATCATCAATCCATCGTGTAAAAGTTTTATGAGCTTTAGGAATCTCATTCGAAAATGTATTAGGAATCAATTCAAAAATTTTCTTTTGTAGTAAAACTCCTCTACTTTTAGGATTTTTAGTGAATTCTAATAAAGATAAATTCTTTATCATTTCACGGCGTGCTGGAGATTTATCAGGAAAAAGATTAAATAATTTGTAATCAAACTCTTTTATATTAATATCAAATAGCAATATATAAATGTCCCATTTATTTTAACTTTTATGTTTATTTTATATTTGAATATAATATATGTCCTATATAAACTAAATAGTACATATCATATAAAATATAATTATACACTTTAAATTATAAAAGCTAAATAATTGAAATTGTATAAGTAGAAATAATCCAGTTAGTGAAAATTATTATTCAAATATAAAATAATCTTCATTATTTATTTGCCACTGAATTAATTTATTCTTCATTTCTAAAATTATCTCTTGGTATTCAGGTAGATAATATAGGTTATTTTCTTCATAAGGATCTTCATTTAGATCAAATAATTCTCCAGAATCGTTTAGAGTTAAATTTAATTTCATCCTATTGATAATAATTGATCTTCTTGGATTTGCATTTAATAAATCTATTTTTTCACTACCTAAAGTCCTATCTTGGACTGATCCTATTCCGTTCCATTCAATAACTACTTCATTATCTACAAGATTACCATTTAAAAAAATTGAACTTATATCTTTCCCCTGAATATTAGATTGAGGCTCCTGGTTCATTAATTTTAAAATTGTAGGTACTAAATCTATATGACTAAAATCTCCTTCGATAACTTTATTTTTTAACCATGGTATTTTGAATAACATGGGGACTTTAGCAGATTCTTCATAAAATGTCCGTTTTTCTATCATCCCATGATCACCCATCATATCACCATGATCACTAGTAAAAATAACAATTGTATTGTCTTCAATATTAGAAGAAGAAATTGAATCATTTATTTTCCCTACCATCTCATCAACTAAAGTAATATTTGCAAAATAATCCGCTCTAAGTTTTAGCCAACCTTCTTCTGTAGAAAAATCTTCTCCACACTTAGCAAGATAGGAATTCATATAATCATTAGTAGATTGATTATTATCACCTTTTAAAAATGACGTGTGAAATTTTGCCCTATGAATATTTATATCCGACACATTATGTGGTTCTTTCAAAAATGTCGGACACGTAGGTATAGAGTGAGGCTCATACATTCCGTTATATGGTCCCGAATAAGGAGAATGAGGTTCGAAAGTATTAACAAAAAGTACGAAAGGTTCATCTTTATATTTTTTAATAAAACCTTCAGCTTCTTGAGCTAAAAAGCTAGCCATTTGAAACTCTGGAGGTAATGTTGCTCTATGTTCCTCAGAGAAAATTTTTTTTCCAAAACTATTTTCTTTAGTAGGAGTAAAATTATTCTTTACTAACCAATTATGGTAGTCACTCAGTGGATATTCGATTTTCTCATCAGCAGGATATTCATGTTCTTCAGTACTAATCCATTCATCCCATCCTTCTTTTTTCACTCGATCAGCACCTAAATGCCATTTACCAAAATAGCCTAATTTATATTCTGAATCAAACATCTGAGCAATCGTCATAACTTCATCATCCATCGGAATCATGTTGACCTGTGCTCCATGAGAATGAGGATAAAGACCAGATATTATTGAACCTCTAGCTGGAGCACATACAGGTTGTGTTACATATGCATTTTTAAAGACGAAAGATTCTTCAGATAATTTATTAAGATTAGGTGTATTAATCCAATCATTTCCATAACAAGATATAGTGTCAAATCTTTGCTGATCACTCATTATAAAAATAAGGTTAGGTTTTTTGGTTGGTTTCATAATATCATTTTACTGTTTTACTTATATCTGTAAACCTATATTATTTTGAATAGCCCTCTTATAAACGAATTCTGAAACAGCTAAATCCTCTAATGCTATCCCTTGAGATTCAAATAAAGTTATATCTCTATTAGATTTTCTCCCTTGAACACTTCCTGATATTACAGAATCTAGTTGGATAACTTTATCCCAAGAAAAATAACCTCTTTCTACAGCTCTAATTAATTCCCCGCATTCTATTTTTGATTGATCAATATCATCGGTAACTATAATATTAAACCTATTAAAAGCTTCAATATCTATTTCTGATTTCATCCAAGAATTATTACCAGCTGCATTAATATGTAAACCTTCGAGAATCATTTCCGATGTAACTACTGGATTTACTGAATTAGTGATAGTTACCAAAATATCAATACCATCTGAAACTTCATCTAAAGAATTAGAAATAATAATTCTATCTCCTAATATTTTCGTCATTTTTTGTTTAAACAATTCGCGTTTTTCTTTATTTCTAGAAAAAATTTTTATTTTTGATATTTCCCTTACACTACAAATAGCCTCTATTTGAGTTTCAGATTGATATCCAGTACCTATAACTCCTAAAGTACTACTGGATTTTCTTGATAAAAATTTAGATGCTAATCCACTTGCAGCTCCAGTCCTAATTTGCCCTAAACGATTAGATTCAATAATTGCTAAAAGTCCCTCTCCTTCACATCCGTATAACATATTATGGAAACTAGCACCATTTTTGCCTGCAGTATATGATTTATGACCTACAATATTTTTTTCAGGCCAGGATGCAGACATAAAATTATAATTACCATTTCTAATAGGTAATCTATATCTAGGTTGATTCCATATTTTTCCTTCAGATCTAGCTATAGTTGCATTTTCTAAAATATTGATTGCTTCACTGACAGTGATTAAATTGTTTACTTCATCTTCTTTTAAGTAAATCGGAGACATTATTATTCTTTCTTTTGTACTAAATATTTTTATGATAATAGATTATATTATGTTTTTTTGAGGATATAATTTTTTTATGGGAAAATATAGAAAATTAATTTCAGAATCTTTTTATATAGATCTTAGATCATTAGCGCTATTTCGTGTTAGTGTAGGATTAGTATGCCTTTATGATCTAATAATGGCATGGGGTGAGCTTAGAATATTCTATACCGACTGGGGAGTCCTGCCTAGACAATTACTTCTACAAGGTTCAGGATATGAATATTATCTTTGGTCTATACACAATATTAGTGGTGTTCCTGCTGTAATAAATATAATTTTTATTCTTCATCTGACTGTAATAATTATGTTGATATTCGGTTTCAAAACTAGATTCGCAACAATTATGGTTTGGTTATTCACCATTTCTTTAATAGCTAGAAATCCAGCAGTAATAACTGGTGCTTATGTCATTTTACGTTTAGCTCTTTTTTGGGCAATTTTTCTACCTCTAGGAGCAAAATGGTCTATAGATGAATCACTAGACATAAATAAAGAAAAATCTCAAGATAGGGTTTCTTCTATAGCATCATTCGCTTTAATTTTCCAAATTCTTTCAATATATTTTTTTGCTGGAATGTTGAAATCGGATCCTATTTGGGATAAAGAATTTCTAGGAGTTTACTATGCTTTATCTCTTGATATGTTTGCAACTAAATTAGGCTTAATAATTCGTGAATATCCATTAATTACAACTAGTCTCACTATTTTCACTGTGTATGTTCAAAGAATAGGCATAATATTTCTAATTTCACCATATAAAAGCTCTCTACTAAGAATAATTGGTGTAATCGCTTTCATTTTCTTTCATATAGGTCTGTGGACAACTATGCATATAGGTTGGTTTCAAGCAATAAGTATTGCTTGCTTAGCAATTTTTATACCCGGTATTTTCTGGACATGGGTCACAAAAATTTTATCAAATACCAAAAGGAATAATTTGACAATTTATTATGATAACGATTGTGCTTTTTGTAAAAGAACAGTTTTTATAATTAAAGGACTTTTTTTAGTTGGAAA
>PBEM01000013.1 GCA_002718415.1 Chloroflexota bacterium
CGCCCAGTTCAGGAAGTACATGACAGACTCCGCCTTTGCTGACATCCGCAACGGATCGATTGGCGGTAGAGCTGGTTCTTCGAATACAGCTGCTTCGTTCCTTGAGTTCTTCGTACCGCACCGCGGCTATGACGAGAAAGCCGACAAGATTCCCTGGGTCCACCTCGACATCGCTGGAACCGCATGGGGGCCGGGCTCAAAGGCTCGCTCAGAGGGAGTTAATCCTCTGTTCCAGTTCGGAGTTTCCGGTGTCCATGTAAGGACTCTTCACAGGTTGATTACCGAGTTATAAATTCCACTCCGTTCTTTTACGAACGAGTGTCACCCTGACTGCTCTATTCCTAGCTTTCTCTTCATGGATTACGAATTTGACTTCGTCACCCGGATTCACGGATTGACCATTTACATCTTTCAATCTGAAGAAGATATTACTTCCACCCTCTCGGCTAATCATGCCGCCAGATTCATTTCCTGGAGGCCCAATTAGACGTAGCACTCTTCCAAGATCTTCCGATGTTCTGAATCCTCTCAATCTCGGTCGAGTCGTCTGCTTGAGCTGCCTTCCTTTTCTATTGGCGGCAAATGTTTTCGCATGGTCGGCAGAATCACTGATTAGTTTCTTGAGTCCATTGTGCTTATCTCCGCCCATACGGTATTCTTCATAATCCGAAATTCTTGTGCTCCAAACATCTTTGACTTGGATTTTGGCTGCATCCAACTGGCCCAACTTACTGGCTATTGTCTGCAAATCGATTTCTGTATCGATTTGATCATTCCACCAGTATTCGTTAGTGAGGTTCCAGTAGCTTGTCAACCCTAAATCATCAACTGTTGAGGTGGCCTGATTGAGAAGTTCGGTCGAAGTTTTGGTAAATTCACTAAAGAGTGAATTTGCTCCTTCGCGAGAGTCTGTGATGGCTTTAATCTCATTATTTAACTCGTAGAGGAATCCTGTGGTAGAGGAGTCTCCTGGGTAGATTTTCAAATGAGAGCGGAGTTTTGTAGCTGCCCGGACCATTGATTCCAAAATATTTTGCATATCACTTCTGATTTTTTGAATTGAATTTCTTATCTCAATAGAATCGGACTTACTCTTGTCTATGGCCTTCCCAGTTGACCGGATTAAGTCAATTACATCGGAATGTTGTTCCTTTTCCTCCTCAATTTGAGTTAGATGTTCGTCTATTAACTGCAAGTCACCCTCAGCGGCGTTCACTAGATCAGAGAAATCAGAGTAGTTTCGGGGAATGTCAATCCGAGGATTACCTGCTGAATCACGCCAATTTTCGGCCTTGGAGATCAGATATCTGTCGTCGTGTTGCAAATTGTCTGGCCAGGATCGAAGTGATCCATGGAAATTGCTCACAACTTCACTAAGGCAATTGATATGAGGGAACAAATCCGATCTGTCAACTGGAACCTCCTTTTCAGTGAATTCATGGTAGGCAATATAGGATCGTTTCCTGATGGCTATTCTTTCATCCCTTGACTTTTCTAGTTTCAAGCGTTCTTGCTCCTCTCTGTCACGGATTGCAGCCTTCTCAATACGCTCAGCCTTCTCTTCGGCTTCGCGCTTAGCCTTCTCTTCGGCTTCGAGCTCGGACCTCCGATCTGCATCTTGCTGCTTCTGAATCCCCCTCACATATCGTCGCCAGTATCGAATAAAGAGTGGTCCACCGTACTTGTCAAAGTCTTTGACATTGGCCTGAGTCCAATCATTAATTCGTAGACTAAAGGTACCTGATCTCGATGGGCGTCTCCTGTTCTTGTCTGTGATTAGAATGTTGGTTTGTTCTCCCAGTATGTATCCGGGCAAATGCTTGATCACGATGTCAGGGGCGTCCATTTGTCCTGAACGTGGATGCTTGGCTACGCTGTCGATCTGGCAGAGGGCTTGAATCTCCGAATCTGTTTCTAGGTAACGTAACAACAACTGGAGAAGTGACGAGTAGCGGATAAACTCGTTAGTACCATTGTACTCATATCCGGCCTGTCGGGCTCTGCGCTCAATGAGCTCCTGCTGGCCCCTGTGTGCTCGGATGCAGTTGCAGGCTACAGAAGTTCCTGACTCATTATCTACTGGTCCGAGACGGATGCCCTCGCCGTCATTGAAGGCCTCACGGCTGTCCCACCCATCGCCAGCTCGGATATCATCGGGCCTACGCTTACTAAGCAAGTACCTGACATCCACATATCGGTCTTCTGCAGGATAATATGCAAGAGGCCAGGTTGCACTCACGATGTCCACGTCCCGTTTCGGCCGACCGCGATAACTCGCGCTAGGTGGCTGCTGTGGATAGCGATGGTTGTTCCATCTTCGAATTCGATATCGTAATTGTTTTCCCAGCGGTAGCCATAAATCACCTTTCCCAATTGGTTCCAGCGACTCGCTGGCCATGGGAAGTCCTTGCTTGGGTTAGTGCTCCTCGAGCCGCATCGTCGTGGACGATACTTCGATGCCTTCGAACGTATCTTCGGCCCCCAGTATGCAACCGTGTCTCCGGCACGAAGTTCTCGCCCCATGTTAGGAGAGATCAGGTCTGAGTTCCGGCCTAGAAACTCTGCGTCCTTGTCCTCAATAAAGTCGAGTTCCGCGAGTTCTGTCGCAACTGAGGGCAAGGTGTCCGAGCAGAACTGCACGCCGGTAACGACGATGTCAGTTCGGTCGATGACAAACCGTAAGCATGATGCGAAGGGTGCCGATATACCGAATTCGAGGTGAAGAAGATGAAGAATCCGCGTCGTCGTATCTTCATCGTGGGCCGAGAGGTCATTGAAATTGGCAGGAGAAGGTTCCCCGGAGTGTTTACTCCAGAGGGCCGCAGCGTCGATACGCATTGAGTCGTTCGTAAGATTGCGGAGATGTTCCAGCGCGTGGGTATGGAGCCAGCTGAGTAGGACTTGGAAGTTGGATATATCTGCCAGCGAGGGATCGATGCTGTGGATAGAGCAGTGAACCCCCTCCGCCTTCTCTTGGGATATGCCTAGGACCTTGGCGATGGTCTCGGTGTCCATGGCTTGGACGTCCTCAAGTCGTCGATCATATGAGAGAAGTTTTGCGTGAGGATTCGGAACTCCCAAATCGATTAGGTGCTTCTCAATCGCAGAGTTCGGTGCCACTCAAATCACCTCGTGGATTGAATGGTAGGGTGTCTCGGGTAAGTCATCAATGGGGCCTACTGCGCGTTGCATAACAGTGGTCGAAGAAGAGTTTGCTTAAGAGCCTATCCAATATATTGGGGTTTTCATCTACCGGTAATATTGGGTATGGACTTGATATAATCACGGCAAGGTGAGGGATTGGAGGGGGTGTGAGGTGGAGATTATGGGGCCCTTCATAGTGTATCCTAAGGGAATGGTGGCGAGCCAAGAATTTATCCGTATCCCCGTACCCGTCTTGGACCATGTGTTCCCCTCTGACATGGAATGAAGCTATGTCTCAATTATATTCCGGAAGGAAAGAGAGGGAGTATTTTGCACGGAATAAGATCCTCCCTCAGCTTAGGAAAATAGAGAAAGAAATTGCCCATGATGGCAAAAATCGTAATCTCAAAACTGAGTATTTTAAACGTTTGATCGAGCGAAAGGACGATGGTTTTCTGATCATCGAATGCATGGCACATCTCAGGAAAAATTTCGGGGAACTGGGAAGTAAAGATAGGGTTCTCTCAATGATCCTGGATGAGTGGAAGAAGCAAACTGATGTTCCAGACAGTTACGACACGTTTGGCGGGGTTCTGCGATCTCTGAACTTAGCCCCAATATACACCTGCAATGCCCTAATCATGCAAGCGAGGAGAATCAGAGGTACGTCTGGGGTCAGACCCAAGAATGCCGAAGCTGCCAGGAAATTGGTTAAGGAGGCAGAAGACATTTGGGAGACAAATTATGAGAAACGGGGGCTTGAGTTGAACGAGAAGAATTTCTGTCTTGTACCAAATAGATTGTACAAAAATGTGATTGAGACACAGAAAGTTTTCTCTGATGCTAGATTCGCCGATATGCAAAGATTGTGGAATAATGCAAATGACATGATAACCAAAATCGACGACGAGGCCAGTTGGGAGGGAGATCACGGACCTGACCAGATACTCAAGTGGTGGATGTTTCAAGTGATGTTGCGGGCCTCTGCAGTTTGCATGGAGCCAGAATATTGGAAGGCGGCAAGAGATGGAATGGAATCAATGGAAGCATTGTTTGAAGGTCCTGTACTCTCATACCTTCACGATATCAAAGGAAGAAGTCAGGGATTCTCCACGGCATCACTTGCAAATCAGTATGTTGCAAATAACGACCTCAGTATAATGAGGGATTTGCTAAACAATTGGAATAAGTTTCGCCAAGTTGAAGATGAAGTCCTGAGTTTCAGAAGAAGAGGAGGTAGTAGTTATCCAGGAGACAAGAAATTAAAGGAAGTGCAGGGGAATTTCACTCATAGTCTGAAAGACTTCAACAAATACCTCATGATGGGTGCTAAGTCTGGTTTCGTTTCACACGCTTACGCACGCGATGAAGTACAGAGTAAGTCTAGAGCGAGGAAGATACTGATGGAAATATCAGAGGGTAGACATTATGTCAGGCGGTCGAACACAAACCACAGCTGCTTCCAACTAGAGATTCTGCACCGTTTACTCATTTACAGAATTTGGTGGGAATCGAAAGGAAAGGGATTTGATTTGTTTTCGAGCGAAGAGGGTGCAACTGCCGATGTTGATTTGTCACTGGAGGTTCCAGCAAAAATTCTCGAGGACATTGAGTTTGACCTGAAAGAAAAGCATATTGAGAAATCCAAAAGCGAAAGGTGGAGGAAGGAGATCAGAAAGTCAATCGAGGTCTTCAGAGACGGGAGTGAGAATCTTGCAGATAAACTCAGAACGAGAATAGAGGGATTTGACCGTAGCTCCAGGAAAATGCAATGGCCAGAGGGACAGTTTCTCATCATGGGGCTGCCATACATTCCAGATGGAGAAAATGGTCCTGAGTCAAGAAAGAGTCCTTACGATGTGATGGATCCTACAATGAGGCATGTGGGGGTCAATGCGGCAGGTGCAGTACCAGTCGAAGGTGAATTCTTAGAACAGCGTACTGAGAGCCAATAATCTGGCCCGCTTGGGTCTCACTCGTCATCGTCGGAATCGACGACTTCGAAGTCAGCCTCTACGACGTCCTCGTCGCCTTCTTCAGCGGCCTCCTGCTGCTCTGCCATCTCGGCTGCAGCAGCCTCGTACATCTTGGTTGAGATTTCGTGCATCTCCTCCTCAACCTCTTTCATCTTGGCTTGGATTGCAGCCTCATCGATATCCTCCACCTCTATTGGTGTCTCTCCGTCATCCTTGGTTATCAGTTTCTTGAGATCATCCAACTTCGAGTGAATGCCCTCAGAATCTAGATCCTGAATCTTCTCGGCTGCATCATCGAGCATTCTCTTAGTCTGATAGACCACACTGTCAGCTGTGTTCAGTAAATCGACACCGGCACGGCGCAGTTTATCCTCATTAGCGAACTTCTCTGCATCGGCTATCTTCTGAGCTATTTCATCCTCTGAGAGTGAAGTCTGGCTCTCGATCTTGATTGACTGCTCAGTGCCGGTTCCCAAATCCTTGGCGGAAACGTCGACTATGCCATTTGCATCGATGTCAAAGGTGACTTCGATTTGAGGAATCCCTCTTGGTGCTGGTGGTATACCCATCAGATGAAAACGCCCGAGTGTGATGTTGTCCTTAGCAAACTCCCTCTCTCCCTGTAGGACATGAACTTCTACGGCTGGCTGATTGTCAGCAGCGGTAGAGAAGTTCTCAGAGCGACGGGTTGGAATGGTGGTGTTCCTCTCAATCATGGTAGTCATGACGCCCCCTAGAGTCTCGATTCCAAGAGTCAATGGAGTTACATCGAGAAGAAGGACATCAGTTACTCCCTCATCTCCTACAATAATTCCTGCTTGCAGGGCGGCACCTACTGCCACAGCCTCATCAGGGTTGATTCCTTTGAACGGGGCCTTACCTGCCTCCTTCTCGATTGCATCTTGTACTGCTGGAATCCTTGTGCTACCTCCCACTAAGAGAATCTTGTCGATGTCTCCAGCCTTGACCCCAGCATCCTTCATGGCGCTGCGAGTTGGCTTCATCGTCCTGTTAATCAGGTCAGCAGTAAGATCCTCAAACTTGGCCCGAGATATACTCATGTCCAAGTGTTCTGGTTGTCCATCCTTCATGGTGATGAATGGGAGGTTAATCTGAGATGAATTGGTTCCCGATAGTTCGATTTTGGCCTTCTCAGCTGCCTCCCTCAAGCGGCTCATTGCTTGCAGGTCCTTTGAGAGGTCAATGCCTGATGATTTCTTGAATTCCGAGACTATCCATTCGACTACATTGTCGTCGAAGTCATCTCCGCCCAGCCTGTTGTCTCCACTGGTCGCCTTGACCTCAATCTGAGGCTGGCCATCGACTTGGTAGATATCGAGGATAGAGACGTCGAATGTACCGCCTCCCAAATCGAAGACTAGGATGGTCTGATCCTCTTCCTTGTCGACGCCATACGCGAGAGCCGCGGCCGTAGGCTCGTTGATTATCCTCAAAACCTCAAGACCAGCAATCCTGCCAGCGTCTTGGGTGGCCTTCCTCTGAGCGTCGCTAAAATATGCAGGGCAGGTTATGACGGCCTGCTTGACTTCCTTGCCGAGATATTCTTCGGCGTCGGCCTTGAGTTTCTGTAGTACAAATGCGGATACCTCCTGGGGAGTGTATTCGTCATCGTCAATCTGCTTGCTCCAGTCGGTTCCCATCTCTCTTTTGACCGACATAACCGTACGGTCGGAGTTGGTTACGGCTTGTCGCTTGGCGGTAATGCCAACTAGCCTCTCTCCTTCCTTGGAGAAGGCAACCACGCTAGGTGTGGTTCTCGAACCCTCCGAGTTCGGTATGACAACGGGTTGTCCGCCTTCCAATGTCGCCACGCAGCTGTTCGTTGTTCCTAGATCAATTCCTATCACAGGTTCGCTCATATTTATCTCTCCTAAGTTCGCTTGGTTACGCCAAATCGAATACAATATCCAGAATACCGTTGTTCAACTCCCAACTAAGGATATTCTCAACTGCCTCTGGAAGAATGAATCTCTTGAATGGACGCGGCTGTGTCCTCCTGAGGAGTTGTAACACCTCTCCGCCGCTACTCAGTAAGAGCTCGAGATCTTCGCTCCTGATATCTAGGAACCTAGAGATATCGATTGTGACTGACATCTTTCCATCTGACACGTAGGCATCCTCTTCGGGAAGGTCAGAGATTTCGGTGTCCTCTGACTTCTCGACCTCTGCAGCAACCTCCTCTTGTGGCTGGTTGTTGCTCTTCACCTCAACGTTGACTCCCATACGCTTGAAAAAGTCCTGGAAGCCACCTTGGCTGTCGAACATCGACTCCATCGCTCGGCGGAATTCGTCAGGGTCACCGCTGGACTCGAACTTGAACTCAGAGTGTGAAATCTTAGTTGGGTCAATACCCATCTCTTCAAACTGCTCCATGACTCTCTTCATCATCTGCTCAAGGGCTTTGATATCGACTGGCATACCCATCTGCTCGAGCATCTTTGCCATCTCTTCGAACATGTCATCGGGCCAATCATCTGAGTCTCTTCCGGTCATCAATTATCACTACTCAACCTGAGGTTGTATAGTGCGATAGAACTCCCGTATATGAATCGTACGGTTAAGAGAACTGGGAACCGAGGTATGAGGAGCCTAACGGTCGGGTTCAAAGCAAGGGCGCTTTTCGGTTCCCAACATGGTAGAGGCGGATCACGAAGTGGCTCTCGAGGACACTGATCGTATACACGGCCGCTCGGCCTTTGTAAACAATGTAAAGGCCGCCGTTGCACTATCCGGAGCAGTTCGCTCAACTCTCGGTCCCAAGGGACTGGACAAGATGCTAGTCGATGGGGACGGAGACGCCACGGTTACCAATGACGGGGTCACGGTTCTAGAGACTGCCAAAGTGGAGCATCCTACAGCCAGATTGCTAGTCTCGACGTCGTCTGCCCAAGACAGGGCTGCCAGAGACGGTACGACCACCGCGGTCATCCTTACCTCTGAACTACTGCAGAACTCACTGGAGCTGGTTCGTGCGGGTGTCCACCCATCAGTGATTCTCAACGGCTATGGAATAGCACTATCTGAGGCCCAAGATGAGCTCGAGAGAATCTCAAAGGGTGGTATCGGTGAAGAGCAGATGCGTTCGGCAGTAGCGACCTCGCTCTCAGGCAAAGTGGACTCTGCTGTCGGGGATCATCTGACGGGGCTGGCTTTGGAAGCTCTCGATTCGATCTCGGCCGATGAAGGCGGAGATGATCTAGAGAGATTGCGTGTCAAGCGTCTGCGGGTCAAGGATGGAAACGCTTTGGATTCAGAGGTTGTGAATGGTTTGGTTCTGGCCAAATCTAGGATGGACATGGCTTCAACAGCCTCATCTGATGCAGGCCGTATTGTGATTATCGATGGTGGTATGGAATCCCCCAGTCTAGATTTGGATGCTTCCATCGAAGTCACGGATGTCGGGGCTCTACAGGAGTTTCACGATAGGGCGCAGAGTCGGATTAGGGAGCAAGTCGAGAAGTTGGCTTCGATGGATGTCGACCTACTGATAGTTCGAGATGGAATTGATGAGTCTGCTTCGACAATGCTGACGGACGCTGGAATCAGCGCCTACCGCCGCTTCGAGCGAGAGGATCTAGAGATGCTGTCTCGGATGACCGGTGCCAGCATGGCTCGAGACTCTTCGAGACTGAAATCAAAGGATGTTGGAACCTATGCCTCGCGCAGCGAGCGGGCGTACTCCGGGATTAAGCACACACGTATTGATGGTGCCAAGGGAGGAGCGGTTACGATAGTAATCCGAGGGTCTTCCCCTTCTGTGAGGGAAGAGGTCGAGCGCGCTTTCGACGATGCGATGGGGGTTGCTTTTAGACTGAGCAAGGAGCCTAAATTACTGCCTGGCGGAGGCGCTACACAGACTCATCTCGCTAGGCATCTGAGGGCTTTCGCATCAAGCCAATCTGGTCGCGAACAGATGGCGATTGAGGCCTATGCAGCGGCCCTAGAGATTGTCCCAAGGACTCTGGCAGAGAACTCCGGTCTCGACCCTATTGATGCTGTTTTGGAGCTCTCAGCAGCTCAGGCTGCCAAGGACGGTGGTCCCTGGGTAGGACTCGACATCGGCTCCGGCCAGAATGCCATGATGGACCAAGTGGGTGTTTTTGACCCACTATTCGTCGCCCGACACGCGCTTGACTGCTCTACAGAAGCAGCTTGCAGCGTACTGAGGATCGATGATGTTCTCTGGGCCAAGCAGGATGCGCAGACTCCCGACTGGCAGAGCGAGATGGAAGATCAGGACTAATCTGAGAGCCTGTCAAGCATCTCATCGACCATTCTAGTCAGATCGTACTCAGCTCGCCAGCCCCAGTCCCCTCTGGCGACCGCATCGTCAACGGCATCCGGCCACGAATCAGCATATGCCTGTCTATGGTCGGGCTTGAACTCGCAGGTGAACCCGTCAACTCGTTCGGAGATTGTATCGGCCAACTCGCCTGCAGTGAACGACATGGCTGAGACGTTGTACCCTCCTCTTGCATCGCCAATAGAATCGGAAGGTGCTTCCATCAACTCTAAGGTAGCCCTGATTGCATCGTCCATGTACATCATCGGAAGTCTGGTCTCGGGGCTCACAAAACAGTCGTAGTGACCTTCATTGAGCGCAGCATGGAATATCTCCACAGCATAGTCAGTAGTGCCACCGCCAGGAGGTGACTTCCAAGAGACTAGGCCTGGATAGCGGATTCCTCTGGTGTCCACACCGTACTGCTTCCAGTAATTCATTGCCATCACCTCACCTGTGACCTTGGTCTTGCCATAGATTGTGGTCGGATTGAGAGGTGTGACCTGTGGGGCTGTGTCTGGAGCGTCGGGTCCGAACACCGCAATCGAGGAAGGAGCATAGACTCTGAGACCGTGTCTTCGGGCAGCCTCAAGAACGGTGATTGTACCACCGACATTTACCCTCTCGCACAACTCTGGATTCTGCTCTCCGGTAGCAGATAGTATGGCAGCGAGGTGGTAGACAGTCCCAACGCCCTGCTCCTCAATAGTCGAATCCATGGCATCTCCGTCGAGCACGCTCAACCGAACAAAACGCCCCTCTTCGACGAACGGATGGCCGGCGATCTCGCGTACATCAGAAGCAATCACAGAATCTTGGCCGTGCTTGTCTCTGAGGGCCTCAACGAGGTCGCTGCCAATCTGGCCGAGGGCACCAGTAACCAGAATCGAGTCACCGGAAGTCCCGGACATGCGACCACATTCAGCAGACGATACTTGAACATGGAGTAGAGCAATACAGGGAAGGCTTGGCCAACGTTGATATGCGAGGCTCAACGGCTTCAGACCCCGTTGATTGCATGAAGTATGTCGTGGTAACGGGGGGAGTCTTGTCTGGACTGGGCAAGGGAGTTACTGCTAGTAGCATCGGAGTATTGCTCAAATCCGCTGGACTGCGAGTCACTTCAGTCAAGATAGATCCCTATCTAAATGTCGATGCGGGCACCATGAGTCCATTCGAACACGGTGAGGTCTTCGTGTTAGATGATGGAGGAGAAGTCGATTTGGACTTGGGTAATTACGAGAGATTTCTCGACATCGCTTTGACAAGGGATAACAACATCACCACCGGAAAGGTGTACGACAATGTCATTCAGAAAGAGAGGAAGGGTGACTACCTCGGCAAGACTGTACAAGTCATCCCTCACATCACCAATGAGATTCAGGACTGGATAGAGCGTGTCGCTCACACTCCCAGTGATGGGAATGGCAAGGAGCCCGATGCCTGCGTAATCGAGTTGGGTGGAACAGTTGGAGACATTGAGAGTGCCCCCTTCGTAGAAGCGCTAAGACAATTCCAGTTCCGCGTTGGTAGCGAGAACATCTGCTTCGTCCATGTCAGTCTAGTACCTGTCATGGGACCAGTCGGAGAGCAGAAGACCAAGCCGACCCAGCACACGGTCAAGGAACTGAGAGGTCTGGGCATCATACCAGACATCCTAGTGTGCCGCTCGGCCAGCCCACTGGAAGATGAGACCAGATCCAAGTTGGCAGCCTTCTGTCATGTTTCTGAGAACGCGGTTGTATCAGCTCATGACGTATCCAACATCTACCGAGTTCCAATGATGTTTGAGGACCAAGGAGTTTCAGAGGTCCTATCCGAAGGCTTGGACTTCAAACTATCAGCGAAAAGACCACTGCTCGATGAGTGGAAAGCAATGGCTGACCGAGTGGACGGGGTCGAGAAGGAAGTTAGAATCGCCATGGTGGGCAAGTACACTGGACTCTCAGACTCCTACCTCAGCGTGATTAAGGCACTGCAGCACTCGTCCTATGCTGTCAATCATAAGCTGGTAATCGACTGGATTGAATCAGCCAACCTCGATGATGAAACTGCAGAGTCAGCCCCACAGGCACATGCTGAGGCTTGGGGGTTGCTGAAGGGAGTGGATGGCATCCTTGTCCCGGGGGGATTCGGAAGGAGAGGTATCGAAGGCAAGATCAAGGCGGCAGAGTACGCTAGGACGAACAATGTCCCGTATCTAGGAGTTTGTCTGGGTCTACAGGTAGCGACAATCGAGTTCTGTAGGAACGTGCTAGGCATGGAGGGAGCGAACTCAACAGAGTTTGATGAGGACACCCCACATCCAGCTGTCGTGTTCATGCCAGAGATTTCCAAGACACATATGGGAGGAACCATGCGTCTAGGCACTAAGCCGACCCCGTTCTTGGTCGACGACTGCAAAATTAGGAGATTGTACCATGGAGCTGAGCATGTCGATGAGCGACATAGGCACCGCTATGAGGTAAATCCAGAACTAATCGAGCAGATCGAGGGTGCAGGGCTGAAGTATGTGGGCAAAGATGAGACTGGTCAGCGCTGTGAAATAATGGAGCTTGATGACCATCCATATTTCGTGGGGACTCAATACCACCCCGAGTTCAAGTCGCGTCCGAACCGTCCCAGTCCCCCATTCCTAGGGCTACTGATGGCTGCCACCGGCCAAGAAATCTGATTTCTTATTTGGCAAGTGATTGAATGTGGGAACAAATCGTTGACCTTGCCCACAACGAAATAGTGGCCTATACTGGAATGCTGCTGATTCTCAGTGCGTTCTTTTTGGAAACTCGTGATATTCTGCACAGTAAGGAATCGCCATACCTGGTATTGATGGCTCTTGGCTCGGGACTTCTTGCAGTACGGGCATACCTGATTGATGAGTGGGCATTCTTCATTCTCGAAGTTGCCTGGTTCGCAGCTGCAGCATTGGGACTTTGGTCATTGAGCAAGGGTTTGCGCCAGGCAGGAATTGGGCAATAATTCAGATCAAACGGTAGCGTCTGAAAGGACCCACTCAAAGCCCATATTCTCAAATTTTCCAATCGGAAGCTGTTTCGGATAGCCCCTTCAGCCCCCTATCCGAGTCAATTACTCGGTAGTTCCGATAGGGGTTTTCTTCTGATTTGACTATATAAACAAGGAATGAATAGATGATTATGACAAGACGAAAAGAGTCGAAATTCCCTCTACGCAATGTAGGCGGGAGTATACAAAAAACTGCCAGTACATTATTCTCATCTGACTGGGATGGTAAGCCGCATGGAGTAGGTTACTTGGCCGCTGGAGCCGACATGAACAAGGGCGAAAAATTCGGCTCTTTTCGTGACTATAAAAACAAGGAAAGAATGCAGTAATAGAAGGACAAGGAGATGAAAAAATATGACTATTTTAGCAAGGAAAGAATGCAGTAATAGAAGGACAAGGAGATAAAAAAATATGACGAAGATAGAGATGAAAAAATATGACGACACAAACCCAACACCAACGGTAGCCGACAGGTTACCCTCTCTCGGGGAGGAAAGAATCCAGAAACTTTCCAACCACGAGTACCGCCAGTGGGCCCATGGTTTCATGGTAGACCATATGGACGGACAGTGTAACTGGTTCACCAACCATGGCCTCAATATCCAACGCGTAAACGAGGACACAGTTAGGTGCGTTTCGGTTACAGACCACTCATTCAGTTTTGATACCCTGGCGTGCATGAGGGTGACCTTTGAGTCAGCGGGCATCGAGGTCCAACTAGACCCATACACAGTAGTCATACCCTACGAGAAGCCCCCGGAAGAAGAGACCCAGAAAGAGGTCGCTGGCATGGAGGTGGCATGATGGCGAATAAGTTTCCAACAAAATGCAAAGTATGTGGAGAACGGATCCTTATGGTCCGTTCTTCTGGAAGATGGAAACCTCTTGATTACCCCGACCGGTCATTGGCCGGCGAGTGGACCGACCACATGCATTTGGAAACTAAGAAATGGATATGGGATAAATTGGACAGAGGCGTCGGAGGGGATTTCTGATGTATCCCTATCAGAATGAGTTCGCTCGTCGCTTCTGGTCAAAGGCCTGCAACTATCATCGAGGAGTTGACAGGGCGCATGAATGCGGTAATCCAGCTGCGTGCCAACGCACGCTTGACAAAGCCGAATCTGCAGAGGAGTGGCACCTTCTGTTCGTTGAGAGGTGGCAGTGATGTGGATATTTACGACGAAAGGTTTCCTCAGCGTGGTCCAGCACAACTCCATGCCAGAACACTTCCAAGTCAAGTCTAGGGCCATAGATCCTCTTCAGGTACTATGGCCCGACCATGAGGTGGAGGTAATAGATTGGGCCGATTACAGGTTCCGAATCACTATCTCCAAGGAAGAGGCGACATCCGTTCTAACTAGGGAGATTGAGTCCGTGTTGTATACCAACTTCAAGGATCAATGCCGTGATGACTACGACTACCACGACGCCCTCGTTCATGTATGGATGACTATGTATGAATTCCAGAAAAGATTGGGGGCTTGAGACATGGGTCGAGATTCAGATGGACTGCTCTAATTGAAACACTAGTGTTTCTTTCGTCCAATCTCATGGGTACTCCTTTGCTTGGACGTCAATCGGAAGGGTAGGGAATATGATGTCCCGAAGTACTAGGGGTTGTATTGCAATCCCAACAATTGAATAATATCACTAAATTAGAAATTTTATGTCAGATACCGCAGTTACAATTTCGGCCCCGACAATGCTCGAATTATTGGAAGAAATACAGAAAGAAGTTTCGAAAGAAGGCCCGACAGGACCCTCTTTTAGGGCCGAATTTGATGATTTGGTTTCTGGGACGGCAACAAAAAGGTCAGGCGATTTGCCTGTCTCTACCAGAGGTTTCAATCCAGTGTGGGACGGAAAATTGTGGACTACGCGTATTGAAATAACAGATTTGGTATCCGAGTAATTAGCCCTTCTAGAGCCCTATTTTTCGTATACATCAGATAGGGTAGCCTTTGACTCACCTAAGACACAAAGGGCTGAAATATGATGTCTTCAATATTTAGTCGTGGGAAAACGGGGTAAAAGGAGAAAGAAAATTCGTAAAATCGACGAA
>PBEM01000014.1 GCA_002718415.1 Chloroflexota bacterium
TAGTATCTTCGGTGGTCGAAACAGATTCCTCAGTAGTATCTACATCAGTCTCTGACTTAGTATCTTCGGTGGTCGAAACAGATTCCTCAATATTTGCATCAATTGTAGACACAATTTTACCGGTAATTCTTTCATGTTCTTGAGAATAAGGAATAAAAGCTAAATATCTTGCACGCTTTATAGCGGTAGTTAACTCCCTTTGACATTTTGCACAATTACCTGTTCTCTTAGCGGGTATTATTTTTCCTCTATCGTTAATATATTTTCTTAAGGTAGCAATATCTTTGTAATCAACTCTCAAATCAAGGTTTTTATGTATACATTCTCTTCTACGTCTAATAATAGGTCTTCGAAAAGTTTTTTCTTGGGTAGTCATAATATATTTTGAATTACCATGGTAATTCTTCTACAGTATCTCCGTTATCTTGATTGTCTATATTTTGATTGTTATCAGAAGTTTCAGAACTAGTTCTAATATCATTTCCATAATCATTGGAATCGCCAGATTCAGATTCTCTTCTATCTAGAACTATAACCCTAAATGCTCTAACTTCCAAACTTTGCCTAGTTTCACCTGCAGCATTAGTATATTCTCTACTAAATAATCTACCTTCAACAAAAATTTTTCTTCCTTTGGTCAAATATTGATTTGTACTTTCTGCTTGCCTGCCCCAAACCGAAACATTGAACCATTCCGTATCTTCAATCCATTCTCCTTGATTAGTTGGATCTGGTCTATTTGAATTAACAGCAAGAGAAAAATTGGTTACAGGAGAACCATCCTCCATATATCGTAATTCTGGATCTCTACCTGCCCTCCCTATAAGCAAAATTTGATTTAGGCTCAATTTATTTAACCTTTACTTTTACATTTAGATCTTCTACTAATAGATTTTACTAATAAAAATCTAATAATACTTTGATCTAGACTAATTGTAGATTCTAAATCTTTTACTTTATTCTCAGCTATCTGAAAATTTATACAAAAATATATTCCTTCATTATTTTTTTTTATAGGATAAGCTAATGATCTTTTACCCATAGATTCAACATTAACCACTTCACCATTACTACTAATAATAGTTTCTTCCATTTTTTTGATAGATTCATCTGTTAAATTTTCAGAATCTCCACCAATTATCCAAACAATTTCATAATTTTTCAAAATAATTCCCAATAAAATGAATAAGAAATATTAGTATATCACTCTAATCGATATCATTTAAGTAGTTCAAAAGTATCAAAGTAATCTTTTTTATGTATCTATACCCGGTACCGGAAAAGATTCGGAAAATTCTTTAACTTCATTTAATATTCGTGATTTCATTTTATTATCATCACAATATGTAAGAGTTTTATAAATCAGGTCTCCAATATAATCCATATCTTTTGCAACTAATCCTCTTGTAGTAAGTGCAGCAGTACCTATCCTTATTCCTGATGTAATCATTGGTGGATTAGGATCAAATGGTATTGTATTCTTATTAACTATTATTCCAACATCCTTTAAATATCTTTCTGCCTCCATACCAGACATAGATTTAGTTCTTAGATCTACTAAAATCATATGTGTATCTGTCCCATTGGAAACTAATTTAAATCCTCTGTTTTCCATAGATTGTGCTAATGTCCTAGAATTTATTACTATTTGTTTAGCATAATCAGAAAATTTACTATCTATTGCTTCATAAAAAGCTACTGCTTTTGCTGTTATAGAGTGCCCCATTGGACCACCTTGCGTATTTGGGAATACTCCAGAATTAAATTTTTTTATTATAGATTCATTATTAGATAATGCCATCGCACCTCTAGGACCACGTAAAGTTTTATGTGTAGTAGATGTTACTAAGTCAGCAAAATCTATTGGTGAAGAATGCGAGTTCCCAGCAATTAAACCAGAGATATGTGACATATCTACTAGTAATTTTGATTCTACTTCATCACTAATTTCTTTAAATCTTTTAAAATTTATTTCTCTAGGATATGCAGTATAACCAGTGATAATTAAATCTGGTGTAAATTTCTTTGCCAGTTTTTCAATTTCATCATAATCTAATTGTTCAGTTTCTGGATCAACTCCATAATGAATAAAATCGTAAAGCTTCCCAGAAAAATTCACAGAAGAACCATGTGAAAGATGTCCTCCATGATCAAGTGACATAGACATAATTTTTGAACCTACATTTACCAAACTAAAATATGCAGCCATATTTGCTTGTGTTCCGCTATGAGGTTGGACATTGGAAAAATTTGAAGAAAAAAGTTCATTAGCTCTATTGATAGCTATATTTTCTATAGTGTCAAAATTTTCACAGCCTGCATAATATCTTCTACCAGGATATCCTTCAGCATATTTATTAGTCATAACTGAACCTGTAGCTTCAAGTACTGCAGAACTAGCATAATTCTCAGATGCTATCATTACTAATTGAGTTTTTTGACGATTAATCTCTTTTTTTATTGCAGAATGGATTATGGGATCAATTTTAGCTATTGATTTCAATTTAAAGCCTTCTAAATTATTTAACTTTTAATATTAATATAAGTATAGTAGAAAATAGATTTTCTTATGAATAAATGAGTGAATAATTAATCAAAAATTATGGTAAATAGACAAATATCTCCACTTAGTATAATGGACTACATTCCCAAAAAAGCAATGGTAGTTTTTGCTCATCCAGACGATGCAGAAATAGGAGCCGGGGGAAGTGCTGCTCTTTGGGCTTTGAATGGTTGTGAAATTACATATATTCAATGCACAGATGGATCAAATGGAAGTAATGATGAAAAAATGACATCCCAAAATATTACTAAGATCAGGTCTGAAGAACAGAAGGAGGCAGCAAAATTAATAGGAGTAAGAAATTATATCCATTTTAATTATATGGATGGTGGACTTATAGATAATAAAGATTTTTTATCAAAAATGGTTGAGGTTATAAGAAAATATAGGCCAGAAGTGATTTTTACGCATGATCCATTTCGTATGGATGGTTTTCAACATAGAGACCATAGAATAACAGGAATAATTGTTCAAGATGCGATATATCCATTTTCACGGGATCATCTTCATTTCCCCGAACAAATTAAAAAAGGATTAAAAACACATAAAGTAAAATCGGTATTATATTGGGGTGCTGATAAACCAAATTGTATTATAGATATATCTGACTCAATAGAAACTAAAATTGAGTCTTTATCGAAACATCAAAGTCAACTTCCTGGATTGTCGTACGGATCTGAAACAGCAAAAAGAATAAGAAATAGATCTTCAGATTCTGCTCAAAAACATGATTTTAAATATGGAGAAGTTTTCAGAAAATTAGATGCTAGAGTTTAACTAATTTAGTCCAAAAATTTTTACTGAACGTAAAATTCTTTCAATAAATCTTGAAAAAAAACTTATAAAAAGAAACGAAAACAATCCTGATAATATTCCAAAGAGGAATCCTCCGATTACATCAAGGCTGTACGAAACTCCAAGATAAATTTTTGAAAAACCTAGAAATAATGACATAAGCAGTCCTAATATTCCAATTATTTTATTCCTAAAAGTAATAACAAAAAAAATTGCAGAACAAACTACCACGGGATTACTAGGAAAAGATGGATCAGTTGATCTATAAAATAATAAATTTATGGAATCTAAAGTTTCATATGGTCTAGATCTTAACCAAAATACATTTGAAAGCAATACAATAATATTAGAAAATATAATTGATGAAATTCCCGTAATTACAAATTTTTGACTTATATATCTTTCAATAGAATTAATTCCTGAAAACCAAAGATAAAACAAAGACAAAGCAGAAAGTACAGGTATTAAATAATCATTTGTAATGATCACAAAAAGTATATCAAAGAAAAGAACATGACCCGAAAAACCATTAATTAATAATGTAATATTTTGATCTATATTTATAATCTCCATATCCAAATAATAATTAGTAATAATCGTTACAATTTATATTTTTTTTAGTAATCTAATTTGAAAATTTTTTCGTTATAAAACTACTTAACTTACATAATAGTAATGAAATAAGTAATGATAAACAAAAATAAATTGATTGTTGAAATCCAGCTATACCACCATCAATATCATTAATATTTCTTAGAGAAAAAAATTCCAAAAGTGAAATTTTTTCATCTATATAAATTATTGGTAAAAGAAAAAAAACTACAGGTCCAGAAATTAATAATATTATCCCACAATATAAATTAATTGAACTATTTGAAGTTAACCATAAATTCTGAATTCTATATGAATATGAGACTAATTGAAGAATTCCTATACCCATCATTACAACCATTAACATATATTCAAAAACAAGTATCAATATTAGTTAAATTTTAGTGCACCAATTCAAATAATCTGAATTCGCACCTGTGACTGTATCAAAATATCTTTTTTGTAAGTTTTTGGTAAATTCGCCAATTTTACCATCAGATATTTTTCTATTATCAAGTTCACCTACCGAAGTTACATGGGCAGCAGTCCCAGTAAGAAAAATTTCATCAGCTAGATAAAGCTCACTTCTATGTATTCTTCTTTGTACAACGTTTTTATTAAAATATTTTTTTGCAAGCTCAATTACAGAATCACGTGTTATACCTAATAAACAATTATCAGTTTCAGTTGGTGTAGAAATAATACCATCTTTAATCATAAATAAATTTTCCCCACTACCTTCAGAAACAGTACCATCATTATTAAGTAATATTGCTTCATCATAACCAGCCATTACTGCCTCAGTTTTAGCTAAAATACTAGTTGTATATAAACCTGTAATTTTAACTCCAGTAGGCATAATAGCGTCCTCTGGTCTTCTCCATGAAGAAGTTTGACATCTTATCGGTTTATCATTATCAATATATGATCCAAATGGTAAAATAATTAATGCAAATTCATCTTCCAACTCATGTAATTTTAAGTTTGCAACCATCTCGGCGCCTTTAAATGCTAAAGGCCTAATATAGACATCCTCCTGAAAATTATTTTTCTTCAGTAATTCAATAGTAATTTGACAATACTCTTCAACAGAATAAGGTAAATTTATCCTTAAGATACTACAACCTCTGATTAATCTTTCATAATGTTCTCTTAATCTAAAAACATACATTTTATTATGGGCATTATTCCAGTTACCTCTAATCCCCTCGAAAACAGCAGTGCCATAATGTAATGCATGTGTCATAATACCTACTTTAGCATCAACTAACTTTACCTGTTTTCCACCTATATATGCCCAAGTATTTTCTTTCATTTTTTCCTACCTGTTTAAATTCATTTATTGAAAAAATTTATGCTCAATAACCTCTTTGATAATTCGGATCAGGAATACCATCCCATTTATTTGCGCCTCTATCTCTCATTATCGCTATAGTTTTCAAAACATCAGGGTTAGCTAATCCATGTAAAGGTTTACCGCTAAGTACATTAACTGCATTTTCTCCATATCTTGTAGCTTGTTCGATATAATTTCCTCTAGACCAACCTGCAAAATGAGGAGTAATTTTTAAATTTTCTAATTTTAGTAATGGACTTTCTTCACTTATAGGTTCTACTTCAGTTACATCAATTCCTGCTTGAAAGATTTCTCCTGTATCAAGTGCTTTCTGTAAAGACATTTCATCAACCAGCATACCTCTAGCACAATTAATAAAAATAGCAGTTTTTTTCATTCTTTTAAATGCTTGATCGTTAAACATATGTCTAGTTTTATCGGTAGAAGGGGCATGTACACTTATAATATCAGAATCACTCAATAATTGATCAAATTCAACTAATTTTACCCCATATAAATCAGCACTTGTTTGTGGAATAAAAGGATCGTGAGCTATTATATTTAAGGGCCCAAATCCTCTAATTCTTGTAGCAAAAGCTCTACCAATATTACCAAATCCAACTATACCCACAGTTTTACCTGCTATTCTCTCCATTTTACTTTTTGAATAATTTAAAGATACAGGATCATTTGTCCACTCACCTTTAGAAGTTTTAGAACTAAGCTCAGTTATATTTCTAGTTATAGATAACAATAGTGCCATAGCATGGTCGGCTACTTCAGTAGTGTTTATACCTGGTGTATTCGTTACACATATCCCTAATTCTGTAGCGGCATCTATATCAACAGAATCTACACCAACTCCACTCCTTCCTACCATCTTCAAATTTGGTAAAGAGGACATTACATTTCGAGATGTATTAGGAGTTGTTCCAACCATAAGAACATCTGCGTCCTTAGCAGATTCAATCATCTTTTCCTCAGAATCACACGGGATATGTTTAACATCTAAACCTGCATTTGATATTACATCTAAGGTAGCTTTTTCTACAGTTTTATTATTTGTGACTATAACAACTTTAAAAGTCATTTTGTTCCTTTCTTATATTTTTCAAGTACACTCATTAATATAGTACTTGCTGGTGTAGGTATATCATTTTTCTTAGCTATTCTTACTACTGTACCAAGAATATCATCCAATTCTAAGGGTTTATGATTATTAAAATCGTATTGAAGAGAAGATTTAAATTCTTCAGCTTCATCTATTGCTGAATTAAATTTTTCTTCAACAACTCCGATAGGAAATTTTACCCCTTCTGATTTACCTACCGCTACTATTTCTTCCATAATATTTTTTAAAGATTCAGATCCAAATTCTCCTGAAATTAATTCAACTAAAGAAGATCTTGCTGCTGTAGCTAAAGTTCCTATGGCTCCAACTGATACCATTTTAACCCATAAAGTTGATACTATATCTTTTGAAATATTTACTTGAATTCCATCTATATCTAATATTTCTTTAACTTTAAGACATCTATCGGAAATCTTTCCATTTTTCTCTCCAAATTCTATCATAGCAACTGATCCAGTCTGTTGAATATAACCAGGATCAATTATCTCAGTCTCTATATATGTAGCACCTTGTAATACTTTCTCCCATCCATAATATTCTGAAATAATATCCCCACTAGAAATACCATTCTGTATTGTCAATATTATTGTATTATTGCCAATTACAGGCTTTAGAAGAGGTAATGCAGATGTGTTTGAATATAATTTAGTAGCTAAAATTATTAGATCCGCCTTTTTAGTGTTTTCAAGAGAATCAGTAAATCTAGACTTAACTAAGAAACTTCCCCAATATGAGTCAATTTTTAAACCATATTTTTTCATCTGTTCAAGGTGTTTTCCTCTTGCTACAAAAGTAACATCTACACCATTTTTAGATAAGGCTGAACCAAAATAACCTCCAACCGCCCCTGCTCCCATTATTACTACATGCATAATTACTCTCTATAATATTTTAAGTTAATTAGTATTAAGTATAATAAATTGATTATGATGCTAATGAAAATAATTAGAAAATTAAATATATAATTTTTTTTATATTCTGAGATATTTTTATGAAAAGAAACGACGGAAGAAATTCTAACGAACAAAGAAATACCAAGATAATAACTAGTTACATGCCATATGCAGATGGTTCTGCATTGATTAAAAATGGTAATACACACGTCATTTGTACAGCCACAGTCGAAAAAAACATACCAAGATGGATGAAAGGTTCAGGCAGAGGGTGGATAACTGCTGAATATTCTATGATCCCAAGATCTTCACAGGAAAGAATAAGAAGAGATAGATCAGGAAATATGAATGGCAGATCTCAAGAGATCCAAAGATTAATAGGTAGATCGATTCGTTCAGCAGTAGATTTGGAAGAATTAGGTGAAATGACTATTATTATTGATTGTGATGTAATACGTGCTGATGGAGGTACTAGAACGGCAGCAATAACTGGCTCTTTTGTTGCTTTATATGAAGCCTTAAAAAAATTGTATGATAAAGGAATTATATCTACCATCCCGGTAAAAGAATTTATAGCAGCAATAAGTGTTGGGATAGTAAATAATAATCCAATTTTAGATTTAAATTATATTGAAGATTCTTCAGCTGAAGTAGACCTTAATGTGGTAATGACTGAAACAGGAAAATTCATTGAGATTCAAGGTACAGGTGAAGGTGATACATTTTCAAAAAAAGAATTAGATACTCTAATAGAATTATCTGAAAAAGGAATTTCTCATCTTATAAAATTACAAAAAGATTCGATTTTATCTATAAATTAATCTAATTCGGAAAGTAAAATTAAATGCCAAAAATAATATCAGTGACAGGAAAAGAAATCCTTGATTCACGGGGAAATCCAACTGTTTATGCAAAAGTAGAACTTGAAGATGGTAGTGTAGGTTACTCATCTGTCCCATCTGGTGCTAGTACAGGATCAAAAGAAGCAATAGAATTAAGAGATGGTAAATTAAGAAATAATCAATTAAATGGTATATATAAGGATAGATATTCTGGTAAAGGTGTACAAAAAGCAGTAAAAATTATCAATAATGAAATTTCTTCTATAATAATTGGAATGGATGCATATGATCAAAGGTTAATAGATGAATCTATGATTGATTTAGACGGGACAGAAAATAAATCTTTATTAGGAGCAAACACTTTACTAGCAGTATCATTGGCAGTCCTAAGATCAATCCCTTCCAGTAAAAAAATACCTATTTTTTATCATATAAAAGAAATATATGGTAATCAGGACAATTTTATTCTACCTGTACCTATGTTAAATATTCTTAATGGAGGGGCGCATGCGGCAGGGTCAACTGATTTTCAAGAGTTTATGATAGCTCCTATTGGTTTTGAAAATTTCTCTGAAGCTCTTAGAGCTGGAGTGGAAATTTATCATAAATTAGGAAATAGTCTTGACAATCTAGGGCTATCAACAAATGTAGGTTTTGAAGGAGGATTTGCTCCAAATGGATTATCTAACAGAGAAGCACTTAATATCATTACAGAAGCGATAGAATCATCAGATTATAAAATTGGAGATCAAGTATTTATAGCGCTAGATTCTGCCGCTACTGAATTTTATGATTTAGGAAATAATAATGAAGGAAAATATAATCTACAAAAAGAAAATAGAATCCTAAAAAGTGAAGAAATGATAGAAGAATATAAAAAACTAATTAATGAATTCCCTATATATTCAATTGAAGACGGATTAGCAGAAAATGATTGGTCTGGGTGGAATAAATTAAATAAAGAGATTGGTAATAAAATACAATTAGTTGGAGACGATCTTTTTGTAACAAATTTAAAATATTTAAATAAAGGAATTAAAGAAAAATCTGCAAATTCAATATTAATTAAATTAAATCAAGTAGGTACAGTTACAGAAACTTTAGATACTATCAAGTTGGCTAAAAATAATGATTTCAAATTTATAATTAGTCATAGATCAGGTGAAACAGAAGATACAACTATAGCAGATCTCGCAGTTGGAACATCGTCAGGACAAATTAAAACTGGTGCACCTGCAAGAAGTGAAAGAGTAGCAAAGTACAATAGACTATTAGAAATCGAAGAATTTTTAGGTAGTGATGCAATATATGCAGGCAAAAGTATTCTATAAAAATTATTTATAAAGGAATTTATTCTTATGAAGAAAATCAAAGTTGGAATTAACGGTTTTGGAAGAATAGGTAGACAAATATTAAGAAATATAATTGAAAATTATGATAACTATATTGAAATAGTGTCAATAAATGATTTAGGTGATATTAACACAAACGCACATTTATTTAAGTACGACTCCACTTATGGTTCTATAAAAAATAAAGTATTCGTAGATAACAATAATCTAATTATTGACAATAAAAAAATTGAATTTACTAATGAAAATAATCCTAAAAATATCGTTTGGAGTAGATTAGGAGCTGAAATAATTATTGAATCTACAGGTGTATTTACCGATGCTAAACAAGCAAGTGGACATCTAAAAAATGGGGCAAGTAAAGTGATAATTTCAGCTCCTGCAACTAATGAAGATATCACTATAGTTATGGGTGTAAATCAAGAAAATTACGATTCAAAAAAACATACTATAATTTCAAACGCTTCTTGTACGACAAATTGTGTTGCTCTAATGGTAAAAATTTTGCACGAAAATTTTGGAGTAGAAAAGGCTCTAATGTCTACTATTCATGCATATACAAATGATCAAAATACTTTAGACCAAAATCATTCAGACTTAAGAAGAGCTAGATCAGCGAATACAAATATTATCCCCACTACAACCGGTGCAGCAAAAGCCGTAACACAAGTAATTCCTGAATTATCTGGAAGAATAGATGGAATGGCTTATAGAGTACCAGTTATTACTGGCTCAGTTACAGATTTAACTGTCAAATTATCTAAAAAAACTACAGCTAAAAAAATTAATGAAGCATACCATATAGCTTCAAATAAAAATTATAAAGGTTTACTAGATATTTCTATGGAACCATTAGTATCTAGTGATTATATAAGATCAAATTATTCTTGCATAATTGACGGACTTTCTACTAAGGATTTGGGAAATGATTTTGTTAAAGTAGTTGGTTGGTATGATAATGAATGGGGTTATGCAAATAGATTGATAGATTTGATATTACATATATCACATAATTAATTTTCTATATTTCTATTACAGTACTATAATGAATATATGCGGGTTCGGTGCCGCAATATATATATATAAGATAAAATAATACTTATTTAGAGAGAATAAAAAGCCGAAAGGATAGTTATGTCTACGAAAGAAAAAATTACAAATAAAATAAAACCAAAAGCAGAAAATACAAATTGGGGTAATATAAAAAATAAACCAGATAATGGAGATTGGAGATCTAAATCTGGACTTGCTCAAATGTTAAAGGGTGGGGTTATTATGGATGTAGTAGATTCTGAACAAGCCAAAATAGCAGAAGACGCTGGTGCCGTTTCTGTAATGGCCTTAGAAAGAGTACCATCAGATATCAGAAAAGATGGCGGCGTTGCTAGGATGTCAGATCCTGATTTAATTGAAGGTATATTAAATTCTGTATCTATACCTGTGATGGCAAAAGCTAGAATTGGACACTTTGCAGAAGCTCAAATATTACAATCAATGGGTGTAGATTATTGTGATGAGTCTGAAGTATTAACTCCTGCGGATAATAGTTTCCACATAAATAAATGGGATTTTAAAATGCCTTTTGTATGTGGAGCTACAAATTTAGGAGAGGCTCTAAGGAGAATAGGGGAAGGAGCCGCAATGATTAGAACAAAAGGGGAGGCAGGAACAGGAGATATAGTTCAAGCTGTTACACATGCTAGAGAAGTTATTGGGCACATAAAAAAAATACAAAATATGCCAGAAGAACAGTTAATGACAGAAGCAAAAAATATAGGTGCCCCTTATGAATTGATATTAGAAATACATAAAACAGGAGAATTACCTGTAGTAAATTTTGCAGCGGGTGGTGTTGCTACCCCTGCAGATGCAGCACTATTAATGCAAATTGGAGTTCAGGGAATATTTGTGGGATCAGGAATTTTTAAGAGTGAAGATCCTAGAAAAATGGCAGATGCAATAGTTAAAGCAACAACTCACTATAATGATCCAGATCAGTTAGTTAACATATCAAAAGGTTTAGGTTCTGCTATGCCAGGAATAGAATCTAACAAAATTGATGATGATGAAAAATTAGCTGCAAGAGGTTGGTAATTATATAAAATTGTACAATAGAAATATGCCCTATAGAATTGGAGTACTTGCACTACAAGGAGATTTTAAAGAACATATTCAATGTCTTAATCAGCTTAAGGTTTATACAGAAGAAATAAGAACCCCAGAACAAGTAAAAAAATTAGATGGGCTCATTATTCCAGGTGGAGAAAGTACTACTATTTCGAAATTAATTAAAATTTTTAATTTTGAAAAAGTTATTTACGACCATGCGTTAGAAAAAAAGGCACTGTGGGGTACATGTGCTGGAATGATAATACTAGCAAAAACATTGACTGAAATAAATCCTAAGCCTTTAGGATTATTAGATATAAAAGTGTCAAGAAATTGGTATGGAAGACAAATTGATTCATTTGAAAAAGATATAAATATTGTAGGGTTAAATAAACCATTTAGAGCTGTTTTTATAAGAGCTCCAGTCATACAAAAAGTAGGAAAAAATGTTAGAATTCTTGGCGAAGAAAATGGTTATCCTATAGCAGTTAGAAGTGATAATATATTAGCAACATCCTTTCATCCCGAGCTTACTGGAGATTTAAGAATACATGATATGTTTGTTAATATGATAGATGAAAAATATATCAAAAAATGATCCTAAATTTAAATCCTATTTATTTACCCTCATTAGTATTTTTTAAACGAGAAAATATTATAAATATTTCTTACGATTTTTTATCTCCTATAAATAATAATAAGAACGATTTATCTATAAAAAATATATTCAAAAATGTTACGTTTTCAGAAAATAAATCATTTTATTTTCTGAAAACTAACAAATTCATGGTTGAATCTGTAATAAATATAAAAAAAAATAATAATAACTATATTTGGATTATTAATGAATTTCATATAAAAATTAATGAATTTAACAATATGGTAATCTCTTTAGAAAAATTATTTTCCATCGCTGCAACAAACGGGGCCTACAAAATATTTATCACAATTGAGGAAAATAAATTTAAATATATTAAAATGTTAAATGATTTAGATTTTCATCTTAATGATGAAAAATTATCTCTCATTAAAAAAACAAGTACTTTTAAAAATAAATTCAACTTTGATAACTTAAGGAATATTAATTCTTCAGATCAATTTAATATTTATCAAATGTTAAATAAAAAAAATAATGTTAATTTTTCTAAAGAATTACCAATAAATTTTAACCAATGGATAAAAGATCAAAAAATAAAAAAAGACATTTCAAAAGTAATGATCTTTGAAGAAAATTCAGAAATTAAATCATTTCTAGAGATAACAAATAAAGATAATATACATTACGTAAATTTTATTTTTTTTACGAATAATAAGGAAAAAATCATAGAGATTATAAATACAACAATTACTAAATTAAAGATGTCTACTTGCTACACAATAATATCTTCAAAAAACGAAACTTTATTTAACTGCTTTATAAATGAAGGTTTTCAAATGAATAAAAAATTCCAAACTCTATATAAAAATATTAAATCACCAATTAAATTAGAAAAGAAATACTATAAAAAAGATCTTAAGATAGGAGTACCAAACTGACTATAATTGATTATGAATTTATAAATAAAGATCTAAAAGAATTTACTAGCATATTTCCAGCACACATTAAAGAGGCATTAGAAATGTCTGATAATTTACCGTATTTAATTGAAGTTGTGATGGATATAGGAAGAAAACCACAAGCGAGATTTTATTTATCTGATGAAATTTATATAAATGATATAGATATAGATCAAAAAGATTTAGATCATGTAATTAACTCTGTTGGTAAGTTTGGGGAAGATAATCGTGCAGGAATAGAAAAAACATTACATAGAATTTCTGTAATAAGAAATAGACAAAAAATACCAGTGGGAGTTACCTGTCGAGTAGGAAGAGCTGTTTTTGGGTCAGTAAATTTAATAAAGGACCTAATTATGCCTGGGAAAAGTGTACTTATTTTAGGAAGACCAGGTGTAGGTAAAACCACTATTCTGAGGGAAACAGCCAGAGTACTCGCTGATGAGGCAAAAAAACGAGTAATTATTGTAGATACCTCCAATGAAATAGCTGGGGATGGAGATATTCCTCATGCTGCAATAGGTAAAGCAAGAAGATTGCAAGTTGAAAATCCTTCATTACAACATAATGTTATGATTGAGGCAGTAGAAAACCATATGCCAGAAGTAATTGTTATAGATGAAATGAGCACTGATAAAGAAGCATTAGCTGCAAGAACTATCGCTGAAAGAGGAGTGCAACTTGTTGCAACTGCTCATGGAAATTCTTTAGAAAATCTAATTGCTAATCCTACACTATCAGATTTAGTAGGTGGGACTCAATCAGTAACACTTGGAGATATTGAAGCAAAAAGAAGACAAACTCAAAAATCTGTTCAGGAAAGAGAACACGAACCTACGTTTGATATTGTAGTAGAAATCAGAAAAATCAATACTGTAGCCATACATAAAAACGTATCCTTGAATGTTGATAAAATTTTAAGGTCAAATATTGTAAATACGGAAATACGAACATTGTCTAATGATGGTTCATATACTACTAATGTAGAAAATAATAAAACTAAAAACAATAATGAATCTAAACATTATGATAATGATACTGAAAAACAACCTAATTATCGCAATAAAAATACTCGAAAGGTATATGCTTTTGGACTTCCCAAAAATATTATAAATGAATCTGCTGCAATATTAGATTCAGATATTAAAATAATTTCTAAACCAGAAGAAGCAGACATATTTGTTACAACAAAACAACATTATAGTAGAAGACCTACTGCAGTTAGAAAAGCAGAAAAATCAGGGATACCAGTACATGTTATTAGACGAGCATCAAGAGAACAAATTAATCATTTTATTAAAAGATTTTCGTTGCAATAACTTTTAATATCTATATGGTTAATAGATCCAAAGTTAATACATGGTAATAATATGAAAAAAAGTAATAATAAAAGAGGATTTTTTATAACTATAGAAGGTGGAGATGGAGTAGGAAAAACTACTCATTGCGATTTACTTTCAGAATCTTTAAGAAAAGCTGATTTTGAAGTAGTTAATGTTAGAGAACCTGGAGGTACTTTAATAGGAGAGCAAATAAGAGAAATAGTAAAAAACAATTACACTCCATCTGCGATAACTGAATTGTTACTATTTGAGGCTGCAAGATCTGAATTGATTCATAAAGTAATCACCCCAGCTATTTATAATAAAAAAATTATAATCGCTGATAGATTCATGGATTCCACTGTAGCATATCAAGGTTATGGTAGAGGCATACCATTAGATAATATTAATATACTTAATAAAATATCAACAAATAATATTACTCCAGATTTATCAATACTTTTAAACTCCCCGGTATCCATCAGCCTTGAAAGATCAATAATTAGAGATTCGATTAAAGATAATAATGGAACAAGATTTGAAAATGAACCTATAAAATTTCATAATAAAGTTAATAAAGGTTTTCTAAAAATCGCAGAAAGTAATCTTGATAGATGGAAAATAATTAATTCAAACAGAGAAATTAGTATTGTAGCAGAAGATATATTTAACAGTGTCATTTCCGTTTTAGATATCAAGAATTAAGTGATTCCTAATTCTTGATATATGGATTCAATTATGCTCCTAATTCTTTGATTATGTAGAGCTTCTCCAGGTTGACCGTCTAGTATTATAACAATAGCTAATTGATATTTTGGGTCAGCAAAACCTACAGAAGATTGTATCCCTCCGTGACCAAATGCTAATTCTGAAGCAAATTTTCCATATCCATAAGGCATTTTCAATTTATTTTCAGAATTATTTATCATTATCCCTAGACCCCAATCCATTGGATATTGAAAAGTTTCATCATATATTATTCCTCTTTGAGAAGAAATTAATTTATTTATCGTAGTTTCTTCTAATATCCTGGTATTATTATATATTCCTTTATTCAATAGCATTTCATACATTTTTAATAGATCTTTTGAAGGACCAATAAAACTACTTCCGGGTTTAGGAAAATTTCTAGGTATACGAGGATAACTTTCCTCATTTGGAATTTTCTGTGTGTTCATTGTAATAATATCTGGTTCGCCAAAAGTTTTAGTTCCATACATACTTAAAGGCTTTAGAATATTATCTGTTACATAATCATCATATTTTTCATTAGTTATCACCTCAATTATCTTTTTCAAAATATGCCAACCGGCTGTAGGTTGATAAGCAGCTCTTCGACCATTTTCCCAATCTGATAATTGCGCAGAACTACAAATATATTCAATGATTTTTTCTTCTGAGTCTAATTTATTTGCATTTTCTGCGTCTGATAAACCTATTGTATGATTTAATACATTTAATACAGTAATGTTTTTTTTCGATCCTTCAAATGTTGGCAAAAATCTTGATATATATTCTTCATAATTTAATAATTTTTTTTCAATCAGTTTAGCTACAGCTAAAGCAGTTATAGGTTTCCCAGAAGAAAACCATCTAAACTTTGAATCTGATAAAGCTTTACCCCCAAACATATTAAGTCTATTTTTCTTATAGTAAATACTTAGCTGAAAAGAATCTTGTAAACCTCTGATTTTAAAATTATTAATTATTTTTAGAGTATTTTTAAAATTATCGATATGTAACATATTGGCGTAATGAATATATATGAATTTTACGAATCATTAAATTATAAATATACTAGAATCAATAAATATGAAAATCTTATAATTATTTAATTATTTCTATGAAGTTATAGGGGAAAAAAGTGATTAATAAATTCAAAAATAAACTTGATAACAATAATATAACATTTGGGCCATTTATCGGAATACCATCAGTTTCAACTGCTGAACTTATGGGTTGGATGGGATTTGATTTTGTAATTATAGATTGTGAACATGGTCCCATGGATTTTGAGACTGTTGAGAATATGATCAGAGCGTCTGAGTTATCTGGTATTACACCTATTATTAGAATAGGATTAAATGAACAGCAACATATTCAAAGGTATCTTGACTCGGGTGCTAAAGGTGTAATGATTCCATTAATTAATACTAGAAACGAAGCAAAATCTGTAGTGGATTCTGTTAAATATCCTCCCATTGGGAAAAGAGGTGTTTTTGGTAACAGAGGATCAAAATTTGGTCTAATTCCAACCGCAGAGCAAATAAAATTATCAAATAAAGAAATATTTGTATCTGTTCAAATAGAAACAAAACAATCTGTGAAAAATCAGGATGAAATAATCAAAACTGAAGGAATAGATGCTATTTTTTTAGGCCCAGGTGATTTAAGTGTAAGCCTAGGTGTCCCTGGGGAAATGATGCATAATAAAGTAATAGAAACAATGAACCCTATAGTCGAAAATGCATTAAAAAATGGTAAACATGTAGGAACTTTAGGATTAGATTTAGATCAAGCAAAATACTGGCATAATAAAGGTGTAAATTGGTTAGTCGCTTCTAGTCAAAGATTTTTAATATCAGGAACTAAAAATTATATTGATAACGTTAAAAAACCTTTAATATAATCTTAGTTTAATACCATACTCCCAATCCATAATTATTTTAGAATCATGTTCAAATGCTAATTCAGGTAATTTTGTCACCTTAAACATGTCTACATCTAAGGTTTCTTTATCGTTTGAATTAAGATCACCTTCAACCCATTCTGCATGAAATACAGCTAATACAACAGGATTGTTTTTCTCAGAATATATACCTACTACCCAACCTACGTCTATATCGATAGAACATTCTTCTTTAACTTCTCTTTTTAAAGCAGATCCAAGAGATTCATAACGATTAACATAACCTGAAGGAAAACTCCATTTTCCAATACCAGGTTCGATTGCTCTTTTTACCATAACAATTTTATCTTCATATGGAATAATTGCAGCAACAGCCAATTTCGGATCAAAATAAAAATCTTTCCCACATGTAGGACATAATTCTTCTTTATTATCGTGAAAATGCGACATATATCCAAATAAATTTTATTTAATAATTACTTTTTCTATAAGAAATAACATAATTTATTGAAATTATCAAAAATATAATAAAAATATTAACTAACATAGGAATCCAATTTATTTGTAATAAATAGGGAGGTAATAATTCTTGACCAAAAAAAGATCTGGTTATCGAGTCAATTATTAAATTAGAACAAAAATATCCAGCAATAATACCTCCAAAAATACCAAAAGTAATTAAACACAGATTCTCAATAAAATTTATGTTCATAGATTGAAACTTACTTAATCCTAATAATGAAAGAGTTTTATATTCACTTGAAAATAACTTTAAACTATGAAATAAGAAAATAATATACCCGGTAATTATAGATATTGTCCCTAATATCAAAGAAAAATCAGAAAAAGTTTTCAGAGGATTTAAGGTTAAATTATCAAAATTATTTTTCTGTAACTCTAGTCGTAGATCTACCAATTTAGAAGACCGAAATTGACTTTTTATTTCATTAATTTCCTCTTGGTCATATGAATCTAATCTAACTAAAATTTCATTTGGCCCCTGATATGTTAATCCTCTTAATTTCATAAAATTTAATAACGCATTCACATCAACTATCATAAAATCATCTCTATATGGATTCATCGTAGGAAAATACTTTGCCCATCCAATAATTTGTATCGGTATATAAGAACCACTTATTTCTACTACTAAAGTGTCTCCCTGATATTGAAAAAAATCAAAAAAATTCTTTGAAACTATAGCTGGAATATATCCATTTAAATTCGACTTATAAATACCCCTTACCCCGGAATCCGTTCCATCACCTAATTGTATTTCTGCCACCTTTCTCCCAACAAAACCTACATCTTCATCTTCATTAATTATTTTAAAATTTGTATCAAATCCATTTGATGTTGGAAGACCAGTCCAATTATCGTCATATTCAAAGTCTATAATAATTTCTTCATTAATACCGTTTACAGATATTAAATCATCAATGTATAAATTTGTTGGAGGACTTGCATTAGAACCAGTTTGTTTAAATGTTTGTATCGATACTATTTCTATTGGCTTTTTAGCAACATCAGGTATTTCTGTTCCCAGAAAAGTCCATTTATCTGGTATCTGGCCAAAAGTTAATGTAAATTGTCTATTTTCAGAATCTTTAATTACAACCCATAAAAAATGATCTATGACGTATGGACTCTGTTTTGCCCAAATTCCAATAATCTCAGTTTCTTCTGGCATAGAAATTTCTTCGATATAATCTTCTACTGAAATTTGATCAATCATTTGATTTATATCCTTTTCAGAAAAATCATCTCTAAATTTCACAAATCTATTAAAAAATTCAGGTTCTAATCCTAATAAATTAAATTTATATCCAGTGCTTGTGGTGCCTACTTTCCCATATACTCTCAACATATTTGAAATTACGTCAATACTTTCAAGTGATTTGATTGAATCTATTTGTTTTTGGTTAAAATTAGATTTCATTGAAGGATTAATGATTCTTAATGAAGAGGGATTTTCATAATTAATTTGATCAATACTAGTTTTAGAAATAGTGTTTATCAGAGAACCCACAATAATAGCCAAACTGGTAGATAAAGTTACAATTATAACTGGCCAAAAAAATAATGAATTATCAGTTGAAAGTCTACGGAAAATTATAAATAAATTAACCCCAAGGAATTTATTAGAAATCAACAATAGTATTTTTATAAAAACTGGAAAAAGTCTTATAAGTATTAATATTATTGAAATTAATAAGAAAATTGGAGTAAAAAATAAAAAGGGATCAATCACATATTCACCGTTTAAATCAATTCTTAAAAAATCTCTGGATCTTAATTCAAAAAACATAGTGAATGAAATAATTACTATCAGAAGATCAATATAATATTTTTGAATAAAAGATTTTGAAAATAAATTATATGTATTGTGATTTACAATACTGGATCTTAATTTATTACTTAAAGATAACAAACTAAAAACAAAAGTTCCGATTAAAATTACAAATAGTAAATAAAAAATCTGTGGAGTGAAAATTTGTATAAAATTAGTATCTAATAAATAATAATTCTCAATAGTAAATAATCTAAATTTAATAACTAATAAGTAAGCACTAGTAATACCTAAAATTGAAGGTATAACTGTGAAAGGAATAAGATTATAAAACTGTATCAGTAAAATATTTAAATTAGAAATCCCTCTCATCTTCATCATCATTAGTTTTCTCGAATTAGAATTATTAATAAAACTAATGACCATAATTAAACTACACAATAAAATAGATAAACTGATACAACCTATTAATAAGCTAGGTAAAGTTACTATCGTATTTTTTTGTTGAAAATCCATAATTGATGAGTCAATACCAGTTCTAACCAATGATCTTGGAATAAGTAAATTTATTTCTTTATCAAGAAGTTTTAAATTTTCTAACAATTGGGTTGGATTAGTTAAAGAAATCTTTTGTTCGTCTAAAAAAAACACCTCAGAAAATTTCAATGGAAGGTTACCTGTAATATTTTCTGCCATTACATCTTCGTCAACTAAAAAAATTATAGGCATTTCCCTACCTCCAAAATCTTGAGGAGGAGATGGCTTAAGTAAATAATTAATTTGATTAGACCAATAATAACTTGAACTATCAATCTCTTGGAAAATACCAGTAATAATAAAATTCACTTCATCGTAGTTTGTTTGTTCTGAAATAGCAGAAAGTAAATCTCCAACTTGTAAATTATAAAGAGGACCTTCATCTCTAATATCTGAGTAAATACCAACTTCAATTGCATTAACTCCATTTATATTTTGTACTTTTTTTGATGGAGCAATCCCTTCTATAAAATTTACATGATTCTGATAATCTTTTAATTCTTGGAAATAAGCTCTAGAAGCTTGAGATGATTTATTTTTTTGTTCTTCAAACATTCCCCAAAAATAAGGACCTGTTTTTATTCTTTTTGTATGATCAAATATTAAATTAGGAATATATTTATTAATTACATTATTTATTTTTTTTGAACTATTTGAAAGATCATCTTTATTTAATGGAATCCATTCATTTAATACTTGAATATTTTTCCTACTATCTTCTAGTTGTATAAGGTTATCTCTAATGCCAACATATTTTATGGTTTCAAGATATAAAAAACTAGCAGAAATAGTAAATCCTAAAATTAAAAAAATAAAACCTAAACTAAAATAAATTTTTAAATTACTTTTTATAAAAATATAAAAAAATGGTAGTAAATTCATAAAAAAATCAAAAAATCGTAAATACCTAATTTGATAAAAGCTAAATTTAATTATAAATTAACCTCATGGAAAAAATTATAAACAATTTATATTCAAAATTTTGTTGTTGTCAAAACAACGAGGTTTTTTAATTTAATTTTTATATTTTCAAAATAATAATTCATAAACCTCTTCAAACTGAAGAGGTTTTTTTTATGAAAGGATTTAAATGACTTTAAGAATCAACGATGAAGTACCAAATTTTTCCGCCGAGACTACATTAGGAAATATTAATTTCCATGATTGGATAGGAAACAGTTGGGTAGTTCTTTTTTCGCATCCAAAAGATTTCACACCTGTTTGCACTACAGAACTAGGTTCGGTAGCAACTTTAAAAACAGAATTTAAAAAAAGAAACACAAAAATCATAGGAATTAGTGTAGATGGAGTAACAGACCATAAATCATGGACGAAAGATATAGAATCTTTCAGTGGATCAACTATTGATTACCCCTTAATAGGTGATCCAAATTTAGAGATCGTAAAACTATTTGATATGCTACCTGCAGATTCTGGAGATACATGTGAAGGTAGAACACCTGCAGATAATGCTACTGCAAGGTCTGTTTTTTTAATTGGTCCTGATAAAAAAATTAAAGCTACTCTGACTTATCCCATGAGTACAGGTAGAAATTTTATTGAAATCTTAAGAATACTGGATTCAATTAAACTTACTGCAGATGAACAAGTTGCAACTCCTGCAAATTGGAAAGATGGAGAAGATGTAATTATTCTTCCTACTGTTTCTGATGAAGATGCAAAAAATAAGTATGAAAATGGATGGAATTCTCCATTACCTTACATACGATTAGTTAAACAACCGAGATAAAAATGAATTATTTAATCAAAGATTTTTTTTCATTTCCAGAAACTATTAACGATGTTTCTGCTCGTCTAGTAGCTTTATTTATTGTGATAATCACTTCAGTAACTATTTTTTTTATCATGAAAGAATCAATAATAGGTATTTATTTTTGTTTTTTTCTAACTTACGGATTTTTGGCTAGAACGTTATCTGGCCCTAAAATAAGTCCTATAGCATTAGTGGTGACTAAATTAATGGTTCCTAATTTAGGATTGAAAGAAAAAATAGTGCCAGGACCACCAAAAAGATTTGCTCAATCAATTGGTTTAGTGACTACAGCAATAGCTTCTTTTTGTCTTTTATATAATTTAGATCTTATATCTATCATCCTTTTAGCAATATTAGTAATTTTTGCGTCATTAGAATCTTTTTTGGGTTTTTGTTTTGGTTGTAAAGTTTTTAAATTATTAATGCATCTGAAAGTTATACCGGAAGATGTATGTGAAAAATGTAATAATTTAGAGTTTTAATTCCTAATGAAAATTAAATCTATAAAAGCTGTAACTGCAGATTTTTTAAGACCAGATAAATCGGATGATACTGTATCTAAAGAAAGTAGACCTTCATGGAATGATAGACCCGTAGCAAATCCAATGACTCGTTATCCTAGGTATGCAAAATCTAGACCTTCATGGACACCAAATTGGGAGAATTTTGGATGCCTAATTGAAGCTGAAGATGGAAATTGGGGATTTGCAATCGCTAATCACGGAAAACCAGTAGCAACTATTATAGATGAATA
>PBEM01000015.1 GCA_002718415.1 Chloroflexota bacterium
ATCATGGTCACCATCTTTATCGTGCTCATCATGGTCACCATCTTTATCGTGCTCATCATGGTCATGCTCTTCGGGTAAATTATCTACTATTAAATTAACATTCTTTCTTAGAAAATCTACATAAGATTCATCTGCTTGTAAAGTTTCTACCCATAATCCAGTTACTACATTCACTTCAGTTTCATTTGAAATTACATCTGAAAACCTGTCGGAAGTCTCAGATTCAACAAACATTACCTTAATATTATTATCTTTTATTATCTCTATAACACCAGATAAATCTTTAGGTGTTAAACTTCCTTCAGTTGTCAAACTAGGAATAACTGTTGTAAAGATTTCCAAACCATATGTGCTCTGTAAGTAACCTAAAGATTCATGAGTTGTAACTATTTTAGTACCAGCCATTACTGACTTAAAAGAAGCATCGATTTCTTCATGTAATTTATTTAATTCAGATAAATAATTTTTTTCTGATAATTGATACTCATTTGAATTTTGTGGATCTAAATCTGATAGTTGTTTACTGATTTCACTAACAGCTAACCCTACCCTATTTGGATCAAACCAAAAATGTGGATCATATATACCATGATCGTGACCAGCGTGCTCATCATGGTCACCATCTTTATCATGCTCATCATGGTCACCATCTTTATCGTGCTCATCATGGTCACCATCTTTATCGTGCTCATCATGGTCATCATGTCCATCGTGGTCGCTATGTTCATTTTCTGAAAATTCAATTGGATTAACTTTCATACCTATTTCAACCAAAATATCTTCTGATTGAACTGAATTTTTTAATAATTTAGTAAAAGAAGCTGATTCATATTTCATTCCAACATAAAAAAGTAAATCTGCATCACTAACTTTTTGAACATCTTGAGGAGTCAATTTAAAAGTATGCGGATCAACTGAGGGAGGCATTAATACTTCTAAATTAATATTATCTTGTCCAACCTGTTTAACAAACTCTCCTAGCATAGGGGTAGTAACAACTATATTGTATTTTTTTTCCGTCGTATCGATGGAAGAATTTTCAGAAACTTCATCTGCACTAGAACAAACAACGGTAAACATTAAAACGAAAATAAATAGAATACTAGTAATTTTTTTATTCAACATCTGTGACCCTTTACATATATATATATATTTGAGAATGGTTCTCATTCCTAATAATTCTATTACCTAACATAGAAGATGTCAATAGAATAATATATACTTGTTTTACTATGGATATAAAAGAAAAAAATATTAAAGAAATATCCCGTCAATTACTAATTGACAAAAAAATACCAGTAACACGTCCGAGAATTCTTTTTTTAGAAATATTATTAAAAAATAAAGGACCATTAAAGGTTGAGGATGTAATTTTAAAATCTAAAGGAAACCTAGCTGTTTCATCTATATATAGAATTATAAATGACCTTAAGGAAACTAATCTAATAGATGAATTTCAAACTTTAGATAACACAAAAGTAATAGAGATTATTGAAGACGAACATCACCATCATATATTCTGTCAATCATGTGGTACTGTTTTAGATTTTGTTCTGAATACTAAATTAGAAAAAAACCTTGAAAAAGAGATTGCGCAAATAGAGTCGACATACGATATATCTGTTTTATCTCACAGATTAGAATTAGTAATTCTTTGTAAAAAATGTAAATAGTTTTTTTATAATTTTTTAATTAGCAGATCTTAATGACTTTGAAAGTAAAATAGTAGTAATACCTATAGATAAACTTCCAATAGTTGCGATTAATACTGATAGATGTATACCAAAAGATTCTAATAATATCCCTCCAAAAAACCACCCCAACTGGTAAGTTAAAATAGTCATGTAATACAAACTAATTACCCTACCTCTCATTTCATCAGATGTATTAGTTTGTAATAATACTGGAATAGTCACCATCCAAGTTGCAAAACCAACCCCTAAAAGAATCATTGCAAAAATACATAGGAAATAATTAGGTGAAAATCCGAATATTAAAACTCCCAAATCAAATGCTAAAAAAGAAATAACTAATAAATAAATTTTTCTTACTCTTTCATTTATTATGAATAAAAATATAGAACCCATTAAAGCTCCAACACCATTCATTGCCAAAACAATTCCATATTCAAATTCACCGAGACCTAAATCATTCTTAATTTTTACGGGTATAACCGGCTGATAAATTCCAGAAAAAATAGCTGTTATTGAAATAATTAGAAGTGCCCTGATCAAAGGATGATTGAAGGAATATAATAATCCAGCTTTTACATCGGAAAAAATATTATTAGACTTTTCGATTATTACCGATTTATGTCTTTTTTTTATAGATAAAATCATTATCGTAGAGAAAAAATAAAAGATTGCCAAAATATAAAAAGACCAATCATATCCTAACCATAGTAATAAGCCTCCTAAACTAGGAGCAGCTATAGTAGCAATAGTTGAAGAAGCAGCACTAAAACTAGAAGCAGACACCAAATTTCTCTTTCCTACAACATCTAAAACAAAAGCCTGACTTGCAGGATTATGTAGTGCAAATAACATCCCAATTATTAGAGATATTGGAATCAAGTACCAAATTGTAGAAGAGTTAATTATTTCAAAAGTTAATAAAAGTCCTGTTAGTAAAGACAAAAAAGTAATTGCTAATTTAGTCTGCCACAATAATCTCCATCTTTCAAATCTATCAGCAAAAACACCTCCAAATAAAGACATAGTAATTATAGCTATACCTGGAACAGAGTTAATTAGACCCATTGTTTTTTCTGATCCGGTTAAATCTAAAACAATCCAAGCTATTGCCATAACTCTAATCTGATAACCTGCAAACGTGAAAATATTAGAAATAATTAGAAATTTAAAATCTCTAATCGAAAATAAATTCATAAAATTGTCAGAAAAGTAACTAGGAATATTTTTTACATATGAGATCAAAAGATTTTAAGAAATTTAAATGTACTTCAATTTACAATAAAATAATTAGTTTTTTACAGTATATTTTGTTGATTATATACAACAGAATTTTGTGTATATTTATTTGAATTCCAATTCAAACAAAAAATAATCTAATCGTAGATTATTCTATTGTATATCTAAAGATTGAAAAAATATTATATTTTTCGATAGAATTACATTAAGTGAAAAATATTTTAAATACAAAAATAAATATTTTTCATAACACTTATTCATTCTAGGAGGTATAAGGATGAATTATAAAAAAATTTTTTTGTTAATAAGCTTATCTGCATTAGCCTTAGCATTAACAGCATGTGGAGGAGGGGAAACTTATAAAATAGGTTTACTTAGTCCTCAGACAGGTCCTATAGCAGTTTATGCACCAGGATTTCAGGATGCTGCTAATGTAGCAATAGCAGAATTAAATGATAACGAGGATGGAAACGTTTTTGAACTTGTTATTCAGGATTCAGGATGTGATGGTACACAAGCAGCTACTGCTACCCAAACACTAGTCGATTCTGGTGTAGTAGGTATAGTGGGTGCAGCTTGTTCAGGAGCTACTCTAGGAGCTATAGCTGTAGCATCAGAAGCAGGAATTCCTATGGTTTCCTATGCGAGTACTTCTCCAGCAGTAACTACTGCTAGTGATAATGGTTATCTTTTCAGGGTTGTCCCAAGCGATGCTCAACAAGCTATAGCATTGACAGCCGTAGTATCAGATGCAGGTGACAGTAATCCTGCAATTTTGTATATGACAAATGACTATGGCTCTGGATTGGCAGATAATTTTCAGGCAAACTGGTCTGGTTCAGCATGTACTACTAATGCTTATGATCCTACAGAAGGTTCTTACGATGCATCTACTATAGCTCAATCAGTGATTGATGCTGGATGTGATTCAGCAGTATTAGTATCTTATGCAACTGATGGAGCATCCATAATCGAAGCTCTAAAAAGCCAAGGTTTTGAAGGTACTATATATGGAGCAGATGGAATAGCTGATGCAGCATTCGTAGAAGCTTTCACAGATGCTTCTGCAGTAACAGGTATTGTTGCTACTAAACCAAGACCTGGAAAAGATTCAACTGCTAAATCAACATTTGATTCAGCTTATAAAGATGCCGGAGGAAATGCAGAAGGTATCTACACCGGTGAAACATATGATGCTGTTAAAATTGTTGCACATGCTGCACTTGAAGGTGGAGATAATATTAGAGCTGATATTAAAACCATAGGTACAGGTTACGACGGAGCCAGTGGAGTTCATACTTTCGATTCAAATGGAGACGTATCAGGTACAGGTTACGAAGTCTGTGATTTCAATCCTGAATTCTCTTGTTCAAGAGTTTGGACTGCTGAATCTGGTCTTTCAAATTAGCAGAAAACTATTATAGTTTGATAAAAATCATGATCCGCCTTTTTTATAGGTGGGTCTTGATTTTTAATTTATAAAAAAATATTTAGGGTTTCGGTATAAAATTTATATTAGATAATTTAAGAAAAATTATAATCACACACAAATGGGTGTTAATAACATTATTTCTTTTTATAGATAGCTATCTAGGACTAAGATTTAATGAAGGTTTACTTTCTTGGAGTAAAATTGTAGAAGGAGATGTTCTATGGATTCTGCAATCCTTGGAAATGATAATATTCAGCCTAATAATCGTAAATAAGGCTGTAAAAAAATCAACTGGTAAAATCAAAGCTTTTACTTTAATTCTAACTCCATTTTTTATATTTTTTATAATTTTATTCATTTTAGATTCTTTACTTAAAGGTAAAGGAATAAATACGACTTTTCATTATAATTTATCCTCAATATCCCTTAGTGCAATATATTGGTCAGCCGCATATCTAACAGTCGCAATGGGATTGACTCTTACTTATAAAGTTCAAAGATATGGTAATTTTGCTCAAGCTGAATTAATGCTACTTGGATCTTATATTGCTCTGATTCTAATGTGGTCAGATCGATTTTTTCCAATATCAAATGCGCCTAGTGATGGTAATTTAAATTTCAGGTTACTAATTTTTTCTGTAATTTTTGCATTCTTTATTTGCGGTATTATTGGAGTAATAATAGATAAATCTATATATAAACCTCTTAGAAATAAACTCGCTTCTCCTCAAGTAATGATGATCACATCATTGGGAGTAGCAATGGTTATCAGAGCTATTATTTATATGAGATTTTCTGCAAAAACTTTCCGTTTTATACCTGATAAAGATTGGCGTTTATTATCATCTAATATTGAAGTTCCAACACAAAAAATCGACCTAATTGTAGGAGAAAGAATAAACGAACCTTTTATAAATATAGTCAACAACATAGATCCGTATGGGTTTTCTTATTCTAAAATCGCTCTTGTAGTAGGGATGTTAATAGCAGTTTTCGCATTAATTTTCATAATGCATAAAACTATTCTCGGTAAAAAGATGAGAGCAGTAGCGGACAATCCAGATCTTGCTTCAACTAGTGGAATAAATGTTGAAAATATACACACCACAAGTTCTTTTTTATCAGCAGGTATTTCTGGCCTAGGAGGAGCTTTATTAGCTGCAATTTTACCCGTTAACCCCGAATTGGGTCTATCTTTGTTATTACCTGCATTTGCTGTAATAGTATTAGGTTCTATAACTTCTATACCAGGAGTAATCATCGCTGCTTTTATAATAGGAATTGTACGTTCTTTATCTGAACCATTACTCATAGGTGCAGGTAATGCACTTAATCGCCCTACAGCATCTGGTTTTGCTGAAGTAATGCCTTTTATTTTCTTAATAGGGGTATTATTGCTTATGCCTAAGGGTTTAGGAAATATACTCCATGAATGGAATGTAAATAGATTTAAAAATATTATAAACAATAAGAATGAAACTGAATCAATTATCAAAATATATGCTAATAAACTTTTAAATTCAATTAATTTAATATTCTACAAATTTACAAACTACCTATTACTAACAAAACTAAAAAATTTAATAAGTGACTATATATCAGTTAATAAAAAATTTATTTCGTACTCTGTTAATAAAATTATTAGATTCATATATAAAAACTCTATTTCTAAAATTTCATTTAACAGAAAAATTAATAAGAAAAAAATATCAATAAATAAAGAATCTAATCGTGGATCTTGGATATTTTTCGGAATATTATTATTCTCTTTAATTCTTATTACTATTCTATTACCTAGTGTTTCCTATTTTACTAAAGTTATGCAAGTGGCAAGAATTATAACTCTTTTAGGTATTTTTAGTCTCTTGAGTTTTTCCTTAAATATACATTCCGGGTTAACAGGTATGACAAACTTTGGAGTAATTTTCTTTGCTGGTATAGGCGCAGTCTTTGTAGGAATATTATCTGCACCTATAGCCACAAATGGTTACGGATGGGGTGCAATAGAAGCAACATTTTTTGCTGTAATTATAGCTTCTATAATTGGGTGGCTTATTGCTTATCCTACCGCAAGACTCAGAATGGATTATTTCGCTATAGTTACTATTTCCTTAGGAGAAATATTAAGAATTTCACTTCAAGCAGAGCCATTACTTAGAGCTGGAACAGTGACATCAGCAATGGGAATTTCAAATTATATACTACCTTTTAAAGAATGGTGGAATTCTGGATTTTCAGAATCCATAGGAAATATTATTGGCTTACCAGGTCCAGCTCCATATGTTTTATTACTTGCTATTTTATCTATTAGTTTAACAATTTTAGTATGGTGGATAATTTCTATAATTTTAAGCTCTCCATGGGGTAGAATTCTAAAATCAATAAGAGAAGATGAAGAAGTAAGCCAGCATCATGGTCATAATATCCTTTCACATAAAGCTGCCAGTCTAGCTTTAGGTGCTGGGATAGCAGCATTAGGAGGTGTACTATGGGCTTGGCTTAACACCGCTATTTGGCCTGATTTCATGAGTCCAATACGTTCAACTTTTTTAATATGGGCTGCATTTATTGTAGGAGGAAAAGGGAATAATAAAGGAATGTTTATAGGAGCCTACATAATAGTAATAGTAGAGTTCGTTTTCAATGTAATGGTGGTATCGAGAAGTAATTCAGATTTAATATTGCATCCAATAACTACATTTGCAGATAAAATTTTTGGTTGGATAATTTTCGATTTAGGAGGGCTTATCTGGTCAGAAAAATCCATTATCGAAGTATTCCCAAAAGGAAACGTAATATTAGAATTAACATATTTTAAACTTGCATTAATTGGACTAGTAATAATTGTTGCTCTTAGATTTGCTCCAAAAGGATTATTACCAGAAATACCATTTATGCCAAAAAGAAAATCAAGGTCTATAGAAAATGACTGATACATCAATAAATATTGAAAATTTAGTCCATAATTTTGGAGGTCTTAGAGCAATTAATGACATATCATTCAACATAAATAAAGGTGAATTAGTAGGATTAATTGGTCCAAATGGTTGCGGTAAATCTACTACTTTTAATTGTATCTCCGGGTTAATTAAACCTACTTCTGGAAAAATAGAAATTATGGGAAAAAGAGTAAATAATCTAAGGCCTGATGAGATTAATAAATTAGGTATAACTAGAACTTTTCAACATACAAGACTCTGGAAAGAGATGACAGTAATTGAAAATATCCTTGTCCCAATGAAAAATCAATTTTCTCCAAATCCATTCATAAGTTTACTTAGACCTAACTCTAAAAAAGAAAAAGAAAGAATTTCAGAAGGTTATAAAATTCTTGAATCACTAGAAATTTCTCATATATCAAATAACCTAGCAGCTAATCTTTCAGGAGGGCAAAGTAAATTAGTAGATATTGCAAGAGCTCTTATGGGCTCTCCTAATATATTATTACTAGATGAACCAGTCGCTGGGGTAGCAAATTTATTAGCTGAAAAAATTTTTAAGAATTTAAGAAATTTAGTCACAAATACTGGAATTTCAATATTAGTGATAGAACATAATATGGATTTTATTCTTAGATTAGGTGTAGATCGTATAATTGTAATGGATTCTGGAAAAATTTTGATGGAAGGAACATCAGAAGAAGTTAAAAATAATCAATCAGTAATAGAAGCTTATTTAGGTTCTTCAATAAATTAATTATGGAAAAGATACTTGAAATAAAAAATTTATCAGGAGGATATGGTTCTATTCAGATACTTAATGGAATTAATTTAAATGTATATAAAAATGAATTTGTAACAATTATTGGACCAAATGGATGTGGGAAATCTACTTTTTTAAAGGTTATTTTTGGAATAGCAAATTATTACGATGGAGAAATAAATTATAAAAATAATAACATAAAAGGATTGAGAGCAGATACTCTTGTAAAAAAAGGCATTGGATATGTCCCACAAGTAGATAATGTTTTTCCTTCTTTGACTGTAAAGGAAAATTTGCAAATGGGAGGATTAAATCTCAATAAAATAGAATTAAGTAAAAGAATTGAAAAAGTTTACGATATTTTTCCAAATATAAAACAAAAACCATATCATTTAGCAGAATCATTATCTGGTGGCGAACGTCAAATGTTAGCAATATCAAGAGTTTTAATATCAAATCCATCTTTTATTATGTTCGATGAACCAACTGCTGCTTTATCTCCAAAATTTAGAGAAGAAATAATTGAGAAAATTTCTGAATTACGAAAAATCAATATTACAGTTTTGATAGTAGAACAAAATGCTCGATTATCTTTAGGTATGTCTGATAGAGGATATATTTTTTCTAATGGAAAAGTTGCTCATACTTCTAAGGCAGAAAATATTTTAAAAGATAAAAATATTGGTAAATATTTTTTAGGAGAAATAAAAAACAATTAGAGAAAATCTGTCAATAGTATTAATGCAAATAATAACATTAGTAAAGACATAACAATATCTATGCTTCTAGTTGAAATTCTTTTGGTAATTTTTTCAACATTATTTCCTACTACTGTAGCAACAGAAATATACCAACCAGCATCTATTATAAAACCTAAAATAACTATTAATATAACAGTAAATAAATCTAAATCATTCTTAATAAATGGAGTATAAATTGCTATCATCCAAGCCAAGATTTTCGGATTTAATATTGCTACAAAAAATCCTTGAATAAATCCTATTCTATTTGAATCATAAGAAGTTATTTCATTAGATAAATTTATCTCTTTTTTTTCAAACGCTTTTTTAGCAAATATAATAAATAAATAGAACAATAATAATACACCTGCATATTTTAGAAATATTTCTGTCTTAGGAAAATAATTTAGTAAAGTCGAAAAGCTTATCAAAACTATTAGAGAAAATAACCCGAAACCAAATCCATGACCTAAGCCTGTCAATAATCCATTAGTTTTGCCATTAACTAAAGTATTCCTAAGGACAATAGATAACGATGGTCCAGGACTCATTGCCCCTAAAACAAATGCAACTGTAATTGCTATCCATGATTCATTTGACATAAATCGCTCATATATATTTTCTTATTCGAATATTTATAGAAATAAAGAATTTTATTGCAAAAAATATTGAAGATCTTATATCAGACTTATTGGAATAAATTCTTATTAAAAATTAGTAGTAAATACTTGCATACGATGACGATTACTATCTACTACAATTATTTCTCCATTTCGATGTGTAACAGAAGTAGGAGACCAAAAGTATTTTTCTACATGAGAAGATTCTTCATGTGGATCTTCCTTAAAACCATCTAATTCGAAAACTAATGTTGATTTGGAACGTGCATTTTTTTCTTCCACATTAGTGTTCAAAAAATCATGAGCCCATTTTGATAACGTTGCTTCTCCTCTTGAAGAGAACAATAAATTCCCAACAGAATCAAATGCTTTTAATCTATGATTCCCCCAATCTGTAACAAAAATATTACCTGCAAAATCTACAGCAACTCCGGAAGGATGATTTAAATTATTGTCACTTACACCATATGATCCAATGGTGGTAATAAAAGTACCTTCTCTAGAAAATTTTTGAATTCTGTGATTACCCCAATCTGCAATATAAAGATCATTACTTGAATCTAAGGAAATTCCCCACGGTAAATTTAATTTTCCAGGAGAATTTCCTATTGAAGAAAATTTACGTATAAATTTACCTTCATTATTAAATACCTGTATTCTTCCATTTCTGTGATCAACTATATACAAATTATCTTCATCATCGAATACTAATCCTGTAGGGCCATCAAATTGACCATCTTTTGTACCAAATTCTCCAAAACATGAAATAAAATCACCATCCTTAGACATTATTGTAATCTTATTACTTGCTTCATCTGAAATATATAGATTATCGTCTGAATTAACCGCTATAGATGAAGGCCAAAGAAATTGACCATCCTCTGTTCCATGAGAACCGAAAGTACCGTAGTACTCCTCATTCATATCCATAACTACTAATCTACAACCTCTTGGATCCCCATCATGTCCTCTACCTAAAACATAAATTCTTTCAGAGTTATCAAATGCAAGATCAAAGGGATAATAAAATCCTCTTCCCTGCATAGCAGCAAGCCCCATAGTGTTTTTATATTTAATTTTTTCAGTTTTTATAGTCATTTTATGCTCGTTGATATTCTGGCATAGCACCAACAAATTTCAATAAACCTGCAATTGTTTCATTAGAAATACTATCTCGAGAATCTAAATTTGAATCAGCATAATCTATAAGTATAGATCTAGTATTATTAGAAGTTTTTAAAGCCCCTAGTTGTTCTAATGATTTATCGACTAATTGTTCAGATTCTAGCGGGAAATTCAATGAAGATTTAATATTTTCTATTAGATTAACAACACCCGAATTTTTTTGATCACCTAAATTCGAAGAAGAAAAATTCACCCTTTCTACAAGAGTTCCTGAATCTAGCCATTCAACACCCCAATGCCAGCCTTCAACAGAAGGTGGACTCATTAGCCACTGTCCCATATATTGAGTATTTAGACTCGTGAAATATTGTTCTCTATCAGGACGATTAAATTCCTTAGTCAGTCTTAGAGTACCTACTACTAGCTCAACTGGGCTCTTAACTCTCTTATTCCATACTTCTTCGCTTTTGAAAAAATCAGATTTAAACAAAAACCTAAGCATTTCTTTTATATTATACCCAGATTCAAAATATACTTTAGAAAGCTGTTCTATTGCTTCAGGATTATTAGGTTCTTTATATGGCCATTCTGGAACAGGAGCTTCATCAGCAACAAAAAAACTATACATATGCCTAGAAATAAATCTAGCTGTAGCTTTTTGTTCACAAATAATTTTTATTATATCTTCTCCATTATAATTACCAGTTTGCCCTAGAAATGTTTTTTCCCCATCATCATGATCGTCTGGGTCATATTCAAAATGCATAGAAAGACGACCATAAGGCCAAACAGAATCTCTTTGGCATTTAAGGGTCATATAATCTGTGTTTGCAATTGTCCAACCTGTGAAAGCTCTGGATGCCTCCTTTATATCTTCTTCAGTATAATTACCTGTTCCCATTGAAAATAATTCTAACAATTCTCTACCATAGTTCTCATTAATAGAACCTTTGTGACTTTCACAATTATCCAACCAGATAATCATAGCTGGATCTTTAGAGAGTTCAAGCAATAAATTCTCATAATTTCCCATACCATTCTTCAATAACATTTTTATTTGATCATGAAGAACTTTTCCATTCGCTAATTTAGCGTAACCTGTTGCAAAAATACCATGCCAAAACAAAGCAACTTTTTCTCTAAGTGGATGGTCACTCCATATCATTCTATACATCCAATTAGCACCATTAGTAGTACTACCCAAAGCAGCGCCATAATCAGGTTGATACCTTCGTATCATATATTCTGAAACTGGAATATTAGGTTCATCATCTAACATATGATCCACAGTTTCATCATAACCATTTTTTACTAATTCTTTTATTTCTCCTAAACTAGCTCCAAAACCAGCTCTTCTCATCAAATGTGCCATTAAAAAAGTATCTTTATTAGACATAAAATTTATCCTTTCCTAAAAAAATCATGTTGTTCATAATTTGAACCAAGTACAGGCATAGGATCCACTCCTAACCATTGATCCAATAATGTTGCATAAATAGATCTAAAATCATTATTATATTTCATGTCACCTTCAACCTGTTCAGATAATTCTAAAGATGGTAGCTCCCCATAAAATCCACCTTTTAGAGACCCTCCAAGTAAAAAAGCATTTCCGCCTGAACCATGATCAGTTCCTGATCCATTATCTTCTATTCTTCTACCAAATTCTGAGAAAAGTAATACTGTTACGTCTTCTTCTCTATTATGTTCTTTCAAATCATCAAAAAAATCCCCTAAAGCAACAGATAAATCTTTCCATAATTTTGCATGATTAATTAATTCTCCTGCATGAGTATCAAAACTACCATGTTGAGCATAATAAATTTTTGTACCAACATCAGAAAAAATTACTTTAGCTATATCTTTTAAATTATTTGAAATAGGATTGTCATCATATTCAATATTTGAAGAATATTCAGAATTTGCAGAAGAAAGTATATCTGCTCCTATCATTGCATTAATTCCATTTTCACCTAAAGCTTCTAAAATAACATCTCGACCTTGATGTGGGCCATAAAGTCTAGAGAAAAAACTGAGAGCAAAATCTCTATTTTCAGATCCTTGAATATCACTCATGAGACCATATGTTTCTAAATCTCCAACAGATGCTACTGGCACCCCTTTACAATGCAAAGACCGAGGTAAGCCTCTGCCAAAATTTACTCCGGTTACAACATTCTTATGATTGGGGTCCATTTCTCTAATAGTTCTTCCTAACCAACCATCTGGAGCAATACTCTCAGATTCAGCTGTATGCCAAATATCCATAGATCTAAAATGGGAACGGTTAGGAATGGGATAACCTACGCCATTAATTACAGATACCTTACCTTCATCCCATAAATTTTTTATAGCTCCCATTTCAGGATGAAAACCTAAAGAACCATCTATATCAATAACTTCTTCTTCTGACAAATGAATAGCAGATCTAGAATCGTGGTAAATACCATCATTATAAGGGACTACAGTATTCATAGCATCATTTCCACCAGATAATTGTATAACTACTAGTGAACGACGATTTTCATCTTTCATATTTTTTCCTTACATTATTTAAAATTTTTAAAGTTATAATATGTTAAAAAAAACTTAATGACAACTAATCTTAATCATAAAACAGCTATATAAGAAATTTCACTTACTCATACCTCTAATCAATATTACACCTAAAATTAATAAAATTGCACCAAGTATCCTCTGAAAAGAAATTGGTACTTGCAATCCTCCAAAAGCTCCAAAATGATCAACTACTATAGAACCTATAAGTGATCCAACAATTGTTGAAGAAATATAAATTCCAAGTCCAATCTTTGGACCTATCAAACCCGACCCTACCAAAAGAGGCACTGATAATAATCCGGTCAATGCATAATACCAATGAATCTCTCTCATAATTAAAAATAAAGTTATTATCAGTAATAATAGAATTACACTCAAAATTATAGGTTTTTGAAAAGGTAGAGGTAATCCAACATCATTATTTAACAATGATTTCCCGACAAGAAAAGATATAATAATCATTCCAGTAGCGACCATCGATGTAAAAACAGCTTCTAAAGATCCTTTTTGACGAGAAATTCCAGCAATCATTGTAAGTTGTACACCAGCACCAACTCCGATAAATATAGATATAATTACATAAAACCAACTACTAAAAAAATAAAACATAAAATAACTCCAAAATTATAAAATTAATACTATTCTAGATATGATAGAAATTTATTACAATAGTGTTATTTTATCGAAATTTTGTTATATTAATTTGTATGAAATATTTTGGATATATTCATGATGAAGAGAAATTTAATTTACATATCTTTTATATTTTTTCTTATAGTAGGAATTTTCGTTTCAATCACGTCGCATTCCTCAGATAAAATATTCGCAGAAGAACCATATACAAAAAAATATAATAATGATATTTTTCTTTCTAAACTTTCTAAATTTCTCAAAATAGATAAATCTGAATTAGAAGATGCTATAAAAAAAACAAAATCAGAAATGATCAAAGAAAAATCAGCGAAATATGTTCCTAGTCATAAAACTCACCTAAAAACAGAGATTGAAAAAGCTTTAAAAAACGGTGAAATAACTCCTAAACAAGCAAAATTTAAATATATGAGTATTAATAAAAATATCTCAGATATGAAGAAAAATATTCACAAATTACTTAACCAAGGTAAAATAACCCAAGAAGAAGCAGAAGATAAAATAGAATTTATTGAAAAAAAATTTAGCGACAAATAATACTAAAATCAATAATTGGAATTAACAATTTTAATTAAAGTATTCAATATCAGGAAGCGTGTAATAATTCATAAAAACATGATTAAAAGGGTTATTTAATAAAAAATTATTTATATCTATACTATTTTGTCATGAGGATGAATTATAGATTAATATTGCTTTTGCTTGTAATTATTTACTGCACACCATTCCCTTAGTAATTTAAGGTATCTATTTCCCTTGATACCATACATAATTTAAATCCCTTGACTCTTTCCAATTGTATCTTCCGTAAAATAAAGGGTCTTTCTTTAAAAGATTTGAACGATGAGAAGAATGTAAATCTTCTTTTCCTAACCACCAAGGAAATGTTATTTCATTAATAGGAAGATATTTCCATATTATTTTGGTATCCCCTATCAACCCATTCATCAATCATAACATTTTGATAAAGTGCCAATGCATCTGGATATCAACTTTAATGTTACAAAATGAATTATAAGTTTTATTAATTTAAAATAAATAAATTGTTAAATTTTAATTTATTTTGATAGTATCAATGAATGAAAAAATTTAACAAAATAATTGTAGGTTCAGGATCCGGTGGTTCTGTATTGGCAGCAAGATTATCGGAGAATGAAAATTGTGAAGTTTTATTACTTGAAGCAGGACCAGATTTTCCTGAATTTGATTCTACCCCTAACGAAATAAAATATGGTTATGGAATAGATGAAAATTTATGGTCGCGAACATTCGGAGTAAACAGTAAATTCAGTTGGAATTATTTAGGTACAGCATCAACAGAAACTGATGATATGTTAATTCCACGGGGTAGAGTTATAGGAGGATCTAGTTCGGTAAATGCTCAAATATTTTTACGTGGATTACCTGAAGATTTTGATGAGTGGGCAAAAATGGGAAATAATAAATGGAATGCGTCCCAAACCATGCCTTTCTTCCAAAAAATTGAAAATGATTTAGATTACTCTGGAGATTTTCATAATTCTGAAGGTCCTATATCTGTTAGAAGGTGGAATAAATCTGAATGGGAAAAAGTTCAATTAGCTTTTTATAAAGCATCATTATCAATGGGACAACCTAATTGTGATGACGCAAATGATCCTAACTCAACAGGTGTTGGTCCATTACCTTTTAATAATCCTGAAGGTATAAGATGGAGTACCAATTTTGGATACTTGAGTAAAGTTCGACATAGAATGAACTTAACCATTAAAGCAAATACTTTGGTAAGAAAAATTATTTTCGAAGGAACTAAGGCTATAGGGGTAGAAATTGAAGCACCTGCACCTTTGACTTATAAAAATTCAACTGATACATTTCATAAAAAAATTGAACCAAAAATATACGAAATATTTTGCGATGAAGTTATTTTATGTGCCGGCGCAATTGAAACACCGCATATCCTTATGTTGTCTGGTATAGGTTCTACGGAAAAATTAAGAACACATGGAATAGAAATAATAAAGAACCTCCCTGGGGTGGGAAAAAATTTAAGGGATCATCCACAAATCCAAGTTTATTGGAAAACAAATAAAGACTTGTTACAAAATAATTTAAGTTCTCGTATCCAAGTAGGAATTAGATATACAGCTTCAGGATCAAAATTACGAAATGATATGTTTATACATCCAGTTGGACATGCCCCCGAAAGTGGTATTTATCTTGATTCTTCTTCTGGTAGTAATGGTTTCGGAATAGTTTGTGCCCTTTACCTAGCGATGGGATCAGGAGAAATAAATCTTAAATCTAACGACCCTCATGTCCAGCCAGATCTAAACTATAATTTCATGAGAGATGAATTCGATTTGAAAAGAATGAGAGAAGCAACCAGAATTGCAGTGAAAATGGGTGAAACAGATCACTTAAAAGGTGATATTGTAACGGAATTAATCACTCCTAATAGAAAAATATTAGATAATGACTCTCTACTTAATCACTGGATAACCAAAACATCTAGAACAAGCCATCATGTAAGTGGTACATGTAAAATGGGGGTAAAAGAAGATAATATGTCAGTCGTAAATCAAGATGGAAAAATACATCATTTAAAGAATATTCGTATTGCTGACGCATCAATAATGCCAGATTGCGTTCGCGCAAATACTAATGCGACCACGATAGTAATAGGTGAACGTATAGCAAAATCAATAATTAATGACGATTTACGAATTGAGTAGAATAATTTATCCGGTTTAATGTACTTTATAGTTAAATAACGATCAACATGATTATTGACACACATTTCAGTATTGTAGAAAATTAATTTGTACAAAAAACGTTTTGTGCGTAATATTACAAACACTATAGTGAGGTATAAGTTTGAGTATTCTTAATCCCTACAGATTAATTACTCTTGCACTTCTAATCGTCGCAGCATTCTCAGTTGCATGTAGTGGCGAAACTGAAGTAGTTCAAGAAATAGTAGTTGAAACTGTAGTAGTAGAAAAAGAAGTAATTCAAGAAGTTGAAAAGGTAGTGGAAAAAGAAGTTGAAAAGGTAGTTGTAAAAGAAGTAGCAGTAGAAACAGAAAAAGTAGTAGAGAAATCTAAAGTAGATGCCCCTGCTCCATCTAGTGGTCCTAGCGGAACACTTTCTATAGCTATGAATACCGTTGGTGTACCTGTAGGAGATCCTCAGGGCTGTATTCCTGGTTGTGGTAACCAGAAATTCAGAATGTCAGCATACGAAACTCTAGGATGGCTAGATGACGATGCTAACATGATTCCACGTATAGCTACGTCATGGGAAGTAAATGGTGATGAATATGTAGACTTCAAAATTCAAGAAGGCGTTGAATTCCACGGAGGTTATGGTGAAATGACTGCAGAAGATGTTGCATGGAGCTTTAACAGAGCTAATCCAACATTCAACCCAGACAGTAAACATGACCAGGCTGGTGACTTCAAAAGAATTATGGATAAAATGGAAGCGATTGACGATTACACTGTCAGGATGACGATCCCTGAAGGTGGACTTGGAGTAGGTCAACTACGAAGAGCACTAACACCTTATTGGCAGAGTATGGGAATTCACTCCAAAAAATTATTTGATGAAGTTGGTGCTGATGGTATGGTTGATAAATTTATCGGTACTGGTCCTCTTGTATACCAAGAGTGGAAACAGGACGATAAAGCCGTTTTGGAAGCACTGGACAGTCACTGGAGAAAAGTGGCTCCTATGCAGACAGTTAGAATTCTAGCTGTTCCTGAAGCAACTGTTAGAAGAACAATGTTAGAGACCGGTGAAGTTGATGTAGCAATGATTGACCTTAAAGATATTCCTGCTGTTAAAGATAAGGGATTCGAATCATTCGTAACTGCATCTAGACTTAACGGTTTATACTTTGGTGGTAACTTGTGGGTAGAAAACCAACTTATTACTGGTCAAGGTAATACTGGTGACGCCCTTGATAGACCTGGATACGATACTTCAAAACCTTGGGTTGGAGAGTATGGTAACGCTGAAAGCATGGAACAAGCGCAAAATGTTAGACATGCCCTAGCAATGGCTGTTGACCGTGAAGGTATCAATGATGCGATTCTAGGTGGTCTAGGAGAAGTAAACCACATTACAAATATTCCTGTTAGTTCTAAACACTGGGACTCAAAATGGGAATGGCCGTATGATATAGCTAAGTCAAAAGAATTAATGGCTTCAGCTGGATATGCTGACGGTTTTGAAATGACAATTTGGACAGGTGCCGGTACCCATGAGGAAATAGTAAATGCTATAGCCGCTACATGGTTGAGTGAGTTGAATGTAAAAGTTTCAATTGACTTACAGGCATATGGTACACACCGACCACGATTAGTAAACCTTGACTTCCCACATATTCAGTACAGAACTTGTGGTGATAGTTTCGCAGCGCTTACAGTAGATCTTCCAAAATCTAATGAAAGTACTAGTGATAAATTAGGTGGAACAATCTGTGCAGGTAGTATGGTTCCTGAATGGGAAGCAATCTACGAAAAAATGGTTACTTCAACTGATAAAGCTGAAAGAGAAAAATTGGGTCTAGAATTTTTCGATGTGACCAGAGAAAATGCTATTGCTGTTGGTGTGAACGAACAGCCTCAGCTAAACGTTTATGATGGATCAAAAATAGGCGCATGGCCTATCCCACCTCAAATGTGTATTGGTGGTTGTGAATGGTTCAACGTAGAAGAAATAGAATGGACACCATAAGTTAATTACTAAGTTTTTATAAAAATAAATTCTTAAAAATTACTTGTAAAAATAAATAAAGGGCTAGGTTAAATCAACCTAGCCCTTTATAGTAATATATTAAAAAAAAAATCAGAAAATAAAATTGAAAAATTTTTTACTAAGAAGAATATTCTATGCAGTTATAGCCGTAATCGGCGGAACACTTATGATTTTTGTTTTATCAAGAATGTCTGGTGATCCTCGCGTTTTATTCATTGATGAACATGGTGGAGGTTTTGGAACCGAAGCGTGGGAAAAAATGGGTGAAGAAATGGGTCTAGATAAGCCTGTTCCAATACAGTATGGTATGTGGCTAAAAGACATATTGACAGGTGATTTTGGAAAAAGTTTAGCTCAACAACAACCGGTTACAACAATCTTAAAAGACCGGGCAGGTGCTTCTGTAAGATTAGGTGTAGCTGCGTGGATTTTTGGTACTTTAGTCGGTGTTCCATTAGGCATTCTTTCCGCAATAAATAGAGGTTCTGCTTGGGATTATATAGCAAGAACTTTTGCTTTATTTGGTCAATCACTTCCAAGTTTTTGGTCAGGAATAATGGGTATATTAATTTTTGCTGGAATTTTAGGATGGTTACCTGCAGGAACAATGGGAGAAGGAGATTTTTCCATTAAACATTTAATACTACCTGCTATTGTTTTGGGCTGGCTTCCCGCCGCAGGATACCTAAGACTCACAAGATCTTCAATGCTTGAAGTTATGGATACAGAATATATTAAATTAGCAAGAGCAAAAGGTGTTAAATATAGTAAAGTGGTTTGGAAACATGCTTTCAGAAATGCTTTAATAGTTCCTCTGACATACTCTGGACTATTGTTAATTGGATTTATTACAGGTACTACTGTAGTTGAAACAGTCTTTTCTTGGCCAGGGTTAGGAAGACTTGCTATTAATTCTGTAACAGGAAATGATTTTCCTGTTGTAGCGGCAATAATGTTCTTCACTATGTTACTTTATGTTGTAGTAGTATTATTTCTGGATTTAATTTATGCTTTCATAGATCCTAGGATAATAGCAAAATAGGTGTATTTTGATAATATTTAATTTACTTAGAAGATATCCAATAATTCCCGCTTTTATATACACGGTATTAATAATTACTGCAGTATTTGCTCCTTTAATTTCACCTCAAGATCCATATAAAAACAGCCTTAGAGATAGGAATGTACCTCCTCTAGGTATAGAAGGTAGTAAAAGTGAATATATTCTTGGTACAGATCCGATCGGTAGAGATATGTTAAGTAGACTGATTTATGGAGCTAGAGTTTCGGCCATGGTGATGTTTTTCTCAATATTAATTGGTGTAACTATTGGTACAACATTAGGACTAATTTCCGGATATTTTGGTGGACATATAGATGAAATTATAATGCGTTTTGTTGATATATGGGCTGCACTACCTTTTATTATGATTGCTTTAGTAGTTGTTTTAATTTATGGACAATCATTTAAAATTTTAGTAGCACTTCTCGCTTTAATGTCATGGCCTGGTCCAGTGAGGCTTGTCAGAGCACAAACTCTTAGTTTAAAAAATATGGATTATATTGCTAGTGCCAAAATATATGGAGCTTCAAATATAAGAATATTAGCAAAACATCTTCTACCTGGTACTTGGAATATAGTTCTTGTTGCAGCAACCTTAAATATAGGTTCAATTATACTTACAGAGGCAACACTATCATTTCTAGGAGTTGGAATTCCACCTCCAACACCTGCTTGGGGTGCAATGACTGCATCTGGAAGAAATTATCTCAATGATGCTTGGTGGGTGGCATTTATGCCAGGAATGTGCATTTTTTTAGTGGTAGTTGCAGGTAATTTTATTGGTGATTGGTTAAGAGATAGATTAGACCCAAGTTTACGTCAATTGAATTGATTTTTACACGGAAAAACTTTTAAGTTGATCCTTAAAATCTACTCTAACGTTTGACATGTACAAAAATATTTATGACAATAATCAAATTGTATTAACGCGGTTAATGCAAGATATATAACTTTAAACTAGTGAGGAAACAATAAGTTGAGTATTCTTAATCCATACAGAATGATAACTGTTCTTCTTCTTGCGTTCGCTGCAATATCCATTGCGTGTGGAGGTACTGAAGTTGTTACTGAAAAAGTTGTTCAAACTGTAGTAGTAGAGAAAGAAGTTGTTAAGGAAGTTGAAAAGATTAAAGAAGTTGAAGTTGAGAAAGTTGTAATCCAAGAAAAAGAAGTTCCTGTGGATAAGGTAGTTACTAAAGAAGTAGTTACTAAATATACTCCAGAGGAAGGTGAAGAAAAGGCATCCGGACAGGCTGCTACTGGTGAAGTCGCATATACACGGCAAGTACTAGATAAAAGTAAACACCCTACTTCTTATGGAGAATCACCTGACTTAGCTGCTAAAGTAAAATCTGGAGACCTTCCTCCTGTTGAAGACAGATTACCTAAGAACCCAATGGTTCTAGACTCATCTGATCTAGACGGAGTAGGAAAATATGGTGGTACATGGAAACGTGCATTCACCGGACCTGCTGACGAACAAAACATCGAACGTATTTCAAAGAATCATATGATTTTCTGGAACTCGCAGATGACTGAATTAAGGCCGCATATTGCTGAGGATTTTGAATCTAATGCTGATGCTACTAAATTCACCTTCAAACTTCGTGAAGGAATGAAATGGTCAGATGGTGAACCTTTCACCACAGCTGACGTAATGTTCTGGTACGAGCATATATTATTGGACGATAACGTCCTTCCAGCTAAGCCTGGATATTCTAAAACAGCTAATGGAGAAATGGGTGTATGGAAAGCAGTTGATGACTATACATATACAGTAGAGTTTTCAGAACCATACGGTGTTTATCTTGAATTAGTTTCTGGTTTATCTGTCGCTGGACATCTAACTCAGTTCCCTGTTTGTGGTGGAGGATTTTCACCTAAACACTATATGAGTCAATTCCACGCTGCATTCGTTGGAGAAGAAGAAGCTAATAAACTAGCTAAAGATGCTGGTTATGATAACTGGGGTACACATTTCTGTGCTAAAAACAACCCAGTTAAGAATGTTGATTCTCCTGTAACTACAGCTTGGATGCCTATAAAAGGATTCAATGAAGAAGAATCTGTTTGGGAAAGAAACCCTTACTACTGGGCAGTTGACGCCGAAGGTAACCAGTTACCATACCTAGACAAGATCGTTCTAAGTCTTGCAGAAGACGTTGAGGTTCTTGGACTAAGAGTTGTTGCTGGTGAATTCGATATTCAAGGTCGACACGTAAAACCTGATAAACTACCTCTTCTAAGAGAAAATGAAGAAAAAGGTGGTTACCGAGTACAATTTACAAGTGCTGCTGGTAGTTCTGCAATAACTGTATATCCTAACCAGGACTATGGTGCTCATGGAGAGGGTGATAAAGAAATTGGTGATCTTTTGAGAGAAGCTGATTTCAGAAGAGCTTTATCCATAGGATTTGATCGAGAACAAATCCGAGAGGCTATATTCTTAGGAATGGGTCGTTCAGCTTCTGCTTGTGCAATACCAGATGAACCATATGCTCCTGGTCCTGAGTATGATCAAATGTGGTCAACTCTTGACGTAGCGAAAGCTAACGAGCTATTAGATGGTCTTGGTCTAAAAGAGGGATCTGATGGATTCCGAACAAAGCCTAGTGGAGACCCTCTTGTTCTTGATGTAATCGCTGTAACAGGTGCTTTCACGGACAGTGTGGGTGCTGCTGAATTAATTAAAAAAGATTGGGCAGACAATATTGGAATAAATTTGAAAATCACTCCTACAGAAAGAAGTTTGAGAGAAACTCGACTTAAGAACAACGAAGCAATGTTGTCTATATGGGGTGGTGGTGGAGCTTCAGAACCTTTGTTCTTGTTCCCTAACCATGACCTAGCGTTTAACTGGGAAAGTGGAATGGGGCCAGCTTCAGGACAATGGTTCCAAGATTCTAGCGTTTTTGGTCCTCCATTGAGTGCCTCAATTGCTAAACAGCAAGAACTTTGGAGACAAGGTGCTGCTCTACCTAGATCTGAAAGAATTGATATCGGAAAAGAAATACGTAAAATAGCTTGTGAAGAAGTTCACGCTATTACAACAATTACTGAAACTCCTGCTTGGATTTTCGTAATAAAGAATTACGTAAGAAACTTCCCTACTGGTGTACCATTCACAACTGTTGGACAGACACCTGGTAGTTTCTACACCGAAGCATTCTGGTTTGATCAGTAAAAAATAATTCTAAATTTATAAGTATCAAATTTTAGATGCTTATAGGTTTGACTGAACGCCTATCCTATTTTATAGTTTAGGCGTTCAGTGTTTTAAAAACAGTAGAAATTATTCTAGAAGGTAATTAATAGAATCATATGGCACTATATATCGGGAAAAGAGTATTATACGGTTTCATTGCTATATGGATAATTTCTATACTGTCTTTTATTATTATCCAACTCCCTCCTGGAGATTATGTAAGTTCTTATATTGCCAATTTAGCTGCTCAAGGATCATCTTTAGATCAAGCTGAAGCTGAAAACCTTAGAATATTTTACGGACTAGATAAACCTTGGCATATACAATATCTAAAATGGGCTAGCCGTATTGTTACAGGTGATTTAGGATATTCATTTGAATGGGAAAAACCAGTTATGTCTGTTATACAGGGCCGTATACTAACTACTGTTCTATTAGCTCTTTTTGCACTAGTTTTCACTTGGTTATTTGCCATTCCTATTGGTATTTATTCTGCTGTACATAAATATAGCATTGGAGATTATTTGGCGACATTTCTTGGATTTTTGGGATTAGCTATACCTGATTTTTTAATAGCTCTAATAGCAATGTGGTTTGGATATTCTATATTTGGATGGAGTGTAGGTGGTCTTTTTTCTCCTGAGTTCGGGACTGCTCCTTGGTCAATTGCTAAATTTCTTGACCTGATGAAACATTTATGGGTTCCAGTAATAATACTAGGTACTGCTGGAATGGCTGCAATGATTAGAGTTGTTAGAGCAAATTTACTAGATGAATTATCTAAACCGTATGTAGTAACAGCACGAGCGAAAGGTATATCAGAATGGAAATTAATAATGAAATATCCTGTTAGAATGGCATTAAATCCTGTTATAAGTATGTCTGCATATCTACTTCCATACCTAATTTCGGGAAGCGTGATTGTTTCAGTGGTACTTAGTTTACCTACTTTAGGTCCGACTTTATTAAAATCCTTATTGTCCCAAGATAGCTATTTAGCGGGAGGAATAATTTTTCTAATAGGTATATTTACTATATTAGGTACTTTGATTTCAGATTTACTACTCCTTTGGATAGATCCAAGAATAAAATTCGAGGCTAGATAAAATTGAGTTCTGAATCAAACATAGAGAAAGTAGATAATATTAATTCTGAAGAAAGAGTTAGTGTTGCTTCACAAGGACAGTTAATATGGTGGAGATTTAGAAAACATAAACTTGCAGTATTTTCCGCTATACTTCTACTATTATTGTATCTAACAACATTATTTGCTGAATTTTTTGCTACTTCTGATCCTCTTGAATCTGAAGCATTTCGAGGTCTAATACAACCTCAACCAATTCATTTTTTTGATGAAGGTAAGTTAAGCCCTCATGTATGCGCAATGGAAGGTACCCGAGACCCCTATACATATAAAAAAACATATAAACCTAATTGTGATAAAAAAACACCCGTAGAATTCTTTACTAAAGGTTATGAATATGAATGGTTAGGTTTAATTCCAATGGATAGACATTTAATCGGTGTACCTGAAGGATATTTGGCAGAAGAACACATATTTTTATTAGGAACTGATATTCAAGGAAGAGACATGTGGTCAAGAATATGGGTAGCATCAAGACTTTCATTAAGTATCGGATTAGTTGGAGTTACATTAACACTAATTTTTGGCATATCTTTAGGAGGTATCTCGGGCTTTTATGGTGGTTTTATAGATACGATTATACAAAGAATTATTGAAATTATAAGAGCAGTTCCGACTATACCTTTGTGGATGGCTTTGTCCGCTGCTATGCCTTTTAGTTGGTCTATTGTACAAATATATTTTTCAATCACATTAATAATTTCACTGTTCGCTTGGACCGATTTAGCAAGAGTAGTCAGAGGTAGATTTCTATCTCTTAGAGAAGAAGACTTTGTTACAGCAGCAGTTTTATCTGGTGCAAATGAAAGAAGAATAATTTTCAGACATGTAATGCCATCACTATATAGTCATATTATTGCTGCGGTGAGTCTTGCAATACCTTTGATGATTATTAGTGAAACAGCCTTAAGTTTTCTTGGGTTAGGATTACAAGCGCCTGCAATAAGTTGGGGTACTTTATTACAAGGTACTCAAAATGTACAAAGTGTGGCTCTATACAAATGGTTGATGATTCCTGCTTTCCCTGTAGTAGGAAGTATTCTTTTATTTAATTTTCTTGGAGACGGATTAAGAGATGCTGCAGATCCGTACAGTGACTAATAATTTAATATGACTAAAAAAAATACTAAAATAGAAAAACAAAAACCAATATTATCCGTAAATGGACTTAAAGTTCATTTCTTTACAGATGAAGGTACAGTTAAAGCAGTAGAAGGGGCAAGCTTTGACGTTTTAGCTGGACGCACATTAGGAATAGTAGGAGAGAGTGGATGTGGTAAAAGTGTAGCAACAAGGTCATTATTAAGGTTGGTAGATAGCCCTGGAAAAATTGTAGATGGAGAAATTATTTATAGGGGTGACGCAAATAAAAAAGAAATAAATATTACCTCTTTAAAAACATCAGGATCAGATATTAAATCGATTAGAGGTGGAGAAATTTCATTGATTTTTCAAGAACCTATGACATCTTTCAGTCCAGTACATACCGTTGGTAATCAAATAATTGAGGCAATAAAACTACATAAGAAACTTAATAAGGATGATGCTAAAGGATTAACTTTAGATTGGTTTAAACGTGTTGGTATGCCAGATCCAGAACAGAGAATGAACCAATATCCATGGCAATTAAGTGGGGGGCAAAGACAAAGAGCAATGATTGCAATGGCTTTATGTTGTGATCCAAAAATAGTAATTGCTGATGAGCCCACTACAGCTTTAGACGTAACTACCCAAGCCCAAATACTCGATCTCCTAAAGGAACTTCAAGAAGAAAATGGAATGTCTATCATTTTTATTACCCATGATTTAGGTGTAATAGCTGAAATATCTGATGATGTTTCAGTTATGTATCTAGGAAATATAGTAGAGAGTGCATCTGTAGATGAAATATTTCATTCTCCAAAACATCCATATACAACTGGTTTATTAAATTCCATTCCGTCCATTACCAATAAGAATAGAGAAAGATTGCCAACAATATCAGGTTCTATTCCTCATCCTCATAACAGACCAAGTGGATGTACTTTCAGAAATAGATGTCAAAATCCTTCAGATGATTGCAGAGAAGGGAAGATTGAAATGAAACTTATAGAAGTTAGCCCAGGCCATTTTGTAGATCAATGCTGTATTAATTGTGGTTAAAAAAGGATAAGAATGACTACTAAAAATAAAAAAGATGACTCTCCTATATTAGAAGTTACAAACTTAAAAAAATATTTCCCTATACAAAAAGGGATTTTTAAAAAAATAGTTGGGAATGTTCGTGCGGTCGATGGTGTAGATTTTAGTATAAATAAAGGAGAAACAGTTAGTCTGGTGGGAGAAAGTGGTTGTGGTAAAACTACTACAGCTAGATGTATTATGCGAGCACTAGATCCTACAAGTGGTGAAATAAAATTTAAAACCAAAAATAATGAAATCATAGATTTATCTAAATTATCCAAAGATGAAGTTAGGCCATATAGAGATGATATTCAAATGATCTTCCAAGATCCTTTTTCATCATTAAATCCTCGAATGACTCTTTTCGATATAGTAGGTGAGCCTCTCCTTGTTAATGGCATGAAAGCAAAAAAGGAAAGAGAAGAAAGAGTATCAGAAATAATGCATCAAGTAGGTTTAAGGCCAGAATATATGATGAGATTTCCACATGCTTTTAGCGGTGGGCAAAGACAAAGAATTGGTATTGCAAGAGCATTAAGTATAAACCCTAGCCTAATCGTTGCAGATGAGCCTGTCTCCGCCTTGGATGTATCTGTTCAAGCCCAAGTATTGAATTTAATGATGGATCTTCAAGATCAATTAAATTTAACATATTTGTTTGTTTCTCACGACTTGAGCGTAGTGAGCCAAATAAGTGATAGAGTAATTGTTATGTATGTAGGAAAAATCGTAGAAAGTGGTACTCCAAAACAAATCTTTGAATCACCTAAACATCCATACACTTCTGCCCTACTTAGCTCAGTTCCAAAAGCTGACCCAAGATTGAGACAAGAAAGAATTGTGCTCAAAGGAGAAGTAGCAAACGCTGCAGATCCACCTTCTGGATGTACTTTCCGAACTAGGTGTCCAAATCCAACAGATGACTGCAGGGATGGAAACATTGAAATGGGTCTAATTGAAGTAAGCCCTGGGCATTGGGTAGATCAATGCTGCGTCAATTGCGGCTAAAATTAAACTAACCCATAATTTCATCTAAATGTAGATGAATTCGTAGGGTTATCATCTTTAGGTCCTGAATGACTTAAACGCATGCCTCTTTGGTTACCAAAAGATCTGCCAGGATTTGCATATTCAATATTAGGATTAGGATCATCCATCCCAACTAATTGGCCATTTTTTATCCAATTCAAATCATCTCCATAGAAATTTATTTTCATAGTCTCAGAAAGTTTTGAGATAATTTTTTTATATTTAATGTCACTATATAAATCGTACATCTCTTTTGGGTCATTATCTAAATCAAATAACTGAAATCTATTGCCCGCAGGATAATATATTAATTTATATCTCTCATCTCTAACCATTCTAGTGGCTCTTGCATCATCCCAGAGTTCACCGTAGATATAGTCCCGTTTTTTATCCCCTAACAAAGATAAACCTTCCACAGTGGATGGAATAGGAACTTCACACATTTCAGCTAAGGTAGGAAAAATGTCTGCTTGTACGGCTAATCTGTCATCTATACTATTTACAGTAATATTTTTTGTATTCTCTGGTGGTACTAAAATCATTGGGATTCTACAAGAATTTTCATAAAAAAGTCCTTTTGCATACAAGCCATGATTTCCTAACATATCTCCGTGATCAGAAGTAAACATAACAATAGTATTATCAAAAATATTTTCTTCTCTTAATAAACCAATAACAAGTCTAATTTGGTGGTCCACATGTGTAGCTAAAGCATAAAAAGCTTGCCTAGCTGCCCTAATAGCATCTTCAGAATAAGTATTTCTACCATGCGGTCTAGCTTTAAGGGAAAAAGGAAGTTCTTTATGGTTTTCTGACCATTCTGAATAATAAGGCATATCTACATCAATACTTCTGTAGTAATCCATATAACTAGATAGAGGTGCTAAAGGAGGATGTGGAGGACTAAAAGACATGTACCAAAAACCCGGCTTACGAGGATCTCTTCTAGCAATATATTTACATGTCTCTTTAACAGTCCAATTGATTTGATGTAAATGTTCAGGTAAATGCCAGGTTCTAGTAAGATAATCGTTATTTGACATCCCGTGTGACCACTCTTGTCCAGAATATCCTTCATCTTGTAAAAAAAGCTCGTAATCGTCTTTGTTCATTCCAAATTGATAACGTCCTTCTTCTAACAACATCACATCTTGAAATCCAATTCTGTCTCTTTGAGGATAAACATGCAATTTTCCTACACCATAAGATTGGTATCCATTTTCAGTAAACGTTTGAGCAATAGTTGGTAAATCGGGCATAGGCAAAGTTTCATTAAAGTTTCTATCTCCATGTGTCCTTGAACCAACACCTGTCATCATTTCTCTTCTTGCAGGTATGCATATAGGTGTAGTAGTGTACGCATTAGTAAATGCTATTCCATTACCAATCATTTGATCTAGAGTCGGAGTTAATATAGATGGATGTCCTAATGCTCCTATTAATTCACCAAACCAATGGTCTACTGAGATTAATAAAACATTATTTTTTACAGACAATTAGCACTCCTATTCAAATCTTTATAAATTCAGTTTATTTGAAATAGATAAATAATAATATAAAAATAGATTACAAAATCTGTAAATGAATATAATATTATTCCATTCTTATATAGATTTTAAAAAGGAAACATAAAATGAAAGTGATGATTACCGGGATAGTAGGAAAAATAGGTACTATCGTTGCAGATCACATACAAGATGATCACGAAGTACATGGAATAGATCTTAGAGAGTCAGATCGTTCAAATACAACAAAAATTGACTTAGCAGATTCTGCAGATGAACTTGCAAAACTTTTTGAAGGTACTGATGTAATCTTACATCTTGCAGCAGATAGAAGACATGAACCATGGATTGGTTGGGATGAGCTTATGAGACCTAACGTTATTGCAACGGCTAATGTCTATCAAGCTGCACATAAGGCTAATGTTAGAAGAGTAATATTTGCTAGCTCTATGCATGCTGTTGGTGGATATGAATTAATAGAACCATATAAATCAATTGTTAACGGTAATTATGATGGAATAGATAAAGATAAAGTAGATTTAGTAAAAGGTTTAAATCAAGATTCAAGACCTGATAGTGAATATTCTGCGAGTAAAGTATTTGGGGAATCTTTAGGAAGATACTTTGCAGAATTTGAAAATATGGAAGGATTAGCTATAAGAATAGGTACTGTTCATCCAGATAATAAACCAGGAGCAGACCCAAGGTCTTGGGTTAGTTTTTTTAGCCAAAATGATATCGGTGGATATTTTAGATCTTGTATAGAAAAGAAAGACGTCAGCTACGATATTTTATATGCAGCATCTAATAATGATTGGAAGGTTTACGATACTCCATATGCATTTAATTATTTAGATTTCCAACCATCTGATAATGCTGAAAATCACCGTGATAATCCAAGTGCACCAAATGATGCTCCAGGAACTATAGATTGGAAATAATTTTTAGCTTCTAATCATGGAGAAACAAATTATGCCCATTGTTGGATATGGAGACTTTAAATATGAACGTGATGAATCATGGCCAATAATACCAGAAGGCTGGACACTTGGTAACGGATGGTCTGGTCCTCCTGAATTAGGAATTCCTATAACATCCGGAAAGGGAGTATCAGATGTTGCAGTAGATTCTAATGATAGAGTTTACGTTTTCAACAGAGATGCTCATCCAGTTGTTGTTTTCGAAGCTGATACCGGAAAATTTGTGACCTCTTGGGGTGAATATGAGTTTAAAGAAACTCATGGAATTTTTGTAGATTCCGATGATAATATTTGGACAACAGATAGACAAGAACATGTTGTAGTAAAACATACAAAACATGGTGAAAAATTACTCGAATTAGGTGTACGATCTTGGGCAAGTGCATCTGTAACTCCTTACGGTACTCATCCAGAACATAACTTTCTTGGAGGACCTTTCAATATGCCTGGTGGAGTGACTATAGCTTCTACCGGCGCTATTTTTGTTGGAGATGGATATGGAAATCGTCAAGTCCACAGATTCTCCCCTAAAGGTGAATTCGAGCTATCATGGGGTATTTCAGGAACTGGAGAGGGTGAATTCTCGTTAGTTCACAATCTTGATATCGATTCAAAAGATAGAGTTTATGTATGCGACAGACAAAACTGTAGGGTCCAAATTTTCGATTATGATGGAAATTACATAGATAGCTGGACTGATGTGCTTAACCCTGGTGGTGTATATTGTGATAGAAATAATTTAGTCTATGTAGCAGAACAGGGCATACCTTCTGGAGCTGAACCAAATGGTGTATCTATTTTTACCGAAGAAGGAGAACTTGTTTCTAGATTTAGGGGAAGAGAAAATGGTCTTGTTCAACCACACGGACTTTCTACTGATTCTAAAGGAAATTTATATTTAGCAGAATTAGAATCACTTGATATCGGAAAAGATCATAGGATTTCAAAATGGAACAAAATTTAGGAGATAAATAATGTCAGAAAAAATTCAAAATAAAATACTACAAAAAGCTAATAATAAACAAATTGCATTAGGTATTAGAGTATCTAGTTCTACTGAAGAGGTTATTGAAATAGCTGGAAGAATGGGATTAGATTTTGTATATTTAGATGCTCAACATTCACCATTCACTTTACCTGAGATAGAAAAATATTGCAGACTATCACAAAGTTTTGATCTAACTACAATGATTAGATTACCAGATGGGGAAAGAACAACTATTCTTAACTATCTTGACCGCGGAGCTAATGTTATCCAAATCCCTGATTTACAAACAGCTGAAGAAGCTAAAAAATACATTAAATATACATATTTTGGCCCAATAGGAATACGTAGTGCTACTAGTCTAAGAACTGCTATGCAAATACCTGAACCAGCTAATAGAAAAAATCTTTATGATTTTGTTAATAAAAACACACTAATATTACCTCAGCTTGAAAGTATTACTGCTTTTAATAATCTTGACAGCATATTAAAAGTTGATGGAATAAATTTTTTCTCCGGAGGTCCTGAAGATATAGCTCAATCTATGGGTTTCCCTGGAGAACCGCAACATCCAGAAGTTTTAAAAGCATTTTCTAAAGCTTGTGAAAAAGTTAGATCATCAGGAAAGTTTATGATGGAAGACGTTATAGAAATGATAAGTGTAAATGATCTAATTATAAAAGAGGCAGGAGATTTATTAAAAAAGCATGGTAGAACACCTAATTGGAGTTTATAAAATATAAAAATGACAGTTGTAGGATATGGAGATTATAGATATGAATTTGATGACTCATGGCCTAATATTCCAAAAGGTTGGACAATTGGTAACGGATGGTCTGGTCCTCCAGAATTAGGAATCCCTATAACTTCCGGAAAAGGTGTTTCTGATGTTTCAGCAGATTCTAGTGATAATATTTATGTTTTTAATAGAGACATACACCCTATAGTAATATTTGAAGCTGAATCTGGAAATTTTGTTAATTCTTGGGGAGAACATGAATTCAAAGAAACTCATGGAATATTCGTAGATTCTGAAGATAATGTTTGGACAACAGACAGGCAAGAACATGTTGTGGTAAAACATACGAAACATGGTGAAAAATTACTCGAACTAGGTATTAGAGGATGGGCTACAGCATCAGTCACCCCTTACGGTAGTAATCCTGAAAGAAAAGGACTTGGAGGTCCTTTTAATATGCCAGCTGGAGTAACTGTATCTTCAACCGGAGCTATTTTTGTTGCTGATGGTTACGGGAATCGTCAAGTTCACAGGTTTTCTCCAACAGGAAATCTTGAAATTTCATGGGGAAATTCAGGTACAGGTAAAGGTGAATTTTCTTTAGTGCATAATTTGGATGTCGATTCTGGTGATAATGTTTACATATGTGATAGAGAAAACGATCGAATACAAATTTTTGATTACGATGGTAATTACATAAATATGTGGGAAAATTTAAGTAGTCCCGGAAGCGTTTATTGTGATAGAGAAAACTTAGTTTATGTAGCAGAACAAGGCACCCCAAGAAGAAAGAAAAAAAATGGAGTATCTATCTATACTGAATCAGGTGAGATAATTTCACAATTTATGAGAAAAAGTGAAGAAAATACTCAACCACACGGTATATGTCTTGATTCTAAAGGAAATATCTATTTGGCAGAGCTAGCATCGCCAATAGGAAACGATCAAAAAGTATCAAAATTTGTAAGAATTTAATATAAAAGGAAAACGATATGAAAATAATGATTACTGGAATAAATGGAGCAATAGGTAATGTAGTAGCTAATCTAATGAGTAAAGATCATGAAGTACATGGAATTGATGTAATTAAATCAGACCGTCCAAATACGACATATATAGATCTTGCAGACTCTGTTGATGATGTATCAAAAGCATTCGAAGGTATGGATGCAGTACTTCACTTAGCAGCAGACCCAAGGCATGATCCTTGGATCGGATGGAAAGAATTAATGCGACCTAACATGATTGCCACGGCTAATGTTTATTCAGCTGCACACAAAACAGGTGTTAGAAGATTCATATTTGGTGGCTCAATGAGAGTCGTTGCAGGTTATGAATCAGATGAGCCATATGCATCTATAATAAATGGTAATTATGATGGGATTGATAAAAATAAAATTGAACTTATAAAAGGAATAGGACAAGATACTAGGCCTAATAATGAATATGCAACAAGTAAAATTTTTGGAGAAAACTTAGGTAGATATTTTCATGAATTCGAAGATATGGAAGTTTTATGTGTGCGAATAGGATCACTTAAACATGGATCTGATCGACCAGGGCACGATTCTAGATCTTGGGTAGCATTTATGAGTTTAAGAGATGCAGCTAGCTATTTTAAATCTTGTATTGAAAAGAAAGATGTTGGGTATGATATTCTTTATGCTGCATCAGATAATGATTGGAAAATCTATGATACTCCTTATGCATATAAATATTTAAATTTTCAACCCGCCGATAATGCAGAAAATTATCGATGAAAATAACAGATATAAAAATTAGTGAATTTAGTATTTCTGATAATACTCCATTTTTTAAACTTAAAAAAGAAAATGGTTTTTGGGAAAAATATGACATAAAAAAATCTTTAGGAGCTATACATGTAATGCATGTCTATACAGATGAAGGTATAGAAGGAATTTGTACTGTAGGAGATGCACGTTACACAACCATAACTGAAACCGCACTTACATATCTAAAATACTTAACCATCGGTGAAGACCCGACTAAAATAGAATATCTATTTGACATGCTTTCAAAAGCAACAAGGAACATATTCTTACCTCCAGGATGGTTTGGTACATTTGATAATTGTTTATGGGATATACAAGGGAAAATTAATTCTAAATCAGTAGCAGCACTTATTACGGAGAAACCTTCTGTAGTTAAATCTTATTACAATTATCGCGGAAGAGGAAACGATATAAAACTTTCTATAGAAGATGCAAATTTAGCAATTGAAAAAGGGTTTACTATCTTAAAAGACCACTTCATTGGAAATGTAAAACAAAATACTAAATCTTTTGAATCAATAAGAAAATCAGTTGGAGATGAAATAATACTTCTACATGATGCAGCAGGATGTAGTTATAGTCTTCAAGATGCAATAGAGATAGGAAAAACATTAGATCTCATGAATTTTCGATGGTTTGAAGAACCATTTAACGACAGAAATTTAGGTGATTTAAAAAAATTAACTTCTAAAGTTAATATACCTATTTTAGCTTTAGAAACATTAATGAATGATTTTATTTTGATGAAAGAATGGGTAAAAGAAGGAGCTGTAAATTTAGTAAGAGCAAATGCTCGACACGGTACTACTGGTGTAGTTAGAATTGCTAGAGAATTGGAAAAAGTTGATATAAATATTGAACTAAATGGTCCAGGTGGATTATTTGGACATGTTCATTCTCAATTAGTATCAGCAATCCCAAACACATCATTCTATGAATATTTCCCTGATGGTTCCAGAGATGAATTAGGTAAAGAAATTGGATTACTCAATCCACCTATACCTAAAAATGGCAATATAAATATTTCTAAAAAATATGGATGGGGTTATGAAATAGATTCAGATTATTTTAATAAAAAAAGAATTGGATTTTTTTAAAGATTTTATTTATTTAATTATTATTTCTTCCACTTTATACTTTTTTAATAATTCAAAATCATATTCGACACCCAAACCTGGACCTTCTGGAACTGTCACACAACCATCTTTATCTATGGAAGTTAAATTATCTTGATAACCGCATTTAAAATAATTAAATCTAGTTGATTCTAATTTTGGGTGGACTAAGCCCAATTCATAAAAATTTGAATTCCTAATTGCCGCCATGCAATGTCTTTGTGCAGGACCACCTACATGAAGTTCTAAATCCATTCCATAACCTTCAGCAGCATGTGCTATTTTCATTACCCCGGTAATACCTCCATCATAATCAGGATCAGCTCGCCAAAAATCAGTTGCCTCAGCAGCTGCCATATCTGAATGTGCTTCAACCAAATGAACGTGCTCGCCTTGTAAAAGAGGTGTCTTCAACATTTTACGTAATTGACGATGAAAATAGTGAGACACACCACCATCTCTCATTGGGTCTTCATACCAAAAAAAATTTTCTTCATCACAAGCCCTTCCTACAGCTAAAGCGTCGGCAAAAGTATCATATACACAGCAAGGATCAGTCATTAACGCCATTTTACCCCCTACCCGTCTACCTACCTCGTGAACTGTTTTTATTTCTTTATTTAAATCTACTTGAGCCCAAGAATGGATCTTGAATCCTTTATAACCTAATTCAAGACATTGTTCAGCAAAATCCCCATATGCTTCTGGCGAATCAAGACCACCCTTAGTTCTATCTCCATGAGCAGTACTTGCATAACATGGAAGTTTTTTCCTGTATCCTCCTAATAATTGATAAATTGGAGCGTTAAAGTATTTCCCTGCAATATCCCAAAGAGTAACATCGATTGGACCAATACCCATACGATCATGCTTTCTCAAAATAGATTTTGCATTATTATAGATATATTCCCTCTCTAAAGCATTTTTTCCAATTAAGAATGGCCCCAAAATTTGAATTTGTTCGAGAACAGAAGGAGTACCAGTAATATATTCCCCTGTTATACCCTCATCTGTAAAAATCTGAATACTTAAAGGAGATGTATAAGTTAAACTACCAGGTTCATAAAATACACCTTGTCCAAAACTCACATCATAACCTATATCATTTAGCGGTAATCTAAATCTAGTTAATTTAATTTTTTTTATTACCGGTACATTATTCATTTAATTACCAATTTTTTTATGGGTTTCAGGTCTCCAATTAAGTATTCGCTTTGCTGTAGATAAATTATGAGATTGTTGATTTTCATCTCCTGCTATAAATATTGGTTGGAACCATCCTTTACCAGTATTTAATCTTTCTAAACCATTTATATAGGCAGATGCTAAATCTTCTTCATCAGTAACATATAAACGTTTATAATGATTAATTTTCGGTCTCGGTATTTTTCGTTCTTCAATCCATTCAGCTCTGTTCCTAGGACCTGTAATTCTAAACGCAAAAATATTCATATCAAACCATTTGGAAAAATATTTGCAAATTTTCTCTCCAAATCCTTTTGACAAACCATATGCAGATGGCGTATCTAGAGGAATATCATATTCATTACTAAAATAATCTCTATCTCGGAAATGCACACTCATTGTGCTTGTATAAATCCCTGATAATAAACCCTCCCCCTGTGATAACCATAAAAAGTTATGTAAACCTAAACAATTTATTTCATAATTATTTTTAATTACTGTTAAATCTTGATCTGTTACACTTCCACCTTGTGGGCTTTTCATTACTACCCAAATAAATGAATCTATATCTATAATTGCTTTTTTAATATCATCAGGGTTCAATACTGATCCTTGGATAAAATCTACATCATGTTCTGGAGTTGATAGATCCATTACCCTTACATCGTATCCTCTTTCCAATAAGTATGGAGTTATAAAAGAACCTACCTTCCCTGATCCACCTATGAGTAAAATTTTTTTATTTTTCAATTTTCTATAACCTCTAAATTATTAATCAAACAGAATATCCAACAGAACCATCATTTCTTATGGGTATATTTTCTAATTTTCTTTCATTAGGAAATTTTTCACCATCCTTCAATTTTTTCGTAGATTCATTTATTAACCTTTCAAAATCAACATTCATTCCTATTCCTGGGTAATCTGGTAACATCAAATACCCTCCTTCTCTCTTCCATAAACTTCCAAAAATTTTATTGTCATCTGATTCATCCGCAAGAGTATATTCTTGAGTTAAAAAATTAGGTATTGCAGCATCTATACATGATGCTGCTGCAGTAGTTACAGGAGTAACAAAATTATGAGTAACTAATGCTGAATGATAAGATTCGGCTATTGCTGCTATCTTTTTTACTTGTGTAATACCTCCAGCAAGGCCTAAATCAGGTCTCGCATATTGGCTACCTCCAGATTCAAATAATTCCCGGAATTCCCATATATTATGCATTCTTTCTCCATTTGCTAAAGGTATTTCAGTTCTAGAACCTATAGTCGATTGACTTGTAATAGAATCAATTTGAACTGGATCTTCAATAAAAAGTGGATGAAATTCAAATAATTCTTTTGCGAGTGCTATAGAAAGCATAGGGGTCAATTTTCTATGAATTTCCAAAATTATGTCCACATCTAAACCTGCACCTTCTCTTAGTGCCTTTACGTTTTTCTTTGTTTCAGATATCAACTTAGGTAAAGTCATCGATTCGTAACCATCAGGTAAAGGATCAATCTTTAATGCAGTAAAACCATCTTCACTAGCGGCTTTGGCTGCATTATAAATATTATCTTGAAGATTATTCCCATAATGAGTACCTAAAAGTAAATGTACTCTTATTTTATTTCTAGTAGGACCACCTAATAATTTCCAAACTGGAACTTCATAGAACTTACCCTTAAGATCCCACAGAGCAATATCAACTGCACTTATAGCACCACTTAAAATTGATCCCCTGAACGGCCCCATACGATATAAATATTGCCAATGATGTTCGATTTGAAAAGGATTTTTCCCGAGTAAATAATCTCTGAATGTCTGTAAAACAGCATGGGTAGCTTTTGGATAAGCCCAACATGATGATGCACCAATACCCTTCAAACCATTAGATAATGTAATTACCACATAGTGAACTGAGTTAAAAATTATACTTTCAACTTCAACTATTTTTAAATTTTCTTCTGAATTTTTCATATCTTATTTGTCCAAATTATTTTTTTACAAATTTCTTTATCTATAGAAATTAAAAATTAATGTTTACTTATACGTAAAAATTTAAAAAACTTTTAATGAAACAAATGATAAGATATCTTACTTAAGTATGCAAATTAAGTAAGTGTCTAAACAATTGCAAAAAGAAATAATACAAAATATAGAAACCCTAAGAAAAAAATCAGGTCTTTCACAATCAGAATTAGGAAAAAAGATTGGTTGGAATCAGAAACAAATATCTAGATTAGAACGTGGAGAACGTAAAGATTTAGATTATGAAAGTACTAGTTTACTAGCTAGAGCACTAGGTGTTGATATAAAAACAATAAATCCTTCTTTTTCCAATACGAATGGTAAAAAAGAAAATACTGTATCTAAATTAATAGAAGAACTAAACAGTATGATACCAAATGAAATCCCAGTATTTTTACAACGTGATTGTGGAAATACTAATAGTGACATTGTTTATTATGAATATTCTGCAAATATTCGTAGCCAAATCGATCTCGTTAATAATTCACCTTTTCCAGCTGGAGAGAAAGGTGAATACTTTGGAATGATATGTGAATTAGATTACAATTTACCTGCATTCAGTGCATCAGATGTATTAATAGCAGATAAAAACTTAAATCCTATTGACCCTGTGTTTAACACTGGTAATTTTGTACCTAATAAGTGGGAATTATATGACAGAGTAATAATAAAATTGAATGCTCCAATTAATAATTTTTATACGCATCCTGCCATATGGATAGGTCAAGGTAAATGTTTAATAAAAACTGTAGAAGGAAAAAGAAAAGTAATTAAATATAATGAATTTAATTACTTAGGCGTAATACTATCAAGAAGATATTACTTCAATAGATCAAGTGCAAAATCCTTTTTATCTGCACGATACGGAATACAAAAGAAATTTGGTATCCGCAAATGGATTCCAAATATATAACAATCTAACATTAAAAGATTTTAGACATTTTACCTAGTAATGTGGTCTATATTAAAGAAATCTTTTATTGATTATTATTATTTATATTGATTGAATAGAGATGCGAGTATTTTATTTAAAAAATATTCGTTTTAATAATTATTAAATATAGTAGGATACAAAAAATCATGATTGCAAATTTTAATTATAGATTTAGCAGACTCCTAGTACTTATGATTGGCTTGGTGGCATTTGTCGCTATTGCTGCTTGTACAACAACGGAGACTGTTGAAGTTATAAAAGAAGTTCCTGTAGAAAAGATCGTAACCAAGGAAGTTCCTGTAGAAGTTGAAAAAATTATCGAAAAGGAAGTCCCCGTAGAAGTTGAAAAGATCGTAACTAAGGAAGTTCCTGTAGAAGTAATAAAAGAAGTAGCAGTAGAAAAAATTAAGGAAATATCTGTACCAAAAGAAGTTTTGGTAGTTGCAACAGCAACTCCTGATCCAAATGCAGGAAAAGTAGTTTCCTCTGGTGAAGTTACTGCAGCTATTTCAAATGTTTACTTTATGAACAGTAGCCCAAGATATTGTCCAGCATGTTCAGTTCAAGCCAGAACTGGAGCAACAGAATTTCTACTAACTGCTGTTAGAGATGAAAATGGTCAAATAGGAATAGCTCCTCAGATTGCTGAATCATGGACTCAATCTGAAGATGGAACTTCATGGACTGAGTTTAAATTACGTGAGGGTATACAGTTCCACGGTGGTTACGGAGAAATGACTGCTAAAGATGTAGCTTTTTCTTGGAATGATGCTAATCCAAATATAGTTGCAGATTCAGTACATGACACTGGTGGTGCTATAGGAACAATACTAAATGAAGTAGAAATAATAGATGATTATACAGTTAGATTTAATTGGAAAATCTATAACGGATCTACGATGTTGAATTATGTTACTAATTTCGTTGAAGGAATTGGAATTCTTAGTAAGGATTTCTTTGATGAAGTTGGAGCCGATGCTATGAAAGAACAATTGATCGGTACAGGTCCATTTGAAATGGAAAAATGGGTACAACACGATGGAGCTTACTTAAATGCTGTTCCTGATCACTGGAGAAAAACTGCTGGTGTAGCAAAAATAAACATTCTAGAAGTTCCGGAAGCTGCAACCAGAAAAGCTATGCTTCAAACTGGACAAGCTCATATTGTAGGTGATTTACCTCTAAAAGACTGGACTCCTCTAGTAGCAGCTGGCTTCAAAGTAGCTCAGGAAAAGAAACTTGGTGATACTGCATTTACTATGGCAGGAAATTACTGGGAAACAGACAATAGTGATGGTGAAAAATTCACTAGTTCTGAAGCAGGAGATGCGTTGTACTTACCAGTAATGGAAGATAAACCTTGGATAGGACATCCTGATGATCCTGAAAAGTATGAAAAAGCTAAAAAAGTTAGAACTGCTATGGCAATGTCTATTGATAGAAGTGCTTTAGTAGATGTAATTACAGCTGGTCTGGGTACAGTTAGCCATATGCCAGGAATTCAAAATTCTGATCCACTATTCAAATCTGAATGGGAGATTCCATATGATGTAGCTGGAGCAAAAGCTTTAATGGAAGAAGCTGGATATGCTGATGGTTTTGATTTGGAATGGTGGGGAGGACCTAGTGTAGCTACCGAAGATACAGTACACGAAGCTATCGCTGCAATGTGGTTGAAAGATTTAAATATCAATTCAACTATAGATCAACAAAACTATTCTTCATTTAGGCCTACTCTTGTAAACAGAACTAATACTAAATTATTATTTAGTGGAGGTGATGCTCATGTTCCTGTTACTTGGCCTAGAGATTTGAATGCATCTTCTATCTCAAGACCTGGAGGATATAATAGGGCTATTGAAATCCCTATGTTCAGAGATACTTACAATAAAATGGCCGTAGAGTTAGATGAAGATAAACTCAAAGGTTATGTTGAAGAATACTATGACTGGAATAGAGATAATCTTGTCTGGGTAGGTGTTTATCAACAACCTCAGGCTGCTTTATATAATCCAGGGTTAATAGACTCTTGGGATATGGTACCTGAAGGTAAGGGTGTATTAGGAATGATGAATAGCCTAGAAAATATTAAGCTGAAAGAATGAAACAATCTGTGATTACTTGTTAAATTCCTATAAGTGATTAATACCTAAAGAGAGATCATGAATTAAACCATAATTTTCTCTCTTTAGGTATTATTTTATATATAATGAGAAAATTTATTCTACGAAGATTTATATCCTCTGTTATAGCTTTGCTAGGAGTGACGTTGCTTGTCTTTATTCTATCTAGACAAGTTGGAGATCCTGTTGCATTATTGGTTTCTGAAGGTGGTTATGGACTAACGGAGAATCAATGGGAAATACAAAGAAAAAAATTAAATCTAGATAAACCGGTACCCATACAATATATATTATGGTTAGGACAAGTAGCTACCGGAGACTTAGGAAGAGACCTTTCCGATAACTACCCTGTAACTAGAAAAATTAAAGAAAAATTACCTAATACATTAAAATTAGGAATTGCCGCTTGGATAGTTTCAACTTTAATCGGAATTCCTTTAGGCGTATTATCTGCTGTTAAAAGAGGTACTGTTTTTGACTATGCTGCAAGATTATTTGCTGTGATAGGAACTACATTACCTCCTTTTTATATAGCAATAATGGCAATGTTATTTTTTGCAGTCAGATTGCAGTGGGTACCTGTAGCAGGAATAGGAGAAGGTTTTGGTGATTGGAAATATTATGTATTACCGGTTGGAACTTTAGCGTGGGGTGCTGCATCTGGTTATTTAAGGCTAACAAGATCATCGATGTTAGAGGTATTAGATTCAGAATTTATCAGACTAGCAAGAGCTAAAGGAGTTGGTAACACATCTATTGTATTTAAACATGCTTTAAGAAATTCTCTAATAGTACCATTTACTGTTTCTGCACTATTATTAGCTTCATTCATAACAGGTGTAGTGGTAGTAGAAGCGGTTTTTGCATGGCCTGGCCTAGGAAGACTAGCTGTAGAAGCAGTAACTAATAACAATTTAAATCTTGTTGTTGGTACAACTTTAGTCTTCGCCGTACTATTTTTAGTAATAAATTTCTTAGTCGATATAGGATATGTATTCATTGATCCAAGGATACGTTTGAGCTAAAAATGAAAATATTTAAACTCTTTTGGAATCTTATTTATAAAACACCTATAATTTGGGTAAGTATTTTGTCTATATTAGTTTTAACATCGGCCTTTGCTCCAATAATTACAGATTTTGATCCAATTAGAGATGCTGATTTTTCTAATGTACTATTACCTCCTTTTTATATAGAAGGAGGTAATACAGTACACATTTTAGGAACAGATCAAATAGGAAGAGATATTTTTTCTAGAATGCTTTATGGAGGAAGAGTATCTCTCTTGGTAGCTGGAGTAGCAATTCTTTCAGGAACTATAATTGGAACAATTTTAGGAATGATCTCAGGATTTAAGGGTGGAATTTGGGATGAAATAATAATGAGACTAGTTGATATGTGGATCGCACTACCTTTCATTATGGTGGCACTAGTAATTGCAATAGTATTAGGTCAAAGTTGGGGAGTTATGTTTCTATTATTAACATTAATTGCTTGGGTAAGTTTTGTTAGACCAATAAGAGGAGAAGTATTAAGTCTCAGAGAAAGAGAGTATATCCAATATGCTACCTCTGCAGGAGCATCTCAACTAAGAATAATAATTAGGCATATACTTCCAAATATTAGTAGTACGGTACTGGTTATAGCAACAATGAATGCTGGGGGGCTAGTTTTGGCAGAATCTATCCTAAGTTTCTTAGGGGTAGGTATTCCTGCACCTACGCCTACCTGGGGATCATTAGTTTCAGATGGAAGAGGATATTTAGAGGATGCATGGTGGATCTCAACTATGCCCGGAATATCGATTTTTCTATTAGTGATGTCACTGAATTTTTGTGGGGATTGGCTGAGAGATAGATGGGATCCAAAACTCAATCAACTATGATCATTAATGATATTAAAGTCACAGCTTTAGAAGTTCCTTTAAATAAAACTTATAAAGGATCATATTATTCTATGACAAAAAGGGCTACATTAATCACTGAAATTTCAACAGATGATGGAATTAATGGAATTATTTATAACGGTGATGAGCCAGAAGAACAATTAGAAATAAGAAATATTATTCTCAATGAAATTTCTCCTATAATTAAAGGTCTTAATCCACTAAATGTAGAAATGATATGGGAAAAATGTTTTTATCTCACAAAAAATATTCTTAGGAATAGATCAACTGTTATAAAAGCTATTTCATGTGTAGATTCAGCTCTTTGGGACATAGTAGGGAAAAAAGCTAATATGCCTCTAAGGCAATTATGGGGTTCTTATCATGATGAACTACCAATTATAGCTATTGGTGGATATTACAGTAAAAATTTAAATGATTTAAATTCAGAAATTGAAGATTACCAGAAACTTGGTATTTCAGGATGCAAGATGAAAATAGGTTCAGCTTCCCCAGAAGAAGATGCAAAAAGATTTATTCAAATGAGAAAATTCGCAGGAGAAAAATTTATTCTAATTGCAGATGCCAATCAAGGATATGGTGAACAAGAAGCTATAGAATTTTGTAATTTAGTTAGAGATTATCAAATAGATTGGATAGAAGAACCTATCGAATGGATTATAGATAGACAGTCATTAAAAAGTATAAGATATAAAACCGGTATAGCTGTAGCAGCGGGACAAAGTGAAATAAGTAGACAAGGAATTTTGGATCTAATTAATAATGAATCAATTGATATATGTAATTTTGATGCTTCATGGGGTGGAGGACCAACCGAATGGTTAAAAGTTGCAGGACTTTGTGAATCAAATTCTATTCATATGGCACATCATGAAGAACCTCAAATATCTGCTCAATTATTAGGTTCTGTTAACAAAGCAAAATATATTGAATGTTTCCATCCTGATAGGGATCCTATTTTCTGGAATTTACTTGAAAATAAAAAAATAGCAAATGGAAAATATAAAATCCCAAATTTACCAGGATGGGGGATCACCTTAAATAATGATTTTATAAACAAATATAAAGTTACTGTATAATCCTAAATTTTCGGGAAAAATGTTAGTTCTGAATCAAAATTTTCCATGGATATTATGTTATCTCCAATTAGATTGACTTTTATATCTCTTTTTCTGTGATTTAGTACAATTTTTCTATTAGGTAATTGAAATTTTATACCTATTTTTTGATTAGTTTTTAGTCCATAAATCTTAATATAACCATCAATCATTTCGTAATTAACATCACCGTTGATTTCAATTGGAAATTTTTGTGCCCATGATGGAATTCTTAGCATTATATTCTTAGGATTAATTATTTTTAATTCGGTTTCATTGCCAGTTTCATTAAATTTTATTCCAATATTTTTATTTTTTATAGGTAAATTAAAAAACAAATTAATCTTATATAAATTATCTTCCTCTATGAGAACATGTTTTGTAACCTCACATAAAGAGCCTATGACCCCACCAACTATATCCATATTAAAACTTATCCTGTCTGCTGATTTTTTGGAGTTTAAAGATAAATTTGAATCTAGTATTTGGTCAACTGGCCAATGGCCATAAGGCGCAGGAAATCCAAATGCACCCAAATGACGATAAGCTATATTTTTATAACCATCTTCTTCTAAATTATCACTATTCTCAGGGATGAAACTATTATCCCTTAATTGTGATGGTAGTAAATGACAACGAATTATACGCTCTGCGTCTTCATAATAGTCGGGATATCCATTTTTAGCCAATAATAAAGCAGTTTCAATAATATCTCCTGTATTATTACACTCACCTCTATCGGGTTCACTATCTTCACCACTATTTTCAATTACCCAACCTATATAATCTCTAATTTCCCAAAGTCCATTATCATAAAATTTTTTTACTCTATCAAATAATAAATGGTCTTGTAATAAATCTGCATACTGAGCAATTCCAGACATAACACATGTTGTAGAATGAGTATGTGTACCAAATGTTTTTATATCATAGGTTCCGTTTTCATTAAAAAATTCATTAATGGATTTCTCTACAAGTATCCTTGATAATTTGATTGCAGGTTCAAATTTTGTATGATCATATATTTTAACTAGAGGACCTATAGACCTACCCAACCCTTCTATAAAAGTATGGTCTGCAGGATATATATTCAAATTAAAATTTTTTTGAATATCTCCGTAATTCCAACCATTTTTAGAATCCCATAATTCAAAAATTTTCTCTATACAATCTTCTAGAATATCCATTGCTTGATTAGAATTTCTATATCTAATCAAAGCATACAATGCATGAAATCCTTCTCTAAAATTATGTTCATTAAAATTGACTAATTCTCCATCAATTCTATCTCGATTTAGTGGAAAAGGAAGTGTACCAGAAAAAGAAAAAAACGCTGCTTTCTGGTGTTTATTAATTACTGAATCTTCTATATCTACACCAAAAATATTCTTAGCAGTCAATAAGGCATTAAGATGCCTTCCTGGTATATGTGATTCTGAATGTCTATCACTAAAAAATAATTTCGGATTTGGTAAAACTTCCGAACCAAAATACGGAATATTATTATCGTCAGGATTAAATACTCTAGACATAGTTTGACATCCTAAGTCTACAGCTGAAACAATATCATGATTATTTACATTACGTAAAGTCATTATAGTTCAATCAAAATTTTACATGTTCTAGGATCAGGATTCACCGCATATTCGAATGCTCTACTAACTTCATCAATAGAAAAAGTGTCGGTAATTAAATTGTGAAATTGAAATTTATTACTTTTAGCAATCTGTACTGCAATTCCATACGAATTAGAATATCTAAATACAGTATAAATTTCTAATTCTTTAGCCATAGCCTCTACAGCATTTAGTTTATAATCTTCATTACCCATTCCTATTAAAGCTATTCTAGCTCCAGGAGCAGCAATTTTTATTAACTCATTCAAAACTTCACTATTTCCAGAACACTCATAAATAAGATTAGGTTCAGGTACAGATTCAATTTTATATAATTCTGAAAGAATTTCATTATTATCAATCTTTATAGTATTGTCCACTCCCATTTTCTTCGCCAATTCAAGTCGATTTGTATTAGTGTCAGAAGCGATAACAATTGAAGCCCCAGAATATTTTGCTACTGATGAAGTTAAATTCCCAACAGTTCCAGATCCACTTACAAAGACAGTGTCCCCTGGAGAAATTCCAGTTTTCCTTAAAGCATGTACAGAAACAGATAAAGGTTCAATTAAAGGTCCAACATTTTGATCCAATGTATCAGGTAATTTATAAGTAAAAGATTCTGGATGCAAAACATATTCAACTAAGGCTCCATTTATAGGAGGAGTAGCCCAAAATTTAACCCCTTTACAAAGATTATATTTCCCCGTAAAACATTCTTTACACTTATGACATGGAATTCCTGGTTCTAGAGCAACAAAATCACCAACCGATAATGAGGTTACCTCATCACCTATCTCCTCAACATAACCACAAGCTTCATGTCCTAATATCAAAGGAGATTCGACTACATAAGGACCTATCCGTCCATGAGAATAATAGTGAACATCACTGCCACAAATTCCTACTGATAAAATTTTAACTCTAACTTCAAATGAACTTGGAGACCCTGGATCAGGAATATCTTCTAAAATTATATTTTTTTTATCACTTAAAATTGCTGCCTTCATATTACGCAGATTCTCCTCCATCTATAGGTAAAATAACCCCATTTAGATAACTAGATGAATTAGAACACAAGAATACTATAACATCGGCTACTTCTTCAGGAAGACCAAAACGTCCAGTAGGTATTTTAGATAGTTTATTATCAGTGATAGGACCAGGAGGCCAATATTTTTTTGCCATTCCCGTAAGTATTACAGTTGGAGCTATACCATTGACTTGTATATTTTTACTAGCAAGTTCAAGAGCAGAAGTTTTGGTGAACAGATCCAATCCAGCTTTTGAAGCTGAATAGGTAGAATGTTTCAACTCAGCTTTAGACCCTGCTCTTGAAGAAACATTAACTATCTTTCCATGACCATTTTCTATCATCTTAGGAACAAATGCCTTAGTAAGTAAAATTGGGGCTAATAAATTTACTTGCATAGTAGCTTCAAATTCTTCAATTGTTACATCTACTACATCATTAAGAAATGAGATTGCTGCATTATTTACTAAAATATCAATATAACCAAATTTATTATTTACTTTATTTATAAGATTTTCAATATCATTTATATTCCCTAATTCACAAACATAATAGAAACATTCAGAACCTTCTTTAGATATTTTTTTTGAACTAGATTTTAAATCGTCAATATTCCTTCCGGTTATAATAACTGTTACACCATGTCCTGATAATTTTTTTGCTGTAGCAAAACCTATACCTTTTGATCCTCCAGTAATTAAAGCAATCTTATTTTTAAATTCGTTCATAATATTCAGTCAATCATTTAGTATTGAATTTTCTATAGATTCTATGTGTATCAAAACCTCTTTTGGAAGAATAAATGACTTCAAATCCATTTTTTTTAAACAAATCTTCATCTCCCAGAAAATTAAACTCACACATTACTACTCTACATTTTGGATTATTTAAAGTATCTCTCAATCCTTGAATGACTTCATATTCATACCCTTCAACATCTATTTTCACAACATTAGGAATTTTTAATTTATTATCTCTAATAAATTCATCACCATTTACAATATTTATTTTTTTAGTTAGTTGTTTATGAATAGAATCCTTTATTATTCTACTTTTACCATAAGAAGGATCTAAACCCATAGAAAATCTTTCTTCTTTATTTTTTTCTCCAAAACCAATTTCAAAAACATCAATATTATTTAATTTATTTAATTCAATATTATCTCTTAAACGTGATGCAGATAAATTATTTGGTTCTATTGAAAATACTTTACCTTGAGAGCCAGTTTTTTTTGAAAATAGAATTGAATGTGTCCCAATATTTGCTCCTATATCAATCACTGTATCACCCGAAGAAATTTCCTCTAATAAAAAAGCTATAACATTTTTTTCCCCAGAAAATGATTTCACCCTTACAAATTCGTTAAGGCTTCCCACATAAAACGATGCAGAAATATATGCAAATTTTACATCTGTAGTAATATTATTGACATTTAAAACAAGATACTTAGATAATAAGAAAAACAGGTATCTCATACGACTAAAAACATACCTATAAAAATCTCTTAAAAAAATTTTCTGTTTAATTTCGATTAACAATTATTTAAAAACACTTTAGAATAAAATAATATAAAAATATCCAATAAAACGATTATAGATAAAATTGAAAGGAAAAAAAAATTCAAAAGAAATTACTAAAAGGCAATTTACATACTCACACTACTAATAGTGACGGTGACGAAGATCCTAAACATGTAGCCGAATGGTATCACAATAATAATTATGACTTTTTATGCCTATCTGACCATAACCATCTTACTATACTAAATGATACTGACACTAAAAGATGGCCCTTACTTATTCCTGGTGAAGAAGTTACATCTAGTGTAGGACCTATTCCAGTTCATGTTAATGGGTATGGAATAAAAAAGGTAGTAAAACCTAGCATCGCAAAAAATGTAATTGATGCACTAAGAGAAAATATTGATGGAATAGTTAAAGCTGGAGGATTAGCTTCTATTAATCATCCAAATTATAAATGGGCACTTTCTTATAAGCATTTAAATTCAATTGAAAATTATAAGTTTATTGAAGTTTTTAATGGGCACGCAGGATCTAATAGTTTTGGAGATAACAAAAAACCATCCGTTTCAACAATGTGGGATCAATTATTATCAAATAGGAAAAAAATCCTAGGGCTTGCCACAGATGATGCCCATCATTATCATGAATTCAATCCTGAAAAAGCCAATCCTGGGAGAGGATGGATTCAAGTATTTTCTGAAGATCTAAATAAATCTGCCATATTAGAAAGTATGTCCTCTGGTGATTTTTACGCGTCTACCGGAGTTGAACTAGGTGATTTTACAATCACAAAAAATGAAATTGTCCTGGAAATTAATGATTTAGAAAATGGCTCTAAAAAAAATCAATACACATTCAATTTTATTACAAATAAAGGGGTAATTTCAGATCAAATAACTGGTTTATCAGGTAGGTATTGCCCATCAAAAAATGATGTTTATGTACGAGTGGAAATAATTTGTTCTGATGGTACAAGATTATGGACACAACCTATATGGATAACCGATTAGAATAAAATTTAATTTAGAGATAAGCACATAATATTTATAAAGGTAATTTATGAAACATAAGAATATAAAATTCCAATTCTACTTTATTCGTCATGGAGAATCAGAATCTAATATTGAATCCGGTATGGCATACGCGAACGATCACAATGCTCCCTTAACAAAAAGGGGTCATGAACAATCTTTAGCTTTAGGTAAACGTTTGAAAAATTCAGAAATAACCTTCGATAAAATTTATTCCTCAACCCTAACTCGTGCAATTGAAACAACTACTAATATGTTGAAAGGGATGGAATTAAATTATGAAAAATTTGAAAAATTTGATCATATTATTGAACAACAAATACCTGGATGGAGAGGTAAAAAATTCGATGAAGTTATGACTCCAGAGATCCTGCTTCTTTCTGAACAAAAAGGGAAATGGTTCCAACCTGCTGACGGAGAGTCAGGACGTCAAGTAGAAAGAAGAGCTTCAAACTGGTTAGAAGATGAATTCCTTGACAACCCAAAATGGTTAGATAAAAAAGGTATTTATAATATTGCAATTATTAGTCATGGAATAACATTAAGATGTATTTTCCACTACATTACTGGATGGGATACAAAAATGATGAAAAGTTCTTATTCACAAATTTTAAATTGTTCTATTTCTAGATTTAATTTTGGTCCTTTGGGATGGGAAATTATTTCTTTTAATGATTCTTATCACACAGAAAAAATAGGTGATATCATAACAGATAAATTAAAATAATTAGAAATTTACGATCTAAAACTATTTCATAACAATTTTTATGTTTTAATTTTTAATGAAATAGTTTATTTGGAGGTAATATGAATTTTGGACAATCTATTGAATCAGGTTTTTCTAATTATTTTAATTTTAAAAGTAGATCCTCTAGATCTGAATTTTGGTTCTTTCAACTATTTTTATTTATAGCCTCTGTAGTTGTCGGGTTAGCAGACGGAATAATTACCTCTACTTTAGGAATCCCTTTGTTCCTACAGGCAATATGGGGATTATTTACTTTTATCCCTAGTATTTCAATTGCCGTTCGTAGATTACATGATATAGATAAATCAGGTTGGTGGTTATTATTGCACATAATTTTATTATTTGGATCAATTGTTTTATTTATTTTTCATATCAAAAATACACAGGGCCCCAATAAATATGGTGAAGGTCCATTAAAACCTAAGGAGAATACATAATGAAGATAACATCTATAAAACCATGGATTATTCAAATTCCATGGAATGATCGCCCATCAGACCCATTATCTAATTCAAACAAAAGAGAATTGCTTTTTGCCCAAATAGACACTGATGAAGGTATAACTGGATGGGGAGAAGTGACAACTTACCCTGGACCAGCCGGAAATAGAGCTGTAGCTCGTATGATTGAAGAGGTTGGAAATACTTTGATAGGTCGTGATCCTTCGCATATTGAAAGAATTTGGAATGATAATATACGATCTATGACTTATGTTGGAACCAGAGGAGCGGTAAGTGCTACTGCTAGCGCTATAGATATTGCATTATGGGATATTAGAGGTAAAGAATTAGGACTACCAATATACATGTTATTAGGTGGCCCAGTAAGGGATAGAATAGGTCTTTACACACACCCACCTAACCCAGAAGGAGATATTGATACTGCAATATCCGATGTTAAGGAATTAGTTGCTTCAGGACATCGAGCATTTAAATTTGATCCTATGATGCATTCAATCCCTGAAGGTAATGCTCACTATATTGATGGACAAATAATCCGATCTGGTATGGAATTAGCTTGGGAAATAACAGGAGCTGTAAGAGAAGCTATAGGTCCTAGCATAGAAATTCTTATAGATGCACATGGTAAATATAATGTTCCAACTGCAATAGATTTATGTAGAGGTTTAGAAGAATTTGACATCTTTTGGTTTGAAGAGCCTGTACCAGTAGAAAGTAACCACGCACTTAAACAGGTAAGAGAAAAAACAAATGCAAAAATATCTGTTGGAGAACGACTTTTTACTAGATGGGAATTTATAAATGTACTAGAAAATGAATTAGCAGATTTCATTATGCCTGATGTTACTTGGACTGGTGGTATTTCTGAATTAAAAAAGATAGCTACATTAGCAGAATCTTATTATGTACCAATATCTCCTCATGATGCTAGTGGTCCAATAAACGTTATGGCAGGCGCACAGGTTATGATGACAGTACCAAATTTTTATAAATTAGAAACTCATCGATATGATTTAAGCCTTTATGATAGATTTATTGATAAACCTCTAGACGTCCGTAATGGTGATTTATATTTGACTAATCAACCTGGATTAGGAGTAAACCTAGAAATAGAAGCTCTTAAAGAATATGCTATTGAAGGCTTTGGTAAACCGTAAAAATAATTCGAAATTATCTATTAAATTGAATTCCATTAATAAAAATAAATTATTTAATAGACAAGATAAAAAAATACTGAAAAATACTCTATATTCGGAAGATTTTGAACGTATTACATGCTCATTTTATAAGTATTTTAAATTAACTAATGTTGCAGAATTTAGAAATAATCTTTACCTAAAATGGTCCGATTTTCAAATACTAGGAAGAACTTATATTGCTAGTGAGGGAATTAATGCCCAAATTAGTATCCCTAAACACAATTTTGATAAGTTTGATAATCACCTGAGAAGTATAAGCGTCTTAAATGATGTAAAAATTAAAATGGGTTTAGAGGATAACGGAAAATCTTTTGAAAAATTGATTGTTAGGATTAAGGAAAAAATTGTAGCAGATGGATTGAAAATCTCCAATTTTGACCATACAAATATTGGTAAACATTTATCACCCATGGAATTTAATAAAGCCATGGAATCTGAAAATTCTATAGTTGTAGATGTTAGAAATTTTTACGAATCAGAAGTAGGTAGATTCGATGGAGCCATCACTACAGATTCAGAAACATTTAGAGAATCCTTACCTAAAATCAAAAATATTCTGGAAAATAATAAAAAAAATAAAATTCTTCTTTATTGTACTGGTGGCATAAGATGTGAAAAAGCTAGTGCCTATTTAAAACATCATGATTTCTCAGATGTTAATCAACTTGATGGGGGCATAATAAATTATGCTCATAAGGTAAAAGAAAAAAAAATTGAAAATAAATTTAAAGGAAAAAATTTTGTATTTGACAAAAGACTTGGAGAAAAGATCACTGAAGATATATTAAGTAATTGTTATTTATGCAATAAACCTTCTAATACCCATACTGACTGTTCATTTCAACCATGTCATACACTTTTTATACAATGTGAAGATTGTTCTAAAAAATATGAAGGATGTTGTTCAAAAGAATGTCATGAATTTTCTAAATTCCCAAAGGAATTACATAATAAAAAATGGAATTTAGTTAAACACAATAAATCTGGGAAAATGATGAGACCTAAATAAATTTGAATTTATTTATCGTTATAAGTAGCTTGACAAAAACCGTGATTACAATATCCGTTAGGAATTTTAGCTAAATATTGTTGATGATATTCTTCTGCGAAATAAAAATTTTTAGCCTCAGATATTTCAGTCTTAATTGTATTAAATCCTGATATATGAAGTCTGTTTTGATAATGTTCTAAACTATCACTAACTATTTTTATTTGAGAATTGATAGTAGTATAAATAGCACTTCTATATTGAGAACCAATATCATTACCTTGCCTCATAAATTGAGTAGGATCATGATTTTCCCAAAATTGAACCAAAAGAGTTTCTAAATCACATAAATCTGGAAAAAATATCACCTTTACTACTTCACTGTGTCCTGTCATTCCAGAACATACTTCTTCATAATTAGGATTAGGAGTAATACCACCGCTATAACCTACTAAAGTTGTATATACTCCAGGAATATCCCAAAAAATCCTTTCTGCTCCCCAAAAGCAACCCATACCCATAATTATTTGTTCTGTATTTTCAGGATATGGAGGGATTATGGATTTACCTGTTACATAATGAGTTCCATTTAATATAATAGGTTCAGATCTACCTTCCAAACAATCTTCTGGATTTGGGATAGATATATTTTTTGAAAAAAGATTATACATTTTATCTATATATTAATATTTCTTTATCTTAACTTCAATATCTACTAATCCATAATAATTATTTGGTCCTCTACCCCCAGCATAATTAGGATCTACTGCCCAAACATCTGGCATCCCAACTTTGTTTAATCTTTCTAATTTTATTACAGTCGGGGTCATAATATCTCCACTAGTCCAAAGAGAAATCACTAAACCTCTAATCTGTGTTTTAGTTCCGGGTACAAAAAATGTAATATCATCCATATTAGTAACTAGTGGATATTTATTATCTTCTGTTTCCAAATAAACATATACAGAATCGTTTATCATATCTAAACCTTCGTTTCCTCCTCCGGATAAACTAACAACTCTCTTTTCCTCGAATAAACCCTCACCTTCTAAACCCAGATTAACATTAGATATAAAATAATATTCATAAGGAATAGGTGTTGGTGTTGGAATAGGTGTAGCTGTAGGAGGTAAAGGTGTAGGGGTTACAGTTGGGATAGGAACTAATGTAGCGGTAGGAATAGGTGTAGGTGTAGGTGTAGGTGTAACTGTTGGTTCAGGTTTAGCTGTTGCAACAATTACTTCTTTTTTTTTCTCAGGTTTAGAAGGTACGGTTGGCGCTTGAGGTTTAACTATAGGAGTAGATGTAGGTTCTAGTGTAGATGTAGGCTCAGGAGTATATTTAGGCTCAGGAGTGGATGTTAGTGTAGGTTTTGGGACAATGGTTGGTGTAGGAAAAGGAGTAGGTGAATTTTCCAATTCAATAAAAATTTCTTTACTATTTTCTGAATTGTCAATTTCATCCCCCAAAATTTGATCAATTAAATAAGATTGCAATTCTTCCTGACTTATACAACTAGAAAATACTATGGAAGAAATTATTATTATTATAAAAAAAAACTTTATACTCATAATATTGGTGAAATAATGACTATTGTAATTAAACATAATTAATTTATGTTAAATAATATGGATTTTATAAAAAGATAATTAATTCCCTCAATCAAAAAAACCATGAGAGAAAATAAAATAGAAGAAGCACGTATACAAATTCTCAATACTGTTAGAGATTTCGTAAATAAAGAAGTAAATCCTATTTCATCAAAATATGATGATAATGATACATATCCATCATCATTAATCGACCAAATGGCTGAGATGGGTTTATTTGGAATAACTATTCAAGAAAAGTATGGTGGGATGGGGTTAGATTACGCTACTTATGCAATGGTTTTCGAAGAATTATCAAAAGGCTGGATGTCAATAACCGGTCCTATTGGAACACATTCAATTTTATCATATGCAATCCAAAAATATGGGACAGAAGAACAAAAAAATAAATGGCTACCCAAACTCGCTACAGGAGAAAAAAGAGGGGGATTAGCTCTTACTGAACCTGGATCTGGGAGCGATGTGGCTTCTATGAAAACTAGAGCCATAAAAAATGATAACTATTACGTCATAAATGGTAATAAGTTATTTATTACTAATGGCAAACACGGAAATGTTTTTTTTCTTTTAGCAAAAACTGACACGTCTATAGAACCAAAACATCGAGGAATTACTGGATTTATTGCTGAAAAAGGAAAAGGATTTTCTTCTGGAAAAGACCTTAATAAATTAGGTTATAGAGGTGTAGATACTACTGAATTGATCTTTAAGGATTATAAGATCCATGAGGAAAATATTATTGGAAAAATAGAAGGAAAAGGATTCTACCATGTCATGGATGCTTTGGAAACAGGGAGAATAAACATTGCAGCACGTGCAGTAGGTGTAGCTACAGGAGCTTTTGAAACAGCAATTAAGTATTCACAACAAAGAGAAACTTTTGGGAAAAAAATCTCTGAAAGGCAAACAATACAAAATTATTTGGCAGATATGGCTACAAAAATACACGCAGCAAGATTGATGACTTACGATGCTGCTAAGAAAAAAGATTCAGGTGGAAGATTTGATATGGAATCAGGAATGGCAAAATTGTACGCTAGTGAAATTTGTGCACAAGTAACTATGGATGCCATGAGAATATTTGGTGGGTACGGATACATCAAAGATTTACCACTAGAAAGATATTACAGAGATGCTCCTCTAATGATAATAGGTGAAGGAACATCTGAAATACAAAGATTGGTTATTGCAAAAAATTTACTAAAAAAATACAAAGAAAAATAAATTTTATTTACTTATAATTACCATCAATGTACCACTGAGACACAAAAAGATACCTAGTAACTCATTCAGTTTAATTTTTTCCTTAAAAAATATAAAACCTATTAATATTGCAAACATTGGAGACATACTTATAAATATTGAGTTTAAAGTAACAGAATTAACATTTAATGAAACTAACCAAGATAGCATTGCTATTGAAATACAAAGAGCACCTGGCAATATCTTTGACCAATCTTTACGAGAAATAATTACAATATGGTTCCTAAATTTTAAAGAGAGTAAAGGGCCAAAAATTAATAATGGTGCAAAACTTCTAAACATAGCACCTACTAAAACATTAGCTTCAATTAATGCCCTATCATTAGAAAAATTTCCAACACTCCAAACAACTCCAGCAACAAAACTAAAAAAAATTCCAATAATGTATAAATAAAAAGATACTTTTTTATCTTTCATAGTCTTAAAAGCAAAAAAGTTTATAGATAAGATTCCTAATAATATAATCATTCCTCCTAAAAACACACCAGAATTAGGAAGTAAAGAATTGAAAGCAAAGTCCAAAAATACTGCGGTCAATACTTGAACACTGGCACATATTGTATAAGCAATACCTAATGGTATTTTCTTAATTGACAAAATAAATAAAAATACCCCAGAAACACTACAAATTGAAGCAAGTGACATAAATATATAAATGTTATTAGAATAAGAAAAAATTCCAAGCCACTGATTAGTAAGTATTAGAAGTATTAATACTAGGATGCCCGAAACTATCGATTCTATAAAAGGAAAAACAAATGTAGTATTTGCTTTTACGGATTTAATAAAACCTCCTGAAGAGGCCCACCAAAAAGCACTTGAAATAGCGGCGAAAGAAATTAAAGAATCTAACAAAATACCAGCCCACTTAGAAAAACATTTGAAATATAATTTTACTTTAGATAAAAGATTTAAATACAATTACATAACTAATTATGGATAAATTAATAAAAATAAATAAACTAAAAGATGAAATGATATTTGGTAATATTCCCTATCCTAACATTCATAATTTATATGACAAAAAAGATTTAATTTATATCCCCGAAAAGATTATCAAATATATAAAAATCAATAATAAACTCTTAAATTACTTAAATATAAAAAAAGAAGAAGAAATTCTTTGCCTTGGAAGTGGTTGTATAATTGATTCTATTCTCATATCTAAACAAGTAGAAAATTTTGTAAATATTGTTTCATTAGATCAATCTCCTGAATTTATCTCTTTAGCTCAAAAAATTATAAAACAACAGAAAATTGAAAATATTATATTTAAATTAGGAAACATACAAAATATCACTGAAACAGATGAAAAATTTGATCTCGTCATAGCGAATGCAATTATTAATTCTACGAAAAAAAATGAAAGAGCTATTGAGGAAATTTATAGAGTATTAAAATGTGGTGGAAGTTGTATTATTTCAGACATCGTTCTCAATAATAAGAAAAAACATGCTCAAATATTGTCGATGAAATCAAAATTTGAATTCTTAAATACTATAGAGATTTCAGGATTCAAATTAATAGAAATTTTAAGTGAAAAAAGAATAAATTCCTCTTTTAGTTCAATAAATATAAGAATGATGAAAAATGAGAGTTAAATATAAAGACCCATTAAAAAATGGGTCTTTATGAATTCAAAAATTTTATATGTTCGTTCTAGGAACAACTAATTCTTCTATAGATCTTTCTCTAAAACTTTCAGAAAACTTTTGTGTATTATCTTGAACTTTAAATTTATTAAGGCTTCTAAATTTACGAAATTTCCTCTGTTTCTTTTTGTCAGGCTTAATTAATTCTATGGCTGTAGGTTTTGAACCAAACCATAATGTAATTTCATCCAGTTCTAACTGACTAATAAAACCTAATTCATAAGCCTTACTTGCTAAATCTTCTTTGGAAAGCCTTTTAAATTCTCCTTCTTTTTTCATAGTATGAATAACTTTTCTTAGAGATTTAATACTTTCAGGTTTTGATTCTCTCCATAGATTAATTTCATCGGCATCTTCTTGAGTAATTTTTCCACTATCGACAAATTCTTGTAATTTAGATTCATGTTTTTTTTCCCTAATTTCTGCATTAGCATTCTTTAATGCATTTTCAAGATCTACTACATCTACTCCTAATATTTCTGCAGCTCTAGATAAAACTTCATTTGAACTTTTATCTTTAGGTTCATCAGCAAATGCAACTGAAGTAAAAGAAAATATAGAAATAATTGCTATTATAAATCCCGTATAAATCTTTTTTGTAATCATTTTTTACCTCTCTTTCTGCCACTAAACCTTTCTAATAGGAATTATCTAGTATAAATGTTAATTATTTTTTTAGAAAACTTTAAGAAATCGTTATGATTTTTACATATCTAGTCATAAAATTGGCATATGAAGAAGAAGAAAATAAATTTCGGTTGGATAATCTCAATAACCGGAGGAATTAACGGATTTATAAGTAGTGGCCCTACTTTCTTTGCATCAAGTACAATTTTTAGAGCAGTAGAAGATGAATTTGGATGGTCACGAACACTTGTTTCGGGTGTGGCCTCATTTGGAAGATTTGGAGGAGCATTATTCGGCCCTATAGAGGGATGGCTTATCGATAGATTCGGTGTGGGAAAAATGGTTTTTATAGGTTTTAGTTTGGCTGGATTAGGGTTAATTTATTTTTCATTTATTCAAAAACCTGTACATTATTACATATCTTTTTTCTTAATCGCATTAGGTTTTTCAATAGGAGGTTTTACTCCATCTATTACTGCAGTAAATTCTTGGATGACAAAAAATAAAGCGACAGCAATGTCTATAGTAATAGGAGGATCAGTTTTAGGGGGATTTAGTGCTCCTATTTTAGTATGGGGTATGGAAAGTTTGGGATGGAGATCCACTATGTTTATTTTTGGAATGATCACATTAATTTTAGGACCTGTTACAGCAATAATTTTAAACAAAAAACCACCTATTGAAAAAAATGATCCAGATATAAAAACAGTAAAAATCAATAAAGATTTCACTACCAATGAAGCACTTAAGAATAGTTCATTTTGGTCTCTAACATTGGGACATATGTTTGTTAATGCATCTCTATCAGCAATTATGGCTCATATTTTCCTGTATCTTACGGATTCTAATGGACTTAATATTCAACCAGAAATTGCAAGTACTATAATACCAATAATGGCTGTTTTCTCATTGATATTTCATATAGTAGGAGGAATATTAGGAGATATTTATAGCAAAAGATTACTATCATCTATATTCATATCAGTACAAGGTATTTCTATAATCATATTAATTTTTGCTAATAGCTTTTATTCAATAATGTTCTTTGCTGTAATTTGGGGGATTGGTTATGGTGTAAGAACACCTTTAATTCACGCTATGAGAGGAGAATATTTCGGAAAGAAACATTTTGCTACTATAACTGGGTTTTCAAGTATGATAGTAGCAATTTCTATGGTCTCAACTCCAATTTTAGTAGGACGTTATTATGATATTTATAAATCTTATGATGGAGCATTTTTAATTGTAAGTACACTATGTTTTTTATCTTCATTAGTTATTTTATTTGCCCGCAATCCAAATACAAATAAATAATTTATTCACTTTTATTTTTTCTGTCAAACAATATCGAAATAGATAAAATAAACAAAATTAAAACAGATATCCACCAAATAAATACATAAGAATCTGTTACATCTTTAATATAGCCAGAAAGTGGAGCACCAATACCTCCAATCAACATAATTACAAAAAATGAAGACCCTTTAATTGTACCTACATTTTCTCTACCAAATTTTTCAGCCCAAATATAATTTTGTATGAATATTAACCCCCCTATTCCTACCCCGAATATAGACATCGAAATAAACATTCCCCAAAAATCAAATGCATAAATTGTAATGACACTAGCAATAAATAAACAAAAGAAGCTAAATGAAGCAATCCACTTAGAACTGATTTTAGATATAAGAAACCCCATAATAAAAGAACTAACTCCTGCACAAACAGCATCAAAAGCAGTAGAAATAGAAACTAAAGTAGGATCTAATCCTCTATCCATAAAAGCAGGTATTCTATGTAATGCTATAGTTCCAACAGCAAAATAATGCAAAGAAAAAATTATAATTAATTGCCAATAAGTAAAAGTTTTATAAGATTCTTTTAAAGTAATAGACGTTTCAGGTTTTATATTCTCTTCATTTTTAGATGTTATTTCTAAATTTTTCCCATCTGGCTGTAATCCTATATCTTCGGGCTGACGACGAAGAAATAATAATGAGATTGGAATAATTACTAATAATCCTATAGATCCAAGGATCATCAATGATAATTGCCAACCATTATTATTTATTAAGATTTGAGTCAAAGGAATAAATACAATCGCTCCGATTGGAATACCTAGGGACGAAAAAGATAATGCTTTACCCCTGTTCTTTACAAACCATTTTAGTATAGGGATAGAAGTAAACATGTTCCCGGGATTATTAAAATTCATCAATCCCATCACAATAAAAACTATAATTATTTGAATACTACTATCGGATTGGCTAAGAATAAAAATCGAAGAAATAGTAATTGTGGCTGCAATAGGTAATAATAATCTAGTACCATAACGATCTATCAATTTCCCAACGAAAGGTGCTGAAAAAGCTGCAGATATCATCATTGCAGATTGTGCAAACCCAAATGTAGCTCTACCTATACCTAAATCATCTCCCATCGGCTTAATGAATAAACCAAAATTCAAAGAAAGTAATCCCATAGAAACAAAAGAAATAATTCCCATAACCACCACAATGATCCAACCATAATATATTTTAGATTTAAATTTCTGCATATCGATAATCTTATCGAAAATTTGGTTCTTTTATTTATAATTTGGTTACATAGAAAATTTATAATATAATTTTCATTATTAAATATTTTTAGGATAGATTATGATTTATGAATTTCGAACTTATGATTTAGTTACAGGTAAATTAGATTATGTATTAGAAAAATTTGGTGAAAAAATTGATGGTCGAAACACTGTCAGCAATATTGGAGCATTTTGGTATACAGAAATTGGACCATTAAATCAGATTATACATGTTTGGCCATACGAAAATATGGAACATAGAAATTCATGTAGAAAAGAAGCAGTTAATAAAGGTTTATGGCCACCAAATACTGGTGATTGTATGGTTAATATGAATACTGAGTTCTGGATACCAGTTTCATTCTCACCAGAAATGAGAGAGAGAAATATAGGACCTTTCTTTGAAATGAGAATTTACACTTACCCTCCAGGACAAATTGAAAAGATTTTACCTGCTTGGGAAGAAAAAATTGAAGAAAGAAAAAAGTTATCTGATTTAGTAGGTGCTTATATATCTGAAGTTGGTAACGTAAACAAATTCATGCATATTTGGGCTTATAAGGATCTTCAACAAAGAACGGAATCACGAAAAAAGTTTTCAGAAATAGGTTGGCCACCAAAGAGTGAAGCTAAACCTCCAATAAAAATGGAAAATAAAATTTTATTACCTAGTAATTTTTCACCGATCAAATAAAGAATTATTATCCATATATCCTAGAACTTCCTGGATAAGATCCACCAGAATTCATTGCTAGATTACCTCCATCCATAGGTATGATAGCACCTGTAATAAAAGTTGAAGCTTCTGAAGCAAGAAAAATCGCTAAACCTTTGACTTCCTCAGGATTTCCTAACCTTCCTATTGGAAGTCCATCTTTGAAAGTTTGTTCCAGTTCAGGTCTATCTTTAACTCTAGATCTTAAATTTTCATTCCAAACTTGAGCAGGTAATATAGCATTAACTCTTACACCTCTAGAAGACCATTCTGTTGACAACTCTTTTGTCATTTGAATAACTGCAGCCATAGAAATTCCATAAGCGGCATGTCCCCTACCTAAGGAACTCCATCCTCCTATAGAACCAAAATTTATTATAGAACCTACATTATTTTTTATCATTCTATTGCCAGCTTCCTGACACATTTTAAATCTACCTACAACTAAATTATCTAGTGTTTTAGTTAAAATTGACAACTCAATTTCTTCAGGTCTACCACCTAATCCTTCACCTGCTACATTAACTAATACATCAATAGTTCCAAATTTAGAATCCAATATTTCATATAGATTTTCTATATCATTAATATTCGAAACATCACATGGAACAACTAAACTTTTTCCTCCATTATTTTTTATTAATGAGTGAGTTTCTTCAGCACCTTCAATATTTATGTCCACCAAAATTACTGATGCTCCATATTCAGCAAAACCTAATGATATTTGCTTCCCCATACCACTAGCAGCACCAGAGACTATACAAATTTTATTATCTAAAGAGAATAAGTCATTTTCCATATTAAATTACTTCCAGTCTTCATGTATTTTCGATTTCAATTTATCCATATCCAGATCAATTCCCAAGCCAGGACCATCTGGCATAATTAAAGTATTCCCAACAAAATTTATTGGTTCTTTTAAAAATTCATTATATCCAGTAATAAAAGCAATACAATGTTCAAGTTTATAGAAATTAGGAACATGCATTCCTATGTGGGCACCAGCTAATATTTGACCTGCTCCCTGAGCATTATGTGGACTTATAGGTACATAATATAACTCAGCTAAATTAGCAATTTTTCTCATTTCAGAAATTCCACCTGTCCAAGTTACATCTGGCATAATATAATCTGCTAAATTATTTTCCAGAACATGCTGAAAATCCCATCTAGTAAATAATCTTTCACCTACACATACTGGAGAATAAGTTTGATTCCTGAAATTTTCAAGTGCCTGAAAAGATTCAGGAGGGATAGGCTCCTCAAACCAACCAATATTTGAATCTTCATAAAGTCTATTTGATAATCTAACTGATGTTGGAAGATCAAAATTACCATGTGCATCTATCAAGATATCAATATCATCTCCAACAGATTCTCTTACAGCTGAAACTATGTCGTAGCCTTGATTTTCGCCTTTTTTAGAAATTCTCCCATCTATATATGTTGTATGATAAGGAATCATTTCTAGAAATGGATCTAATTTAATAGTGTCATGACCATCATTAACTACTTTCCTAGCAGCCTTAGCATAATCATCAGGAGTGATACATTCGTCAAACCATCCATTTGCATATAAGGGAACATTTTCTCTTACTTTACCTCCCAACAAATCATATATTGGTCGATTCAAGATTTTTCCTTTTAGATCCCATAAAGCTATATCTATACCAGATAAAAGGGTCGTTGGAAAACCTCTAGATCCTAAATAGGTATAGTGTCGGTAAATAGTATGCCAAATTCTTTCAATATCTGTAGGATCTTGACCTATAAGGACCTGTTCAACAATATTAATGCCATGCGCAGATATATGACTTCCTTTTCTGGGTACATTTGATGACTCTCCCCAACCCGAAATTCCTTCATCTGTATCTATAACAACATATGTCCATTGCCAATCATCCTTAACAAAAGGGCTATTTCCTAAATTAGGATTCACTACATACGCCTTGACTGAAGTAATTTTCATATTTAAATAAATTCCATAATTTTTAATACTTAATTTTTTATTAACTAGATTTGATAAGTATATAAAAAAATTAAATCAAAACAGGAATCTAGTAATGTAATTAAATTTAAAGTAAAAAAATAATACTGATAGAATGAAAAAAAATAGATTGAGTTAAATATGAAAAACCAAAAGATTATTGTACTACAAGTGGATTTAGAAGATGATCCAATAAAAATTAAAGATTATATTGATTATCATTCTAATGTTTGGCCAGAGGTAATTCAGGATTTGAAAGATAGACCTATTGGAAGAATGCGTATTTATAACGTATCAGACAGATTAGTTATGTTACTTGAAGTAGATGAAAATTTTAAATTAGAAGATGGTATACATATAGAACCTCCACGTACAAAAGTAAAAGAATGGTCTGAAACCATGTTCCCACTACTAAAAAAATTAGAATCTGGAGAATTTGATACTTGGAAAGAAATGAATAAAGTATTTGATACTGATGATTACTCTTAAGTAAAGAACATTCCTCAAAATAAAAGGTTTAAGAAAACCATAATTTTAAAGGAACAGTACTGAGTATATTTTTTTTATCAAAATCACTCAAGCCTAATTTTTCTGAGACAAAACTAAGATTTTCTTGATAATTTGTACCTTTAGACCATAATTTATTAGGAAAATTAGAACCCCATACACATCTTTCAGAACCAAACATATGAATAACATTTCGAATTGGTTCATACATATCTTCATGTGGAAAAATACGAGATGAACCATGCGTACCTGAAGTTAGTTTGGCAAAAATATTTTTATTTTTTGAAAGTAAATCCAAAGCAATTAAAGTTTCTTTTGTTTTTCTCACAGAGTTCAACATAAAGCAGTGATCAATTACTATTTTCAGTGGACTTAAATCTTTCGAAATTTGATTTATTTCTTTTGCTAAGTTAATATCATCCATAACCATACAATTTACTACAATATTCAATTCAAGAGCTTTCTCCCATAATTTATATACTGAATTTGACTTAATTCTGTTTTCAGAATCTTTAATTCCTCTTAATCCTCTAATATTTGAACTAGTTACAATTTTTTCTAAATAATTAATACTAGAAACATTATCCGGATCTAAAGTAATAACACCTGTAGCCCAACTTTTAAATTTATTTGCAGATTCAATGACATAATCATTACTAAATCCGTAATACGTGCTAGTTTGAATAAACACTGATTTAGACACCCCATTTTCATCCATCAGTTTTTTTAGATCTTCTGCTGAAGATGGTTGCCCAGGTTGCCAGGGGTCTTTAATAGACGGAAATTTATCCATATTTTTAGAATAAATATGCGGATGAGAATCTACTATTTTCATGTTACTGGTATTTTTTTTAATATTGTAACAGTTGATTAGACACTATCTAGAAATATAACTATCAATTCCTTCCGTAGAAGGGGAAGGACCACTAGGGAAGACTGCAGTTTTGGCTCTATCAGCTCCAACAACTACAATATAACAATCTTCATAACTATTCATAATAGGTATCTCGGTAGCTTTTCTCTGATCTTCATTTAAATCTTTAATCCATTGCCATTGTTCTGACACTCTAGCATCTTCCAAAGGCATGTAATGTGTCATTCTACCAAGACTTCCTACAGCATGATTATGTATGAATTCCCTTGCTTTATCTTTAGAAAATTCTCCATCTGTCCCTACAGGATTAGCTACATCCGGAGGCATTAATATCAAACGTTGATTACCTCCTCCTGGTCCCTTATTACCTTTTTGAATATTAGCTGATCCAAATGTACATCCATAAGCTAATACTTTTAAAAGATCTTCTGCATCTGTATTTCCTTGATCCTGAATATCTAATTCTCCATCTGTAACAAAAACACTGACTGTACTTTCATTTATTCCGAAACCTAAATCCACATGAAAAGGATCCCAAGGACTCATATCTTCATTTTCAGCAATACATTGAACAAATTTTCTTGTGGATCCAATAGTATCCATATCCATTTCATTTGGATACCAATACCCTATATTTTTCAAACAAAGATAAAAAGCCCTGCCTATAACAATATTTACTTCATTATCCTTACCAGGCCCAAGAGCAGATCCAGAATTAATTCCCAATTTTTTTGCAATAGGACCGTTAACAATTAAAAGTGGAGCCTGTGGACTAGTTGACATCAATAAAGATTTGCCATGATCTGTAGCATTACTAGCAAGTAAAGGATCTTTTGAAGCTCCTAAACCAGAAAAAGCCTTAACCGCTGCAATTATTACAGGCATATGTTCAGGTTTAGCTCCTGCGTATGCAGAATTAATCGCAATCTTTTCTACAGTAGCTATTCCAAATCCTGGAGGCATATCACATACAACATCTTCAGAAGATAATGAAGTAGCAGATATTAATTCATCTACTTTATCTCTAGTCGCTGGAAGTAAAGGAAAACCATCACCTATATCTCTATCTAATAAATCTTTATTCATAAGTAAAGAACATTGAAATTTATCATCCGAATGATAAATAAAAGAAGATTGGGTATCTATCTCTTTGGTACTAAAAGTTTTGTTATCTGGGTCATCAATTAATACGCTTACTATATCTTCTATAGCATCTTCTGTCTGACTAATACATTCTTCAATAGCTAGATTTCTATAAATACGTGGAACAATTACAAATTTCAATTCAGGCATCCCAAATGCTCTAGAACTTGCAATAGCATCCCCTTCAAATCGACCAGAAATTAAAGGAATTGAAGGAACTCCAAGCTTTTCAGCTTCTACCATATCGTGGACCATCCACGATGCACATGTTCCTCAGTCCCCTGTTGCACCAATTATTAAGTCAGATTCCTTAGCTGCTTTCTTCAATATATCTGGGGGTGTAGGATAGTTACCACCTGTGTAAAAGTTTATCTTAACATTAGAAAATTTTTCTTGTAACATTTCACCTGCTCTATTTAGAGCCACATCACCTCCATGAGTACCACTCCAAACAAGACCAATAGTTTTGTTATCGAGAGTTTTAGGTCTTAAATTAATATTAAAAATATTTTCCATTGCTCTTTGTTTAGCTATAGGATTTAAAACTTCAAGTTCAAACATTTATTTCTCCATAAAAAAATTATATACGAAAAACCTTACCATGAAATTAGTATTGATTTAACATAATAATATACTATTATGAGAGTATAATTTGAAATAAAAAAAGGATATTATTATGCAAAATTCTTCTTTAGATCCAAAGGTAGACTTTGTAATTAAACAAATTTCTACTATGGTCGGATCAGAAGGTGGTAAATTGACTGATATTCAAATGGATGGAGAATTACTTTCACTAAAATATACTCCAGGAGTAAATGAGGAATGCCCAGAATGTGTTCCTACCCATCAACAGGTAGAAATGTTTTTAAAAACTTCCTTAGGTATACATGCACCTAATGTTAAATCTGTACAAATAAATTGAAAAATAAAAAATCAATAATTATATATACATCAAATATGTGTTCATCATGTGAAATGGCTAAAGAGTATATGAAATTAAAAAAAATTAATTTCGAGGAAAAAAATGTATCAAGTAATTTGGAAGCACAAATTGAAATTAATAAATTAGGCTTTGATACTACTCCAGTTATACTAATCGGGAAAAAAGTTATTGATGGATTTGATCCCCCAAAAATTGATGAAGCTATTAATTCATTAAATACTTAACGGCGATTTTTTGTCCATGCTTTTTCTATAGCCCTAGCAAGCTCACTATTTTTAACTACTAATACAAAACTCATAATTGATCCTTATCTAAAAATATATATTTAGAATATATGTTCTATTTCTAAAATCCCAATATTTATGTCATCATTAATATTTAAGAAAACTTAATAACTTGTAAAAGAAAGAATAATTATGCCATTACTTAGCGGTACATATGGAATGTTGGAAATGTTAAGAGCTGAAGGTGTTGAGTACATTTTTGGAAACCCTGGAACAAGCGAAGCTGCCATAATGGATGGTTTAGAAGATTTTCCTGATATTAAGTATATTTTAGCAGTACAAGAAGGTGTGGCAGTAGGTATGGCTGATGCTTACGCAAGAATAACAGGGAAAGTTGGATTTATTAGTTTACACATTGATAATGGATTAGCTAATGCATTTTCTCTACTTGCTGATAGCAATTACGCTGGGACACCATTAGTAATTACTGCAGGAAATAAAGATGTAAGAAAACTCGCCGAAGGAAGATCTGATCTTGCGCAAATGGCTTCTCCATTTTGTAAATGGAGTGTAGAAATTACACATACAGAACAATATCCAAGTGTCCTAAGAAGAGCATTTCTAGAAGCTTCTACGCCACCAACAGGCCCTGTTTTCGTCTCATTCTCTGGTAACTCTTTAGACAGTAAAGCCAATATGGAGATTTTTCCTTCATCAAAAAATTTTTCTCTTCCAGAACCTGATCAAAACAGTGTAAAAATTGCAGTAAAATTATTATCTTCTTCCAATAATCCTATTATTTTGGTTGGTGACAGAGTAAGCCAATATGATGCAATTAATGAAACAGTTGAATTGGCTGAAAAGATAGGTGCAGGAGTATATGGGCATATCAGTACTCAAGTAAATTTCCCTACTAAACATCCACAATATCTTGGAAAATTACCATGGAGTAGTGTCCGAGATAAAAATACGATACAAAAACTTAATAAAGCAGATGTAATTTTTGCAATTGGGTGTCCAGTATTCTCAGATTATTTTTATGTTCCAAAAAATCCTCTAAACAAAAATTGTAAATTAATTCATCTAGATATAAATAGAGCCGAAATAGGAAAAACAGAATCTACAGAATTAGGAATTCACGCTTCTCCAAAAAAAACTTTGGAAATTTTAACAAAAGAAATATCAGTAAATTTATCTAAAGAAAAAATACAAATAATCAATAACAGAAAAAACAACCATAAAAAATTAACAAAAAAAACATACGAAGAGTTTGAAAAATTAGCAACTTCACAATCAAGGAAAAATCCTATTGGTGTAGCAAAAATGTTTAAAACTATAAACGAATATTTACCTACAGATTGTATAATTTTTGATGATTCAGTAAGTTCTGGAGGGATGTTACATTCAGCAATAAAATTTTCTAAAAAAAATACTTACTTTGGTGCTAGAGGGGGAGCTATTGGCTGGGGTATGGGGTCAGCTTTGGGATTAAAATTATCTGAACCTAACAAAAATGTTATAGCATTTCTAGGAGATGGAACAGCAATGATGACTGTTCAGGCACTATGGACATCAGTTAACTATAAAATCCCAGTTGTTTACATTATTTGTAATAATGCTTCCTATCGAGTACTAAAAGTTAATATGAATATATATAAAGAAGAAGTTTTGAATGAAAAAAATTATTCCAGCAAATATTTAAACATGGATTTTCCTTTACCTTTTGATTTTTGTGCAATTGCTAAAGCTTTTGGTGCAAATGGAATTCGTATAGAAGACACTAATAAACTTGGCCCAGCAATCGAAAATGCTATCAAATCCAATAAAACTACCGTTATAGATGTAATTATAAATGGAGAATTATAAATGATAAAAAGTAACGGTAAAACATGTGTAATAACCGGAGTTACTTCAGGTATTGGTGAACAAACTGCAATAATTTTAGCTTCAAAAGGATTTAATGTAATAGGTATAGGAAGATATAAAAAACGATGTGAAAAAACTTTAAAAAAAATAAATAGAGTTTCAGATTCATCACAAATTTTAATATGCGATTTATCAGATCAAACTCAAATTAAATTAATAACAGAAAAGATCAAAAAAGAAGCAATATCAATAGATATATTAATAAATAACGCTGGAGGTATTTTTTTAAAAAGAATACTAGATAAACAAAATATTGAAATGACATGGAGTGTAAATTATTTATCCCATTTTCTCCTAACCGGATTACTTGTAAAAAATAATTCCTTGTCTAATAATTCAAAAATAATAAATGTATCTTCGATAGCACATGAAAAGGCCACAATTAATTTTGAAGATATCTCTTTTACTAAAGGATATAACGGAATGAAAGCATATGGGCAAAGCAAATTAGCGATGTTAATGTGGAGTTATAGTTTAGCTAACAAATTACAAAATAAAAAAATTTCAGTCAGCTCTGTTCATCCAGGTATTATTGGTACAAGATTACTTTCTAATAATGGATTTATTTCACCTTTATTAAATCTAGGTTTAAATATAGTTGGCAGAAATGCAAAATGGGGAGCAGAAAATATAATAAATACTTTAAATTCTACTGATAATAATCATTGTTATTACCACGAAAAAAAAATTGTAGAATCTTCACAATTTTCTAATAATATTAAATACCAAGATCAATTATGGAAATTGAGTGAAAAAAATTTAAATTTTACTTTTAATAATTAATACTTATAATAAATTAAGCACAAGCTATATCATTGCCATCCCATCTATTAAAAGAAAACTGCTCTGATTTAGCAAGATCATCCCTTGCTTTAGTCCATAACTTATTCCAAGTAAAAGGATCGTTTAATATAGACTCAGGGTTTGATTCACTCCTAGCAACAAAACCTGGAAAGACACTCCTGCCAGTCCTTTGACCTATAGGATTATACCTAAGATCAAAACTCCAACGAATTCTATCACTAATGTTAGGTAAAGCTGAATGAACGGTTTTTTTTGTCAATAACAATATTGACCCTTTCTTCATAGGTACAGGCATAGAACTTCCAATATCAAATAAATGTTCAGGTATTTCCAGTCCTCTATTCTTATAGTTTGGACAATGTGTAAGGACTTCTCCTTTATGAGATCCAGGAACTATAGTTAAACAGCCATTTTTTGCATCAGAGTCCATTAGTGGAAACCAAACTGTAAGCATGTCTGTGTTATCCGCTTCTTTAGTTACAACACCATTATCTTGATGCCACGGGGTAGCTCCAAATTTTACAATACCGTTTTCATCTTTAGGGCAATATTTTTCAGGTACTTTAATTCGAATATGTTGAACAGGATTAGAATAAATTTCCTTCCCAATAATTGATTCAACCACATCTAATAGTTTTGGGTCGGTCAAGGCTCTAAAAACCGCAGGACCAGCCCAGAACGGAGTATCCGGTTCTATAGAACCCTGAGGTAAAGAAAAGTCAAAAAACTGATTATGCACTTCACCACTCTCAGAATAAATCTTAGTTACCCTATCTCCAAACTCTAATTCTTCATACTTTGATGATATCGAACCATCCATATAAAGTTTTTCTGCTAAATTTTCCAAAACCATCCGATATTCTTCAATAACTGGATCTATAACATTTTTTGGATCAAGAACATTATCAACAACCAAAAAACCAAATTCCTCAAAATGATCTAGTTGCTTTTGACTAAGAGAACCCATTTTTTACTCCAAAATATTTTTACAAAGAAAGTTGATTATTTTAATATCATACTATTTTAAATATCAATTTAAATCAAGTTATATTTTTTTCTATCCCCAGGTAATATCATCTACATTCACACAATGCGGTGGTACTTTATTAGTAATACCCGAAATAATATTATCAACAGTCATTTCAGACATTTTTCTACGCGTCCCCACTGTAGCAGAGGCAATATGAGGTAATATAGTCACATTATCTAGTGAAAGTAATTTATGATTAATGGGTATAGGTTCAGGATCTGTAACATCTAAAGCACAATAAGATATTTGTTTATCTAATAAAGCTTTAGTTAAAGCCTCAGTATCTACTATAGGTCCTCTGGCTGTATTTACTAAAACTGAATGAGGTTGCATAGTTAAAAGCTCTTTCTCTCCTATTAAACCTTTTGTACTGTCATTTAAAGGGCAGTGCAAAGAAACAAAATCAGAAGTCTGCAAAAGTTCATCTAATGAATCTAAACGTTTACATCCATAATCTTCTTTAGGTTTAGATCTACTGAAATAAACCACTTTCATACCAGAAGCTATGGCTTTTTTTGCAAGAGCCCCTCCTATTCTTCCAAAACCTACAATTCCCAAAATAGAACCATTAATATCTAGACCAAGTAAATCTAATGGATCAAACCATTTCCAATTACCTTTTCTAACATACCTATCACTTTCAGCTATTCTTCTTGCAGCTGATTGAATAACTGTAAAAGCAAAATCTGCAGCTGTTTCAGTTAAAATTCCTGGAGTATTTGCAACAGCAATATTTCTATTTGAAGCATCTATAACATTTATATTATCGTATCCTACTCCAAACTCAGCTATAACTTTTAAATTTTTTCCAGCTGCATCCATAATCTCACCATCTATAGAATCTGTTATATGAGCAAAAATTCCAGCACAATCTTCCACATATCTTTTTAATTCAGTTCTAGATGGTGGAGAAGGTCTTTCTAAATGAATAACTTCAGAGACTTCTGCCAACCTATTTACCTGGTCTTTAAACTGACGTCTTGTTACTAGAACTTTTGGAATATTAGACAAATTATTACACCCTAAAAAAACTTTTTATAGTCATTTAAATTACAATATCAAAATAATTAGTACATATATAAAGTAGTTAGATATAAATTATAATATTTTAAGTTTAAAAATATTATAATTTGCTATTCTTTTAATCTGATTCAATGTATTTAGCATGCCGAAGTGGCGGAATGGCAGACGCGAAGGTCTCAAAAACCTTTGAGCTTAGCTCGTGTGGGTTCGACTCCCACCTTCGGCACCAATATTATTGTATTTTAAAAAGTTTAGCTTAGGGATATAAAATGACAAATCATAAATATAAGATTGGGATAGTTGGATGTGGTGGCATAGCAAATGCACATATGGAAGGGTATAACAAAATTAATAATGTTGAGGTTGTTGCTGCAACAGATCCAGTCGAGATGGCTAGAGATGGATATATACATGATTATAATATCCCTAATGGGTATGAAACCATTCAAGAAATGCTTGATGATGCTCAACCTGAAATTGTCAGTGTTTGTGTATGGCATCTATTACATGATCCAGTAACAGTAGAAGTAGCTAAAGGAAAATCTGTTAAAGGAATTATATGTGAAAAACCTATGGCAATAGGAATGGGACGAGCAGACAGAATGGTTGAAGCATGCGAAGAGAATGATGTTAAGTTGATTATTTCTCATCAAAGACGATTTACCCCTGGATGGCAAAAGGCTAGAGAACTTGTACAAAAAGGAGCTATAGGTATTCCATTGAGAGCTGATTTGAGAGTGAAAGATGGACTAGCAAATTGGGGTACTCATTCAATAGATGGAGCTAGATTTGTTTTAGATGATCCTAAAGCTTTATGGGTAATGGGATCTGTTGAAAGAAATTCAGAAAAACACGAAAGAGGAACAGTTATTGAAGATTCTTGTATGGGTTTGATTCATTTTGAGGGTGGATTACAGTTTTTTATTCAATCTGATTTATGGGATAACAATTGTGATGCTGGTAAGTTTTTTATTAGAGGTACAGAAGGTATGATACACATAACGGAAACTAAGGTTAAATTATTTAACGCCTCAACTGGAGGATGGGAAGACGTTGATCTAGGTTTAAAAGATGGGGATAAGGCAATTGGGGGGAATAGTAATGCTGCTCAAACATTAGAATTAATTGAATGGATAGAAGGTGGTCCAGAACACAGAGGGTCCGGACGTAAAGCACGAGACACAGTTGAAATAATGATGGCTATTTATGAATCTGCTAGATTTAATAAAGTAATTAATCTACCACTGAAAGAAAAAGAATATCCTTTAGAAAAAATGATAGAAGAAGGAAAATTACCTATATCTATTGAGGGTAAATACGATATCAGAGGTTTTATAGATTGGGCTAACATTGATACTGAAAAATATAAAAATCTAAGAGATGATGGATTATCTCACGGGGAATCAATGAGAATACTCCACCAGGAAAATAGAAATAAAAACTAACTTCCACCTAATCTAAACGATCTCTTAATTGTCAGTAATATAATTTTAATATCCAACAGAAAATTAGAACTACTTATATAATCCATATCGAATTCTAGTCTTCCTGCAGCTTCAATATCGTTATGGGCATGTTTATATTCAATCTGTGCCAATCCTGTAATTCCAGGTTTAATTATCAGTCTATCTCTGAAATTAGGTGATATCTTTTCCAAGCTGTTATAAAGTTCCGGAAATTCAGGTCTTGGACCGACTACACTCATTTCTCCTATTAGTACATTCCAAAATTGAGGAAATTCATCTAAATAACATTTTCTCAAAAATCTTCCTGATTTAGTAACTCGAGTATCAGAACTTTTTGTTCTTAGACCTGAATTACTCCTATCAGAACCTACTGACATAGTTCTTAATTTAAGTAATTGGAAACGTTTGCCATTAATCCCTAATCGATCTCTTTTATAAAAAACTGGGCCTCTAGTATCTAATTTAACAATCAAGAAAATAACAGGTAATAACAATATCAATATTATTATTCCTAATAACCCAAAAATAATGTCAAAAAACCTTTTTAAATTTGAATTATTGTAATTATTAGACATTATATTTATAGATATGTGAATAATAATAATAAAAATATGATTTACAAAAATTATTTAACTTGATTATTGATCCATTCATAAGTAATTTTCATTCCATCTTCTAAATCAATATTAGGGGTCCAATTAAGAAATTCAGACAATTTTGTATTATCACTATTTCTACCTCTAACACCCTGCGGCTTTGATAAATCATGAATCTTATTTATTTTTTTCCCAGCAACACTTGCTATTATGTCAACTAGTTGATTTACAGATACCATCAAATCAGTTCCTAAATTTAAAGGTTCGCTGTGATTAGATTGCATTAATCTATATATACCTTCAACACAATCATCTATATACATAAATGACCTTGTCTGTTCTCCATCTCCCCATACTTCTATATCATCTTCATAGTTACTTTTAGCGATCTTTCTACATAAAGCTGCAGGTGCTTTTTCTTTACCTCCATCAAATGTTCCTAATGGTCCATATACATTATGGAATCTTGCAACTCTTGTTTGTAAATCATAATCCTGAGTATAATATTGACATAGTTTCTCAGTAAATAATTTTTCCCAACCATATCCTTCCTCTGGAGCAGCAGGATAAGCATCTTCTTCTTTCAACCCATCTAGTTCATTTGAATCTTGACGATAATCAGGATATACACATGCTGAAGAAGAATAAAAAAATCTTTCAATTTTTTCCAAACGTGCAGCTTCTAACATATGAGTGTTCATCAATATATTATTCCTTGATATATCTGCATGAAAAGCAGTGATATACCCTATCCCTCCCATATCTGCTGCAAGATGATAAACTTGATCAATACCCTCTACCGCTTCTTCAGCAGCATCCTTAAGCCTTAGATCTAATAATTTAAATTCATTTGCATTACTACTTTCAAATTCAGGCTCTACAATATCTACAGCTCTAACCCAAAAGCCTTTATCCTTCAAATAATTAACCATATGATGTGCTATAAATCCACCCGCGCCTGTAACTAATATATTCTGATTCATGTACTATGTAATTTTTTCTCTTTCAAATAAATCTAAATATTTCCTAACAGAAATTTTTCTTGAATATTTATTATTCACGGCAATACGAGAATTCTTTTTCATTTCTTCCAATAAATATTCGTTATTACTTAATCTACTTATTTCCCTAACAAAATTCTCATGATCTCCCTGCCCAACAACAATTCCTGCGTTATTTTCCTTAACAATATCAGAAATATCCGTATTTTCACTAAATAATGCAATTATAGCCTGACCAGCAGCCATAGCAGGATAAAGTTTTGAAGGCACAGTAAGTTGATCCATTGCTTGATTCAAAGTAACTACAGAAAAATCCCCTGAACTCAAAGAGAATGGTAATATATCTTCAGATTGATATGGAAGTAAAATAATATTAGTTAAATTATGTTTAGTAATACTAGACATAATTTTTTCTTTTTGGGGACCTTCTCCAATAATTAAGAAAACAATTTTATCGTTATTTATTAATATTTTCGCCGAATCTACCAAAGTAGATAAATCATGAGATAATCCTAGATTCCCAGAATACAAAATAACGATTTTATTATCCAATTTTAGATTTTTACGAAAATGATTCTTTTTAGATTCTATTGGCTTAATTTTTTCAGTATCTGCCCAATTATGTATAACTACTATTTTGGAATCCTCAATTCCATTACTAAAATATCTAGAAACATTATTTTTTAATCTTTCTCCGATTACAATTACTTTTGATGCAGAACCATAAACTTTTTTGTTACTGATTTCCCATAATTTATGAATAATACTTTTTTCTTTTATAAAACCTAAAGCTATAGCTGCATCAGGATAAAATTCAGTCGCTAAATAAATATACTTATGATTTCTGAATTTAGATGCTAGCCAGACTACAGGACCCTGAAAAGGAGAAGTCGTGTCTACTAGAATTAAGGAACCCCTTTTAAAAATCAAGAATACAAAAATACCAAAACAAACAAAGAAAGAATTAAATAACCTCCCTGATACACTACTTCTCTTTAAATTTGGACTCCAAAATCTCTTAATGATAATATTCTTTGAATCAAATTTATGGGAAATTTTATTTCTAGGTCTACTACATAAAATTTCAATTTCTCCATAATTATTAGAATATTCTGTGACAACATCATTTAGTAACCTAGCATTAGTGGTCACATCTGGATGAAAATCATTAGTAATTAATATCATTTTAATTATTTAGTGTTAGTTCAGAATTATTTAATATTCATAATAAAAATTTTTTATTTATTATGAAAAGAGATTATCAAAAAAATAATAACTTTTTAGAAAAAATATGAGGAATTCATTACGTATAGCATATATTTCTGAAATGAGAATGCCTACTGAAAGAGCGCATGGTATTCAAATAATGCGAACTTGTGAATCATTGTCAACATCAGGATCAATAGTTAAATTATTCTACTCAAACAGAAAACAAAGCAATCTATCCTTAAAAAATTCTAATCCTTATAAATATTTTGGAATTGAGAAGAATTTTCAAATTCAGCCAGTTTTTTTCATTGATGTACTGTCTATAGAAAAATTTATTAAACCTTTCTTAACACCTCTTATGTTTATATCAAATTTGATATTTGCTTTAACAATACCTATAGTCAGCAGATCATGGAAGCCTGATATTTATTACACTAGGCACTGGTTATCGGCATTAGTTTTATCTATAACAGGAAATACTGTAATTTTTGAATTACATAGAGCAGGATCACATGAATTCAGTAAACGTGCCCTAAAAATCATTAAATTAACTACTAAAATAAGTAAAAATATTTTCATAACAACGATTTCCAATGAACTTAAAAACAATTTAATAGATATAGGTGTAGAAAAAAATAAAATTGAAGTACTTCCAGATGCTCTTCCCAACAAAAGCAAAAATATTACTAACCAACAATTTGATGTTCTTTATACCGGACATTTGGTCAAAGGAAGAGGAGTAGAAACTATTATTGAATCATCAAAAAATTTACCTAAAATAAATTTTACTATTATTGGAGGTAATGAAAAAGATAGGAAAATATTGATCAATAAATATAAACCAGACAAAAACGTAGAATTCATTAAACATTTATCCCCAGCAAAAATTCAAGATTATCAAACTAGAGCAAAAATTCTGGTTTTACCTCAAACAGACATTCATGGTCAATCTCCATTAAAGCTATTTGAATATATAGCTGCTAAAAGACCCATAATTGCTACAAATTTAGCGCCAATTAAAGAAATATTAGAGAATAACTACACTGCCTTACTATTTTCTCCAGGTAATCACATAGAACTAACTGAATGTATATCAAAATTAATTTCAGATCAAAAATTAGGAAAATATTTATCTAAAAATGCTACAGAAAAATATAAAGATTGGACATGGGAAAATAGATCTTTGAAAATCATTAAAATTATTACAGATAAGATAGGAATCAATTGAAAATCGTAACACTTTATAATCCTATTATTGATCATGGAGGTATTAGTGTTTCATATATCAATATTGCTAATACATTATCAAAAAAATATCCCAATTCAGTATTTCATCTACTAGTTAACCAAAAAGAAATACCAAAAATAGATGGGAACAAAAACATAAAGATAATAAATATAAAGAACTTTTCTAGAATCCCTTTTGAAAAAATCCTAAATTGGGGAAAATATTTATCATCAGTAAAATCAATTTTAGGTATATTAATTTATCTTATTAAGTATAATCCTGATTACTTTGTATCATTTCAAGGACATTTCATTGTAGTGATTTGTAAAATTATTACGAACAAAAAAACTATCATAATATCTAGAGAAAATACAGTTATTGGAGAAAATTTCAAATTTTTTAATCAAAGTCTCTATAAGTACAGAATAGGTATAAAAAAATTTACATATAAAAATAGTGAAAAAGTAGTTACATTAACTGATGAAGCCACAAAATATTCTGCTAAATTGCTTAACCTACCAAAAAATAAATTCATAGGAATAGGTAATATAAGTATTGAAGACGATGATGTACTAGGAAAATATACTAAAATAAATAAAACAAATCCTAATATCATCTGTGTAAGTAGAATTAGCAGAGAAAAAGGTATTGATTTAATTATTAAATCTTTTGCACTATTACCTGAAAATTTAAATGCAAGACTGATAATTGTTGGCAATGGAAGTTACCTTAAAGAAGCTAAAGAATTAGCAAAAAAATTGGAAGTTTTTGAAAAATGTATATTTGAAGGTTGGATAGGTGACTCAAAAAAAATATCACAACTAATATCTACTTCAGATATATTCTTATCTGCTTCTTTATTTGAAGGTTTTGGTAATTCAATAATTGAAGCAATAAAATGTAGAACGCTTGTAATTTCATCTGATGTGCCCTTTGGACCTAGAGAAATTTTGGAAAAAGGTAAAAATGGAATCTTAATTAAAAATGATCATAATTTAACGTCTGAAATGGCAAAAAAAATTAAATTCGCACTAAACAATCCAGATATTTCAAAAAAATATACTGACCGTGCCTACAAATCTCTATCAAGATATAACGCAGAGATAATTGGAGAAAAATGGGGTGAAATATTAAATCTAAACAATTAAAAATTTCTTTCTTCATACCACATGCAGATGGCGGAGTTGTTAGATCTACTATTCCAATTATCTTAGGTTTTAAAAAATCCGGTTATGATGTTGAAATGATCACTCTTGGAAAAAGAAGTATTATGTCCGAAGAAGTGGAAAAAGTATGTAATGTTAAAATTATAAATAAAAACAAATCTTCACTTTCAATTATCCCACTATCCAATTATTTACGTACAAAAAAACCAAATATACTAATATCAGTTCAACATTTTGCAAATGTCTCAGCCTTATTATCAAATTTCATTTCTGGTAATAAAACAAAAGTTATAGTCACTGAAAGGAGTTCTATTAACCAATCTTTAAATCAAATAAATATTTTTAAAAAAATGATAATAAAATTACTTATATATTTTTTATACCCAAAATCTCATGGGATCATTACAAATTCATTTGGTATAAAAGAAGAATTATCCAATATGATAAAAAACAAAAACAAAAAAATTAATGTAATTTACAACCCAACTTATGATCCCAATATTTATTCCAATTCCAAAGAAAAAATATACCCTCATAAATGGTTTGAAAATAAAAAATATCCTGTAATTATATCGGTAGGTAGATTATCGAAAGAAAAAAATTTTGAATTACTAATTAAATCTTTCTATAAATTTAGGGAGAAATTTAATTCTAAGCTGATAATTTTAGGTGATGGTCCTGAAAAAAAAAATTTAAATGAATTAATTTGTAAATTAAACCTTTCTAAAGACTGTTATCTTACAGGATTTGTAAAAAACCCATATGATTATATGAAACTATCTTCAGTATTTGTATTAACAAGTCATTATGAAGGATTACCAAATGTACTAATCGAAGCTCAGGCATGTGAAATACCAATAATTTCCACAGATTGTAAATACGGACCGAAAGAAATTTTATTAGATGGCAAAGCAGGAATATTAGTACCGGTAAATAATGAAAAAGAATTAATCAAAGCAATGATAAAAATATTTACTTCTCCAGGATTAAAAGAAGAATTCATAAATATAAGCAAGAAAAATCTCTTTAGATTCGATATTAATGAATCTATAAATAAATACAAAAATATAATTAATGAAACTAATAAAATATAAAAAATAGAATGAAAAAAGTAGCTATAATGTCCCCCATAGCTGATGCCATTGGTGAGTCAGCAACTATACCTAGATTAGGAATTAAATTATCTGAACTTGGTTTTAAAGTGGAACTAATTAATTGTCGCGGAGAATGGGATCATACAAATAAAAATATAAAAAATCTAGATATTATAGATTTAAATACTAAAAAAGTCTTCCCATATATACCAACATTCAGATGGCTATCATCTTGGACAAGTTATAGATTATGGTCTTTACTAATGAGTATCGCAATAATCATCAGGCTACCCATTTATCTAAAAAAAAACAAACCGGATGTTTTAATTGTTAGAATGCTAACCGGCCCAACAACTTTTGCGCATAAAATTTCTTCATCAAAAACAAAACTTATTATTAGTATGGGAGGTTTACCTAGAAAATCCCCCATAAGAACACTAATCTGGCGATCATTATATAGCCATGCTTCTGAATTAGTAGCACCTACAGAAGGTGTTGCAAAATCAGCTTCAATAATTTCAAAAATTCCTGAATCAAAATTTAAAATTATTCCCAATCCTGTAGTTGATAAAGAAATAATCAAAAAAGCTGAAGAATCTATATCACATCCATGGTATGTAGATAATAATATATCGACTGTTTTAGCAGTAGGAAGACTCACTAGACAGAAGGATTTCCCTACATTAATCAAAGCATTCAAAAATCTAAATATCGATAACACTCGCCTTATTATTTTAGGAGAAGGAGAAGACAGAAAAAACTTAGAAAATCTAATTACGACATTAGGAATAAATCATTTGGTAGATTTACCAGGATACGAACCAAATCCATACAAATATATGAAAAATTCAAATGTCCTCGTTATGACAAGTAAATGGGAAGGTCCTGGACATGTCATTATTGAAGCTCAGGCTTTAGGTACTCCAATCATATCTACCGATTGTCCGTCTGGACCAAGAGATACATTAATGAATGGCAAAGCAGGTATATTGATAAATGTTGGTGACGTAGATCAATTAGAAAAAAAATTAAGGAATAGTATCGAAAACCCAAATATTTTTCAAGATTTGGTGAAAAATGGACTTGAATCATCAAAAAGATTTACAGATGAAGATGTTGGTAAAAAATGGAAAAAATTGATAGAAAAATTAACAAATATTTAAATTTTTAACTACTAAAAGAATCTAGTAGATCATTTATATAAAATTCCATTCTATGTTTTTTTCTTAAACTATTCGAAGATGTTTTTGATTTTAATATGTCAGGTTTTTGAAGTATTTCAAGCAAAATATTTTGTATATCTTTGGTCAAATTTGAATTTACAGCCCATCCAACATTAAGATCTTTAACTCTTTTTGCCATGTATGTTCCATCACTAACTATTATAGGTATTCCAGCCGCAATAGACTCATGAAACCTTCTAGCCTCATGAAACTTATAATTTGATAAATTAGTTGGATATACAGCATAGATTATATCTGCAGAAATAAATAACTTTTTATAATGCTTAAAATAATCAAATGGACCTAAATATTCAATAAATTCAAATTTCTTACTAGCCTCATCTACTAAATTACTTTCTGATCCCACTCCAGCAAATTTCACTTTTATATTTTTACCTTCATCATTAACTATTTTCACAGCATCTATAAGAGATTCAATTTCTTTTTTTCCTCTTATATTGCCAAAATAACCTACAACCAAAGGATTAATAAAATTATTACTAGTGTATTTTTTTTCAAATAATTCCCATCCTAAAGGAGCTTCAGCAAAATATTTTATTATCACATTTTTTTTAAATAAATTGTTTGATCTGATATGATCAATAAAACCTTCAGATCTAATAAATACTGTAGATACATTTAAAGCGGAAACTTTGTATAAAGACTTGTAAATAAAATTTAGATCTTCACCTTTTTGATCTTGAAAATCATAAACTAATTTCTTTTTTCTTAAAAATAAATTAGAAAGAAACGATAAACCTAACATATCTGGATTCACAGGATAAATTATATCTGGATTAATAAAACTAATTTTTTTTCTTAATTTCACTGAAAAAAGTATAGAAAGGGTGATTCTTCTAATAATATTACCTCTAGGATCTCCAAGAGCTATTTCAATAAACCTATTATTTGGAAGTAGCTTTGAAAAAGGTATAGAAATGTCTGAATCTTTTCGCGCCCAATATACTATATAAGATTCATATTTTCCTGAATCTTCTGCTGCCAAAGCTCTTTCAATTAAAGAAGGATTAGGTGTATTACCATAAATAAAAAAAATTTTCTTTTTTTTTAATTTCATATTAAGGTGACCAATATAGAATTGATTCTTTTTTATGAGCATAATCATAAAAGACTGAATTTAAATCCAAAAAAATCCCTCCATCTTTAATAAAAGACTCAATTTCTGAATATCCTTTGTTAATAAATTCATCATGATCAACCGCCAAAATTAAAATATCATAATTATTTTTTATAGAATTTTTACTATTGAATTTAATAGAACTAATTTCTTGTTTTTCAACTAAAGGATCATATACTTCCACATTATATTTCTTGCTGTTCAATTGTTTAATTAGTTCAATTACCTTAGAGTTTCTTGTATCAGAAACATTTTTTTTAAATGATAAACCCAAAATTAAAATATCAATTTGATAAGATGATTTCTTTCCCCTAAAATGACAATCAATAAACTCTTCTATCTTCTTCACAACAAATTTATGCATTTGATCATTAATTTTTCTTCCTGATAATATGACTTCAGATACATAACCATTTTTTTCAGCAATATGAGTTAAATAATATGGATCTACAGGTATACAATGACCTCCAACTAAACCAGGTTTAAAAGGTATAAAATTCCATTTTGTTGATGCTGCTTTAATAACTTCAGAAGTATTAATATCTAGTCGATCAAAAATAATAGCTAATTCATTCATTAAGGAAATATTTAAATCTCTCTGAATATTTTCAATAACTTTCGCTGCTTCTGCAACCTTAATACTAGGAGCTATATAAATACCAGCCTTAATGATTTTAGAATAAATCTCAGTAATTTCCCTAGCAACAGATTCTTTTTGTGCCGAAACAACTTTAACAATTGATTCTAAATTATGATTATTATCTCCAAAATTTGTACGCTCAGGAGAATAACCTATATCAAATCCTTCACCACATTTTTTAGTAGAAAATTCTTCTATAATAGGTATACAAATATCCTCTGTGCAACCAGGAAAGGTTGTAGATTCATATAAGATAATTGGTTTATGTGATTTCTTTCTATTATTTGATAACTGGATACCTATCATCTTACTCGCATCTTTTAAAAAACTAACATCAGGTGAATTATCTATATTGACAGGTGTAGGAACAGTTACGATTATAATTTCAGAATTACTGATACAGGTTTCATCAGTCGTAAAACTCAAAGAACCAGATATTAAATCCTCGTTTTTAATAATCTGATTTTTATCTTTACCATTTATTAGTTCTGAAATTCGCTCAGGATTATAATCAAAACCAAAAACATCATAATACTTTGATAATGCCACAGCTAAAGGTAAACCTACATACCCCATCCCTACAACACAAATTTTTTTATCATTATTCATATTTTATTTATTACATCTAATATTCTAATTTTTTTGCCCAATCTTCATTTTCTTCATACCATTTACAAGTTTGTATAATTCCTTCTTCAATCGATGTTTTTGGAGACCAGTTCAAAATCATTTTCGCCTTACCAATTGAAGCTTGTGTAGATCTAATATCTGAAGGATCAGATGGACCATATTCTTTTTTTGAATCAATACCAAAATAGTTCTCAATCAGTTTAATTACATAATTAATTGAGTAAGGATGATCAGAACCTAAATTTATAATTTCATATTTCCAATTAGATTCAATAGAACTTAAAATCCCTCTAACAACGTCACTTACATAGGTAAAATCTCTTTTTTGTTCTCCATCACCATTAATTTTCAGTGATTCTCCTTGATAGATCCAATGTATAAATCTAAAAATGCTCATATCTGGTCTTCCATAAGGACCAAAAACTGTAAAAAATCTTAATATTGTGATTTTTAGATTATAAATATGACTATAAACATAACATAAATCTTCAGCTGCTTTTTTACTGGATGCATATGGAGAAATTTGATTTATTGAACTGTTATCTTCAACAAATTTACCTTTTGTATTACCGTAAACACTAGATGTAGAAGCCTGAATTAAATTAACATGGGGATATAATTTTAAAACTTCAAGGATATTTAAAGTATTCATCAAATTTGTTTGATAATAATCTGCAGGTTGAGAGATAGATTTTCTAACTCCAGCTTTAGCAGCCAAGTTTACAACACAATCAATTTTTTTTTCATCTATAATTTTTTTAATAATATCTTTATCTTTAATATCTTTATGAATGAATTCAAAATTCTTTAACTTATTTAGCTCCTTGAGTCTTATACTTTTTAAGTTAGAATCATATGTCGATTCCAAATTATCGATCCCTATGACAAAATTACCTTCAGAAATAGCTTCTATGACAGTATTAAATCCTATAAAACCCGAACATCCTGTGACTAATAATTTTTTATTCATTTGTAACCTCAAAGAATCGATAAAAAAATGATGGCAGTTTCAAAATATTTATTCTTTTTTGCTGTTGCATTTAATATTATTTTTATTCCTATAGATAAAAATTTTTATACTTTTACTGAAGTCAAAACTTATATTTTTCATAGTTTCATATTACTTTCATTATTAAGTCTACTAATAAATCTAATAATTAAAGATGATTTTAATATATCAAGGTTTATGGATATCAGAATTTCTTTTTTAGAAGTAATAAAAAAACCATATAATTTATTTATACTAATACTTGTACTCATTGTATTTTGCACTATCTGTTCCACTTTGCTTTCCCCTATACCCTATTCTAGTTTCTTTGGAGCAAGTTATTCTAGAAATGGCTATAGTACATATGATATTTTAACTTTATTGACAGCTATGTCTTTAGTTCCTTATATCTTCAAAAATTTGTTGTCTCTTAAATTATTATCTTTTCTATTTATTATTATTTCTATAATTACTTCCCTTTATGGTCTATTAGAAACATTTGGATATCAACCATTAGAATTTATAGAAGCTAAAGATAGAATAAATTCAACATTTGGTAATACTCTAAATTTTAGTTCGTTCACAGTTATGGTAATTCCTCTTACATTATCCACAATCTTTTTTAAGAATTTTTCAAGATGGATTTGGACTATTCCCATAGGTTTAATATTAGGCTTACAAATATCTATAGTTTGGATTACAGCTAGTAGAGGGTCATGGATAGCATTAATATTGTCTTTATTTTTTTTCATATTGATTTCAATAAAAATAAATACCGTAAACAATAAAATCATTCTTAAATTAATTTCAATTATTACCATTTCATTATCAACATTAATAATTATTCAATTATTACCTGGAAATTCTTCAAATGATATTTCAACATATAGACTTTCAACTACTATACCTGAAGTAACTAGTCCACAAAGAAATTTATATTCTACAAATATTACTGGAGGACTTACAGGTCGATTCCAAATATGGAATGGAACTATGAAATTAGTCAAATCATGGGATACTCCTGTTGAAGAACATGGAATTAAGAAAGCTCTTCGACCAATATTTGGTGTAGGTCCAGATTTATTTGTATATTCATTTCATTTTGTTATTGAACCTCAAACCAAACTTATCAATGTAGAACATGCACATAATTATTATCTACATCTTCTAATTGAACTTGGATTCATAAATTTATTATTATTTTCATTATTGTTTTTAACCATCATTATCATGAGTTTAAGTCTAATAAATAAACACCTTTCTAATGATAAAAATTACCTAATAGTACTTACAGGATTGCTATCAGCTTTTCTAGCTAAATTAGTAGAAATGATGGTGGGTGTTCCTAGAATAGAAGATCTTTCAATATTATTTATAATAATTGGAATGATCATATCTATATATAAAATAAACGATAAAAAGAACGATAAAAAGAACGATAAAAAAAATATCAAAAAGAATGATAAATATACTTCAAAGAAATTTTTTAATTTAGTAATTTTATCTATTTTCAGTATTTGCATAATAGGAATTATTGTTCACTGGGACATAAGAAGAACTTATGCAAGTGGATTAGCAGCATTAAGCGAAAAAACAACGGATGAATACGATAAATTTCATTTAATGAAGCGCGCTGCGAATTTAGCTCCTTTGCACGAAAAAATTATAATAAACCATGCTCAATCAGTTTCTTTAAGAGCACAGCAAGAATCAGAAAATATGAATAATGAAGAAGCGATTATATGGGCAGAAATGGCAAGAGATATACTACTAAAATACGAAAAAAAAGAACCCTTTGAATGGGATATACAACTAGCCTTAGCAGTTATCGTAAATAGTCTTTATGATTTAGGTGTTACTGAATATTATGATGAAGTACAACATAGAAATTTATATATATCAAATCAATATCCTGCTTACCCAACGATATTAACTATGGCTTCTATTGCCCTAGCTAGATCAGATAATCTATATGATGCAGAAATTCTTGCAAACCGTGTTATAGAAATAGAAGAAAACGTTTCATTTGATATTTTAAGTGATAAAGAAAAAGCATCTTTTGCAGGTGCTCGATACTCAAAAGGATACATATTAGCTCAATTAGGTTACTACAACGAATCACTAGAATCACTTTTTGAAGCAACTAAAAAATCTCCATCTTCAGAAGCCGCAGCTAACTCTCACTTATTACTTTCTCAAATTTACCTTGATCAATTTAAAGATGAAGAAAAAGCAAATTTTCACTTCAACGAATACTTAAGTATTTCTGAGAAATTAAAACCTTTATAATTTTTTTATTTGTAATTATGTTGGAAAATAATTACTCTAATTAGTCTACCATTTCCGATAACTTATCCCAAGCAATGATTGAATCTTAAGATGTTTTGGGAGTACGTTCGGGGTATAAAGACAGAAAAAACATCTAAGATTAATGATTAATTTTTGAGTTCAAAGTAAGATAGAATTAAGCGGTGGTAGCTCAGCTGGTAGAGCATCTGCCTTCCAAGCAGAATGTCGCGAGTTCGAATCTCGTCCGCCGCTCCAAACTTGATTTATACTGAAAGAAAAACCTCTGATATTTCAGTCATTTTTAGAAATCTACACCATAACTACACCATACCAGAATTTAACTCCCCATATTTCAATGATATTTCCATGGACTTTATTAAATAGATCGATTCATAAACGCGAGTCATTGGAGCAGCAACTATATTTCCTATGTCCAATCTACTGGATCGCGTTATTTGAGCATTTACGCGAATGTATGGGGATGTTCCAGAACAGGTTCAGCACCTGTCTTCCAGTGTGATCTTATGATGATAGTGAAAATAGTAGTACGCCGATCCTCGCAGACACCCTATATTAATTAAGGGTACACAGTCTGCGGGCTGAGTTTTTTAGGGGAATTTGACCGAACAAAATTGGCTAATTACCCCCTTTTGTTAGCTCTCAATCTCAAGAATTAAAAAACTAATTTAATCAAATTTCAAAATTAGTAAAAAAAACTATAGATTAATAGATTTTATTTTTGTATAAATTTCTATCAATATGAATACCGAATTAACTACAAAGACATGCACTATCTGTAAAGAATTAAAACTCCTTGATAAATATTACTTAGAGAAAAGATTGGTTGGTGGTAGAAGAAATCAATGTACGGATTGTATTAATGAAAGAAGGAGAGAAAAAGCAAAAAAGAGGTTGGATAATGAATCGAGAACCTGTTTCCATTGTGAAGAAACAAAACTTTTACGTGAGTTCATTAATCCAAACGGAATAGTAAGAAGAGGTGGTAGAAGGGGTACTAGACCTTCATGTAATAATTGTGTCGAATCAGGTGTTGAGCATCTAAGATGTCGTAGATGTAAGGAACTAAAACTAAAAAGTGATTTTTATGTTTCTCCCACAAATGGTTCTATAGGATATAAGTCACATTGTAAGGAATGTGAAACCTTATATTTTAGGGAATACAAAGAGAAGAATCCAGAACGGCATAAAGAACTATCTAGAGAAAGAGAAATCCGTAGTTATAAAAAAAATGTTCCTAGATATTGGAGTAGGAGACTCTTTCATGGTGCAAAAGAACGCTCTAAGAAACTAGGAATAACTCCTTCTATCTCCCAAGAATTCATTTTAAATAAAATAGAAGAAAACAATCGCCAATGTGAAGTAACTAATTTGCCATTTATACCTAGTGCTTATAACGAAGGGGCAGGACGAGGACAACATTATAAAAATGCTTTTGTACCATCTCTGGACAGAATAAATCCAGAACATGGATATACTCCTACTAACACAAGAGTTGTAGTAAATATTTTTAATGTGGCACGTGGTAAAGCTAAAGATGAACACCTCTTACGTCTTAGTAGGAAAATTCTGATTCCAGAAAGTGGTGAACCTAATAAGATAGAAATCAAAGGTAGCGATATGACGTTGGACAGATATGTGCAACGCAAGATTACAGATGCAAAGGCTCGTAGTAAAGGTTGGAGGAAATTTTTTGATTTGGATACAGATTGGTTTCATGAACAGATTAAAGATGGTAGGTGCTCTGTAACAGGAATACCTTATGAGATTATTTTAGGAACTAGTGGTACAACTACAGAAAATGACTGGTCTCCATCTCTAGATAAGATAGACCCAGAAGGTGGTTATAGGAAAGATAATTGTAGGGTTGTTGTAACTTTGTATAACAGAGCTAAGGGCATTTGGACAGACGAGGAACTAAAAAAATTAGCTACTGCTCTATGCAGTACATCTGGATTCGCTTAGGTACTTAATTCTTGTAACCGTCTGCGCGTTGAGATTTTGTATAATTGATTTAATTGGTACATAATATTCTGAAAGAATTACGGAGAAAA